>NZ_DASVNZ010000195.1:0-2366 GCF_036486225.1 Roseateles sp. | reverse complement strand
CGGCGGCGGTGCCGCCCAGGACGAGGAATCGGCGTCGGGTGCTCATGGCGGTGCTCCTGCTCGAGGTCCCTTTCCGAGGGACGATGGCCGTCAGCGTACGCAGCGCGCCTCCCGAAGTCCTCACGCAAAGTTCAAATAAATGTGAGAACTCCGGAGCGCCGTCCGGACCGGTCCGGCGGTGAGAATGCCCGCCATGGTCAGCGATCCGTCCCAACATCCGCCGCAGCCCCCTCCCCAGCACCCGACCAAACGGCTGCTGCTCGTCGAAGACGACGCGCACATCGCCGAGCTGCTCGCGCTGCACCTGCGCGACGAGCGCTACGAGGTCGTCCATTGCGCCGACGGCCTCGAAGGCCTGCGCCTGGCCGAGCAAGGCGGCTGGGACCTGCTGGTGCTCGACGTGATGCTGCCCGGCGTCGACGGCCTGGAGATCTGCCGCCGTGCGCGGGCGATGCCGCACTACGTGCCCATCGTCATCATCAGCGCGCGGGGCGGGGAGCTGCATCGCATCCTCGGCCTGGAGCTGGGCGCCGACGACTACCTGGCCAAGCCGTTCTCCGTGCTCGAGCTGGTGGCGCGCGTGAAGGCGCTGCTGCGCCGCGCCGAGGCGATGTCCCGCAGCGCGCGGCTGGACGCCGGCAGCGTCGGCCTGGACGGCCTGTTCATCGACCCGGTCGCCCGGTCGGCCCAACTGGACGGCCGCACGATCGAGCTCACGCCGCGCGAGTTCGACCTGCTCTACTTCTTCGCCCGGCAGCCCGGCCAGGTGTTCTCGCGGCTCGACCTGCTCAACGCCGTCTGGGGCTACAAGCACGAAGGCTACGAGCACACGGTCAACACCCACATCAACCGGCTGCGCGCCAAGATCGAGGCCGATCCGTCCAACCCCGCCCGCATCCTCACCGTCTGGGGGCGCGGCTACAAGATGGCGCCCGGCCCATGATCCCGCGCCTGAACCTCACGCAGCGGCTCGCCCTGGTCTTCGCCGGGCTGCTGCTGCTGTGTTCCGGCGCTTCGGCCTGGCTGCAGGTGCGTTCCAGCCGGATGCATGAGCAGGAGGTGGTGCAGGGCCTGTCCCGCGATCTGGCCGCGCACATCGCGGCGCAGGCGCCGCTGATGGATGAGCGAGGCCCGATGCCCGGCGCGGTGCGGCGGCTCTTCGGACAGTTGATGGCGGTGAACCCGAGCGTGGAGGTCTACCTGCTCGACACCGACGGCCGCGTCGTCGAGCACGCCGCGCCGCAGGGCCGCCTGACGCGCGAACGCGTGGACCTGGATCCGATCCGCCGCTTCCTCGCCCGCGCGCCGCTGCCGATCACCGGCGACGATCCGCGCAGTGACGCCCGCAAGGTGTTCAGCGCGGCGCCGTTGCGCGTCGGCGACCGCGACGCGGGCTTCGTCTACGTCGTGCTGCTGGGCGAGGCCCACGACCGCCTGGCCGGTCTCGACGCCACCGGCAACGCGCTGCGCGCGGCCCTGTGGTCCATCGCGATCGTGGCGCTGCTCTGCCTGGCGGCCGGCCTGATCGCCTTCGGCCTGATCACGCGACCGCTGCGACGTCTGGCGGACGCCGTGCGCCGGTACGACATCGACGATGCGGCGGCGCCGGACCTGCTCGTGGACGAGGCCTCATCCGCCGCGGCGCCGCGCGACGAGATCGCCGTGCTGCGCGGCGCCTTCTCGCAGATGGCCGCGCGCATCGGCGAGCAGTGGCGGCGCCTGTCGCGGCAGGACGAACAACGCCGGGAGATGGTGACGACGATCTCCCACGACCTGCGCACGCCCTTGTCCTCGCTGCACGGCTACCTCGAGACGCTGCTGCTGAAGGACGGACAGCTCGATGCGGCGCAGCGGCGCCGCTATCTCGAGATCGCGATCGAGCAGAGCACCGCGGTCGGCGGTCTGGCCCGGTCGCTGTTCGAGCTCGCGCGGCTGGAGCAAGGGTTCGTCGAGCCTCAGATGGAGTCGTTCCAGCTGACGGACCTGGTGCAGGACGTCTTCCAGAAGTTCGAGCTGGTGGCGGCGCAGCGGGAGCTCACGCTGGGCGCGTTCTTCGACGGGCCCGTGCCGCCGGTGGAGGCGGACCTGGGCCTGATCGAACGCGTCCTGACCAACCTGCTGGACAACGCGATCCGCCACACGCCGGCCGGCGGACAGGTGCGGGTCCAGATCGACCGGACGCCGTCCGCGCAGGTGCGCGTGCGGCTGTCCGACACCGGCCCGGGCATCGATCCGGCGCGGCGCGCAGACCTCTTCCAGCGTCCGTTCAACGTCGACGGCGCGCGCCGTGGCGGAGGCCTGGGGCTGCGCATCGTCCACCGCATCCTGGCGCTCCACGGCGCGGAGATCCGGCTGCTCGACGCACC
>NZ_DASVNZ010000174.1:0-15928 GCF_036486225.1 Roseateles sp. | reverse complement strand
CAAGCGGGAGAGGGAGCCAGAGGAGCAGGCGTCGCGAGCAGAGTCGGTCGGACTCCCTCTCCCGCTTGCGGGAGAGGGCAGGGGTGAGGGCCAGCGGTCGTCGAAGTACCCCACCCTTCTTGCTCCCGCTCCCGCTTGCGGGAGAGGGTGGGGGTGAGGGCCAGCGGCGGTGGAAGTGAAGAGGCCTCGGGAAAGGCTCAGTACTTCGCGTTGAAGCTCAACCCGTAGAACTTGTCATCCGACCGGATGTCATGCGGGAAGCTCTCGTTCTGGAAGTAGCTGTAGTACTTCGACCCGGTCAGGTTGTTGGCGTTGAAGCTCACGCTGAGCTTCTCGCTGAACGCGTAGCCGATCGCGAAGTCCAGCCGGCCGTAGTCCTTGACGCGGTTGTAGGTCGGCGCCACGTTCGGGTCGCAGGCCGCGACGGCCATGCCGTTCTCGGCCGACGGCGCCAGCAGGCAGCCGAAGGAGCCTTCGTTGAACTTGCTGCGCCAGGTGTAGGTCAGCCGGCTGGTGAAGCCGTACTTCTCGTACAGCAGCCCGGCGTTGAAGCTGTGCTTGGACACCCCCAGCAGCGGCTTGCCGAACAGCGGATCGGTCTTCGTGTTCACCTTGCTGTCCGCCAGCGTGTAGTTGCCGAAGACGCCCAGCCCGCTGAACGCGCCCGGCAGGAAGTCCATGAAGTACTGGCCGCTCAGCTCCAGCCCCTTCAGCGTCGCCTTGCCCAGGTTGCGCGGGCGGCTGATGTCGTACTCGACGCCGTCGATCACCTCGGGCGCGGTCGAGCGCACCACGCGGTTCTTCAGCACGCGGTGGTAGACCGCCGCCTGGAGGTAGCTGCCCTTGTTGAAGTACTTCTCGATCGACAGGTCGTAGGCGGTGCTGGTCTGGTCCTTCAGCTCCGAGTTGCCGCCGCTGCCGCTCGGGCGGATGTTGGCGTTGGTCGGGATCGAGTAGGTCAGCGACGGGTTCAGGTCGCCCAGCGCCGGACGCGACATCGTCTTGCCGGCGGTGGCACGGACCAGCAGGTTGGGCACGACCTCCAGCTTGGCGCTGAAGTTGGGCAGGAAACGCGAGGCCGTCGAGTTCGCCGTCTGCGGCGTCACCACGCCGTTGACCCGGCCGGCGCCGCTGATGTCGCGCTCCAGGCGGACGAAGCGGCCGCCGATCACGCCGTCCAGCGGCAGACCCGCCAGCTTGGTCTCGTAGTGCGGCTGCAGGTAGACGGCGTAGGTCTTCTCGTCGCTGTCGTAGTTGTTGAGCGGGTCGTAGCCCGGATCACCCGCGGTGCCGCCGTACAAGGCGCGCAGCGTGTCCGTGTTGTTGAGCAGGTAGTCCGGATTCGGCGTCATCCACGGCGAGCAGTTGTTGATCTGCGGGATGCAATTCGGCGCCGTGATCAGGAAGTTACTCGGCAGCTGCGTCGCGCTGCTCACCAGCGTCACGCGGTTGCCGCCGGGCGCGTTCGGGCCGCCCGGCGCATTGGCGCGCCAGTGCGATTCGCGCTTGGTCATGCGGGCGCCGAAGTCGACGTTGCTGATGAAGCCGCCCAGCTCGTAGTTGCCGCTCAGCGCCACCGCGTCCTGCTTGGACTTCGCGCGGTTGATGTCCTGGAACAGCGAGTTGGCGAAGCGGAAATCCGTCGCCTGGCCGAGCGGATTGCCCGGCATGTTGGTCGTGCCGTAGCCGCCGTTGTTGATGACGATGTCGACCGCGCTGATCTGCTTGCCGAGGTCGACGATGATGGTCCGGTTGCTGTTGGTCGACTCCATCCGGGACAGGTCGAGGTTCATCGACAACGGACCCGAGTTGTACTTCCAGCCGCCCGCCAGCACGCGCTGGTCGGTGGATTGCTTCTTGGCCTGCGTGCTGGTCAGCCCGGGCACGTTGTTGAAGGTCGCCGACACGCCGTTGCACAGGCGTTGGATCGGTTGCGACGACGGGCCGAGGAAGCCCGCGCCGTCCACGTGCGCGTCGAAGCAGTCGTCGCTCGCCTTCGGGTTGGTGATGTTCTGCGCCGCGAAGATGTCCGAGAAGATGAAGAAGGTCGCGAACTTCGCGCGGTAGCCCGCGTAGAGGCCGTCGACGTAGAACTCGTTCTCCTGGTTCGGACGCCACTGGAAGGATGCGTTCACCTGCGGGCGCTGATACTCGCCGGTATCGGTCAGACCGCCGACGCAGGTCGGCAGCACGATGCCGGCCGCTCCGGGCGGGCCGTTGGTGCCCGAGCGCGGATCGCAGTTGAACGAGATCGGCCGGTTGAACTTGTGGTCCGCGTAGGAGATGTCGACCAGGCCGCCCATCTCGCCCGCCGGCGTGTTGGTCCGGTAGGAGCCGAGCACGCCCAGCTTGGTGCTGGGCTTGTCGGCGTAGTCGCCCTGGCTGGCGCGGCCGTTGACGACCAGCGTCAGGCCCTTGCTGAACTCCAGCGGCTTGCGCAGGCGCAGGTCGATCGCGCCGGCGACGCCGCCTTCGATCAGGTTGGCGCCGGCCGACTTGTAGACGTTGGCGCGCGAGATCGCTTCCGCGGGCAGGTCCTGGAACGCGAAGCCACGGCCCACGCCGGTGAACATCTCACGACCGTCGACGGTCGTGATGATGTCGCCGATGCCGCGGATCAGCGGGTTGACGATCTCGTTGTTGAAGTTGACGACGGTCTGGATGCCCGGCACGCGCTGCAGCGCCTCGGCCACGGTGTTGTCGGGGAACTTGCCGATGTCGTCGGCGACGATGGATTCGACAACCTGGTCGGCGTCGCGCTTGGTCTGCACCGCCGCCGCGCGGCTCGCGCGCTGGCCGACGATGACGACCTGTTCCAGCTTCGTGCCCGCCGCGCCCGAGGCGGCAGTCTCAGGAGCGGCCGGAGGCTTCGGCGCGTCCTGCGCGAGAACCTGCTGGCCGGCCAGGCACAGCGTCAGGCAGGCAGCCGCCGAGATCGGCGAGAGCCGGAGGGAGTTGGGGATTCGATTCATTGTTGTCTCCAGGGGCCTCGTGACCGGTGCGCGGGGAGGAACGCGCGCCTGGTCCGGACCGGGTTTTAATACAAACAACTTTTCTTGCAGCATTCGACGAGATTCGGCGCCTGCCACCACCTGGTTGTGCTGGTCATCGCCCCGGTGCGCGGGATCTCCGCCGGAACCGGGCATTCCGACACGGTCTTTCAGGACCTTAGCGTTCGGTTTTGTGATTATTCACAAATTAATTCGTTATAAACCTAGCGCAAACCATGAGAGACGCTGGCCTGTGCCGTCGGCGCCACGCCGGCCTCGGTGGCGGCTGCGCCGAGGAAGCGCGATTCGCGCTCCAGCAGGCGGTTGATGCGCTGCTGACCCTTGGCCAGCGTTGCGTCCAGCGGCTCGCCGGAGACGACGATGGAGGCCACCGTGTCGCCCAGCAGGCCCATCACGCGAGACTGCCGCGCGACGGTCGTGGGCAGGCCGGTGCCGTGCGCCGCGACCGGGCCCAGAGACGCGCGCATCGGCAGCGCCTTGAACGCGGCGCTGTCGACCGCCGACTGCCGCGCGGGCAGTTGACCGGTGCGGGCCCAGGCCAGGCTCTCGTCATTGAGGAAGCGCAGGAAGCGAAGGGCCGCGGCGCGCTCCTGCGACGTCTGCCGCGGGTTGCGCAGCATCACCCACACGTGGCTGTCGGCCCAGGTCGCGGGCTGCGTGAAGAGCGTCGGCTCGGGCACCGCCTCGTACTGGCTGCTCAGCGGATTGCCGGGCTTGGCGGCACGCGTGGTGAGATCGCCCAGCAGCCAGGTGCCGTTGGGCATCACGCCGCCGGCGCCGGCCATGAAGGCCTGCAGCGCGGCGCTGTAGTCCATGTTGCGCGTGGACAGACCCTCGGCGTAGACGGTGCGCATGAACTGGACGGCCTCGCGGACCTGCGGCGAGCTGAGGTCGACGGCCTGGTCGCCGCGCGGGAACAGCGTCCCGCCCTGCTGCGCGACCAGACCCAGCACCGACCGCGCGAAGAAGCTCGGATCGTTCAGCGTCAGCCAGACGAAGTAGGGCTTGCCGGTCGCGCGCTTGAAGGCGCGCGCCTGGTCGAGCGCCTCGGCAGTCGACCTGGGCAGGCGTGCATGGCCTTTCACATCGACGAGTCCCGCCTGCTTCATCAGCCCGAGGTTGATGTGCCACAGCGCCGCGTGCGAGTCGTACGGCAGCGCGACGACGTGTCCCGCGAAGGTCACGCCGTGGCGAGCATGCGGGGTGAAGTCGGCAACGGCGACGCCTTCTCGCGCGAAGCCGTCCTCAAGCGGCTGCAGCAGGTCGCGCTTGGCGAAGTCGCCCAGCACCGAGCTGTGCATGATCGCGATGCTCGGCAGGTCGCCGCCGACGATGCGCGCGCCGAGCTGCTGGTAGTAGGCCGAGTGCTCCACCACCTGCGTGTCGACGCGGATGCGGCCGGACTCCCGCGCGTTGAAGCGGTTGGTCAGCGCGGTGATGATCCCGCACTCGCTGCTGGCCTTGGAGGGATCGGTGACCTGGCCGTACTCGGCGTCGCAACTGCCGAAGAAGCGCGCGAGCGTGATGTGGACTTCGCCGCCCTGCCCCGCCTGTCCTTGCGCAAAGGCCGCGAGGCCTGCGAGGCTCAGACAGGCGCCGACGGCGAGCCGGCGCAATGGGGAGCGCACGCGCGAGCTTGTGTTCTGCTTGATGTGCCGCTGCTTCATGCCGCCTTCCCTCCCGCCACCGCCGCGACGATGTGCCGCTGGAAGAAGGCGTAGAGCACCAGCACCGGCAGCGCCGCGAAGACCGCCTGCGCCATCAGGAAGCCCAGGCCCTCGGACTGCGCGAAGTTGGTCTGCGTGGCCGCCAGGCCCAGCGTCAGCGTGTACATCTCGGGCCGGGTCGCGGAGATCAGCGGCCACAGGTAGTCGTTCCACGCCGCGAGGAAGCTGAAGATGCCCAGCGTCGCCTGCGCCGGCAAGGTCTGCGGCAGGATCACGCGCCAGAAGATCTTCCAGCGCGAGGCGTTGTCCATCAGCGCAGCTTCTTCGAGCTCGCGGGGGATCGCCTTGAAGAACTGCGTCATCAGGAACACGCCGAAGGGCGCGGCCAGACGCGGCAGGATCAGCCCAGCGTAGCTGTTGTGCAGGCCGAGCTCCGCGAAGATGCGGTGCAACGGGATGACCACTGCGGGCTCCGGCACGGCGAGGCCGGCCAGAGCCAGCGCGAAGGCGATACGCCGGCCGGGGAACTCGCAGCGCGCGAAGCCGTAGCCCGCCAGCGAGGAGATGAACAGCACCAGCGCCGTCTGCACCAGCGCGACGATGCAGCTGTTGGCCACCCAGCGGAACACCGCCGGGTTGGCAAGGATGTCCGCGTAGTTGCGCAGCGTGAAGGGCGTGGTGAGGATGGCGTCGGTGCGCTCCATCAGCACGGCGTTCGACTTCAGCGACAGCGCGAAGACCCACGCGAGCGGGAGCATCCACAGCACCGCGAGCGCGATGGCCGAGCCGAGGAGCACACGGTCCCACGGACCGTTCTGCCAGACGCGGGCGCTCATGACTGCGCTCCTTCGCGGCGCTCAGCCCAGCGTTGGAACGAGACCCCGAGCACCATCAGCACGAACAGGATCTGCGCCGCGGCGGCGGAATAGCCCAGCGCCCATTGGTCGAAGAGCGCCTCGTAGATGAACATCACCAGCGTGCGCGTGCTGTTGTTCGGACCGCCGTTGGTCAGCAGCTGCGCCTGGCCGAAAACTTGCAACTGACCGATCACCTGGATGATGGCGACCATGATCAGCGTGCGGCGCAGCGCCGGCAGCGTGATGAAGCGGAAGCTGCGCCAGCGGCTGGCGTTGTCCAGGGCGGCGGCTTCATAGAGGTCGGGCGGGATCTGCTGCAGCGCGGCGAGGATCAGCATCATCGGCAGCCCGATGCCCCACCACAGTGTGACCAGCGCGATGAAGGGCAGCGCGAGGGATTCGTTGCTCAGCGGGGCAAGGTCCGGCAGGCCGAAGGCCGCGAGGCTTTGGCTCAGCAGGCCGCGGTCCGGCAACAGGACCAGGCGCCAGATCAGCGTGACGACGGTCACCGACAGCACGTTGGACGCGAAGAAGGTGCCTCGCAGCCAGGCGCCGGTGCGACCGGGACGGTTGAGCACCAGCGCCAGCGCCAGACCCAGGCCGACGAAGGCCGGCGTGCAGATCGCCGCGAAGAAGATGGTGTTGCGCGCGCAGCGCAGGAAGACCTCGTCGCGCACCAGGTCCAGGAAGTTGGCGAAGCCGACGAACTGGCCCTTGCCGGTCAGCAGGTCGACGGCGTTGAAGGAAAGCCAGAAGCCTTCCAGCACCGGCGCCGCGAGCAGGCCGAGGTAGCAGAGCGCGAACGGCGCGATGAAGGCCCAGCCCACCCAGGCCGGGCCGTCCATCGCGGAGCGTCCGAGCGCGCCGCGTGGCGGTTCCGCGCCGGAGATGACGTCGGCGGCGATCGCGCTCATCGGAAGTCCACCGCGAGCGCTTCGGCCGGCACTTCGTCCGAAGCCTGATCCGCGTGATACGCCAGACCGGCGCCGTCGAAGATGTGCACCTGATCGAGGTCCGGACGAAGGCGAACGGTCTCGCCCATCGCCAGCGTCTTGCTCACCGGCACCTCCGCCACGACGACGGTGCCGTCGCCCAGGCCGACGTGCGCGAGGCTGCGCTCGCCCAGGCGCTCCAGCAGTTCGACGCAGCCGGTGATCGGGCCGTCGGCGGCGAGGCGCAGGCCTTCAGGCCGCACGCCGATCTCGAGTTGACCCGCGATCGACGTCGACGCGATCTGCGTCGTGACCACCGCGCCCCCAGGCAGGCGAACGGCGATGCGCCCCTGCTGATCGGCCATGCGCTCGACCGGCAGGAAGTTCATCGACGGGCTGCCGACGAAGCCCGCGACGAAGCGCGTGCGTGGACGTTGGTAGATGTCCATCGGCGCGCCGGCCTGCTCGATGCGGCCGCCGTTGAGCACGACGATGCGGTCGGCGAGCGTCATTGCCTCGACCTGATCGTGGGTGACGAAGACCATGGTCGCGCCGAGCCGCTTGTGCAGCCGCGCCAGCTCGATGCGGGTGCGGTTGCGCAGCTTGGCGTCGAGGTTGGACAGCGGCTCGTCGAAGAGGAAGGCCTTCGGCTCCTTGACCACGGCGCGACCGATCGCCACGCGCTGGCGCTGGCCGCCGGACAGTTGCGCCGGACGGCGTTGCAGCAGCGTGTCGAGTTCCAGCATGCGCGCCGCGACGTCGACGCGGCGGCGCACCTCGGCGTCGGCCAGGCCGATGTTGCGCAGGCCGAAGGCCATGTTGTCGAACACGCTCATGTGCGGGTAGAGCGCGTACTGCTGGAACACCATCGCCAGGCCGCGCCGGCCGGGCGGCAGCGCGGTGACGTCCTGGTCGGCGAGCAGGATGCGCCCGCCGGAGACGCTCTCCAGCCCCGCCAGCATGCGCAGCAGCGTGGACTTGCCGCAGCCCGACGGGCCGAGCAGCACGATGAACTCGCCCGCCCCGATGGTGAGCGAGAAGTCGGGAATGATCTCCACGGATCCGTAGCGCTTGACTACGGCCGCGAACTCGATGCTTGCTGTCATACGTCTCCTACCGGGCGCCATCCATCGCAGCACCTCTGGTTGGCGGACGGGGTCATCGCGCCCCGTTCGCCGTGTCTGTCACCGTCGTCCGCTCAACGTCGATCGGCGGTGAGTCCGTTCAACGCTTTCGGGCGCCATGTTGCCGCAACAGTTCCGCCTCGCGCTCGCGGTACGGCGTGCCGTCGGTGTGCAGCACGTCGTGGAACCACACCAGCGGGGGATCGATGGTGTACGGCTTCTTCCACGAATCCCACGGCATCTTCGTCTGGCTCTTGCCGTCGACGAAGCCCCAGTTGAGCATGCCCACGTCCTCGCGCCAGGCGATCGGCAGCGCGACGTCGAAGGTCGAGCCCAGGCTGCGCGCCATGTACTCGGTGCAGATCAGCGGCCGGCCGTAGGCCTGGAGCTGCTTGATGCGGGCTTCCAGCTTCTCGGGCCAGCTGTAGTCGTGGAAGCTGACGACGTCGGAGCCGGCCAGTTGCGCCTGCTGCACCGCGTTCAGCGCCTGGGAGCCGGGCGTCCAGTCGTCGCCCAGCCACACGCCGCTGGTCAGCGGCTGCGAGGGCCGCTGCGCGCGCGCCCAGTCGAACACCTGCGGAATCAGCTCCGCTACCAGCGCGATCTTGTCCTTGGCCTCGCGCGGCAGGTAGTAGCCCATGCCGCCGCCCTGGTTGTCGGGCTCGTTCCAGACGTCCCAGTAGGTGACGCGCGGGTCCTGGCCGTAGGTACGGACGATGTCCTCGACGTAGGCGCGCAGCGCGGGCCAGGTCGAGCGGTCGGCGAGCTGGGTCGCGGACGGGCTCTGCACCCAGCCGGAGTTGTGGACGCCGGGGATGGGCTCGCGCTGCGGGCCCAGCTTCGGATGCGGATCCCAGCAGGAGTCGAACAGCACGAACATCGTCTTGATGCCGTGGCGGTCGGCGATGTCCAGGTACTGGCCGATGCGCGACTTGAAGCCCTCGGCGTCCTGCGCCCACAGCAGGTCGTGCAGGAACACGCGCATCGTGTTCATGCCCAGGCCGGCGGCCCAGCCGAGTTCGAGATCGATGCGCTCGGCATCGAAGCTCTCGGCCTGCCACATGGCGAGCTGGTTGATGGCGGACGCGGGCACGAAGTTGGCGCCCAGCGCCGGGGGCTGCGCCTGGAACCAGGCGTGGGCCTGCTCGGGAGTCCAGCGGGCGGGTGCGGAGGTGGAATTGCTCATGGTGTGCTCGGGGTCAAGCCTTGTCGGCCGGAGTGGCCGGAGTGGCCGGATTGGCGAGTGAGGACGAGGGGACGAATCGGTAGGTCAGGCGATGGCGGTACACCTCGCCGGGACGCAGCACGGCGTCGCGCTGCGGCCATTCGGGATGATGGGGACTGTCGGGCAGCGCCTCGGGCTCGATCGCGAGGCCGCCGTGCTTGATGTGCGGACGGCCGTGGCGGTCGGGCGTCTGGGGCAGGAATTCGCCGGCGTAGAACTGCAGGCCGGGCGCGTCGCTGTGCAGCGCGAGCGTCAGACGGCCGTCGCCGGAGCGCAGCGTCGCGGCGGCGCCCTCGCCATCCGGCTCGTCGATCAGCCAGCAGTGGTCGTGGCAGGCCGGTTGCACGTCGAGCCGGCGCAGCGCTTCGAGTGCGTCGCCGATGCGGCGCGGCTGGCGGAAATCGAAGGGCGTGCCGGCGACGTCCTGCTGCTCGCCCGTCGGGATCAGGTCGGCGCGCACCGGCAGGTAGCGGGCACCTGCGATTTGCAGTTGCTGATCGAGGATGTCGCGTGCCGGGCCGTCGAGGTTGAAGTAGGCGTGGCTGCTGACGTTCACCAGCGTCGGCGCGTCGGTGCGGGCTTCGAAGCTCACGCTGACCGTCAGCGGCGCCTCGACGCGGTAGGTCACGCGGACGTCCAGTTGCCCGGGATAGCCCTGGTCGCCGTCCTCCGAACGCAGCGCCAGTTCCAGCCTGTGCTGGTCGTGATGCGCCACTTCCCAGATCTTGCGGTGGAAACCGACGGTGCCGCCGTGCAGCTGATTCACGCCCTCGTTCGCGTCGAGCGCAAAGCGCCGGCCGTCCAACTCGAACGACGCGCCTGCGATGCGGTTGGCGTAGCGACCGACCACGGCGCCGAGGTAGCCCGGCTGGCGCAGGTAGTCCTCAGGCGTCTCGTAGCCGAGCAGCACCTCGCGGTCCTCGCCATCGACCGGGACCTCACAGGACATCCACGACGCACCCGCATCGGTGACGGTGATGCGCAGGCCGTCGGGCGAGCGTAGCTCGAAGGTCTTGAGCACGCTCATGCCAGCACTCCTGCGCCGTCGGACGCGGCGCAGACGTGCACCTCCGCCGCACGGCCGTCCGGCGAGCGGTAGCCGCGTTCGACGGCGACGCGGATCTCATCGACCATCGCGCGGGGTGCGAGCGCGATGACGCAGCCGCCGAATCCGCCGCCGGTCATGCGCGCGCCGCCGTGGTCGCCGATGACGTCCTGCATCAGCGCGGCGAGCGCATCGATCGCGGGCACGGTGATCTCGAAGTCGTCGCGCATGGACCAGTGGGACTCGCGCATCAGGTGGGCGATCGCGGCGAAATCGCCGCGCGAGAGCGCGTCGGCCAGCCCGGCGCAGCGGTGGCTGTCGGAAATGATGTGGCGGGCGCGGCGCCGCACGACCGGATCGAGCTGTCCGCCGAGTCGCGACCACAACGCGTCGTCGACATCGCGCAGCGCCTTCACGCCGAGGCCCTTGGCGGCCGCCTCGCATTGCTGGCGGCGCAGGTTGTATTCGCTGTCGACGAGACCGCGCTGGATCTTCGAGTCGACGACCAGCACCGCGATGTCCTCGGGCATCGGGATCGGACGGACTTCCAGGCTGCGGCAATCCATCAGCAGCGCGTGGCCCTTCACGCCGAGCGACGACGACAGCTGGTCCAGCACGCCGCAGCGGCAGCCGGCGTAGACGTTCTCGGCCCGCTGGCCGGCGAGCGCCATCGTCGTCGGCGGCAAAGCCCAACCGTTGAGCGCCGAGAACGCGTGGCCGATCGCCATCTCCAGCGACGCCGAGGAGCTCAATCCCGCGCCCTGCGGCACGTTGCCCGCGATCGACAGCGTCGCGCCGCCGACGACATGGCCCTGCTCGCGCAGCACGGCGACCATGCCCTGCACGTAGCGCAGCCATTGCGGACTGGCGGAGACGTCCGCCGCATCGCCGGTGCGGAAGCGGCCTCGCGCACCGCCATCAACGTCTGCCTCGGCGGGCAGGTCGCAGGCGAGCACCTCCACGACATCGTCGTCGCGACGAGCCGCCGCCACGACCGTGTCGCGGTCGATCGCGCAGGGCATCGCGAAGCCCTCGTTGTAATCGGTGTGCTCGCCGATCAGGTTGACGCGCGCCGGGGCGCGGCTCAGGCGCTCCGGCGCGTGGCCGAACGCGCGTTCGAATCCTTGCACCGCGCGCTCACGCGGTGTCGCTTGGCGGTCCTGGCTCATGCGCCCTCCGCCTGCGCGGCGCGTCGCGCCTGCCGGTAATGCACCGTGTCGCTGACCTCACGCAGCCGCTGCGCCGCGGTCTCCGGCGTGAGGTCGCGCTGAGCCTCGCCCAGCATCTCGAAGCCGACCATGAACTTGCGCACCGTCGCCGAACGCAGCAGCGGCGGATAGAAATGCGCGTGCAGCTGCCAGTGGCGATTCGCGTCGTCGTCGGGTTGTTCAGCGCCGTGCGGCGCGCCGTGCCAGCCCATCGAATACGGGAACGAGCACTGGAACAGGTTGTCGTAGCGCGTCGTGAGGCGACGCACCGCGACCGCGAGGTCGTCGGCCTGCGCCGTCGTCATCGCGTCGAGGCGCAGCGTGGGCGCCTTCGGCAGCAGCAGCGTCTCGAACGGCCACGCCGCCCAGTACGGCACGACTGCGACCCAGTGATCGGTCTCGACGATCACGCGCTCGCCCGCGGCGAGCTCATCGCGGACGTAGCGCACCAGCAGCGGTTCGCCGTGGCGATCGAGGTACTCGCGCTGATGCGTGTCGGCGAGCACGGCTTCATCGGGCAATTGGTCCAGGCCCCACACCTGGCCGTGCGGATGCGGGTTGGAGCAACCCATCGCCGCACCCTTGTTCTCGAAGACCTGCACCCAGCGGTGGCGTGCGCCCATGTCGGCGGACTGGTCCATCCACGCCCGGACGACGGCGCGCAGTTCGGGCAATTCAAGCTCCGGCAGCGTGCGAGCGTGGTCCGGGGAGAAGCACACCACGCGGCACTCGCCGGCCACGGGCATCGCCTGCAGCAGGTCCGCTGCCGCTTCGTCCGCGACGACGAGGTCCGCTTCGTCGCCGCGCGCCGCCTGCAGCGCCGCGAAGTCGTTCGTGAAGACGAAGGTACTGGTGTAGTCCGGGTTGCGTTGGCCGTTCGCGCGGACATTGCCGGCGCACAGATAGCAGCTGGGATCGTGGGAGGGCAGCGCGGTCTCGTCGACCGACTCCTGCGCGCCCAACCAGGGTCGCTGCGTGCGGTGCGGGGAGACCAGCACGTGACGGCCGGTCAGCGGATTGCGGCGGCGATGGACGCGGCCGGGGGAATCAGCGGAGGTGGCGGTCTCGGCGCCTCGCCCGTCGTGGTGTGCGGGGTTCATGGCCGCCATTATCACGAACTTGTTTGTTATTAATGATCCGTCTTTACCCTAGGGCCTCAGAGAGAACGAGCGATCCGCATAAACTCGCGAAAATTCTTCGGGGGACGCGCAATGGTGGAGGTTTCGGGCAGCCGGGTCTTGATGGTCGAGGGGGACGCGGCGCTGGCCGTGGCCAAGGCCCTGGCGTCGGACACGCGGCAGGCGATGCTGGGCCTGCTCACCCACCAGGTGCTGAACGTCTCCGAGCTGGCCGGAGCGATGAACCTGCCGCATTCGACGGTGAGCTTCAACATCAACCAGTTGCAGGCGGTCGGCCTGGTCTCGGTCGAAGTGGAGCCCGGCACGCGCGGCCAGCAGAAGCTCTGCTCCAAGCGCTATGACGAGGTCCGCCTGCGCCTGCCCGGCGCGGCGATCGAATCCCGGCCGAACGTCATCTCGATCAGCATGCCGATCGGCAGCTACCGCCACGTCGAGGCCAAGCCCACCTGCGGCCTGGTCAGCGAGAGCAAGATCATCGGGATGCTGGACGACTCGCGCTCGTTCTTCGAGCCGGAGCACGTCTATGCGCAGCTGCTGTGGTTCGGCGGCTCGGGCTACGTGGACTACGCCTTCCCCAACAACCTGCCCTACGGCGCGGTGCCCAGCCACCTCGAGCTGTCGATGGAGATCTGCTCCGAGGCGCCGCAGTTCAACGAGGACTTCCCGTCCGACATCACGCTCTGGATCAACGACAAGGAGATCGGCACCTGGACCAGCCCCGGCGACTACGGCGGCAAGCCCTCGCTGCTGATGCCGAGCTGGTGGCAGGTGGACCGCACCACCCACGGGCTGCTCAAGCAGTGGAGCGTGGGCGAGAAGGGCTCGATGATCGACGGTGTCGCGCTGGGCACGGTGAAGATCGGCGATCTGGACCTGCCGCAGACGAATCACATCAAGGTGAGGCTGGGCATCAAGGACGACGCGCGCAACCGCGGCGGCCTCAACCTGTTCGGCCGCAAGTTCGGCAACTACCCGCAGGACATCGTCATGCGGATCGCGTTCGACTTCCCGCGCGGGCACGGCCCGGACGCGGTCGGCGCGGACGCGTCGGCGTCGCCGAGACCGCGCGAGATGCGCTGAGCCATCCACTTCGATGACGCTCGTTAGTAACAAACATACTTGTTATTAACGACCAATCCGGTCTACCATCCGCGCCGATCCCCACCCGGGGCGCGGCATGAGGCCGCGCCGATGCGGCGGGACAGGAGACCTTCCCATGCATCCAGACACGGACGCGGACCTGCCGCGCCGCCGTTGGCTCGGCCTGGCCGCCGGCCTGGGACTCGCGGGCGCCGCGATGTCGACCGGCTGCGCCAGCGCCTCATCCGCCCGCCCCTCCGCCGCTTCTTCAGCCGCCGCCTCCGGGACCGCCATGTCGACCACCTTCACCAATCCCGTGCTGCCGGACCGCGAGGCCGGCGATCCGTTCGTCGTTTTCCACGAGGGTGCGTACTACCTGACGGCGACCTTCGATCCGAATGGCGGCGTGTGGGTGTACCGCTCCGACCGTCTGAGCGACTGGCGGCAGGCCGAGCGCAAGAAGGTCTGGACCGCCGATCCGAGCGGCCCGCGCAGCGCCATGATCTGGGCGCCGGAGCTCCACCACCTCAACGGCCGCTGGTACCTGTACTTCACCGCGTCCGATCAGGTCGACGCGAATCACCGCCACTACGTGCTGGAGGCCGATCATCCGATGGGGCCGTACCGCGACCTCGGGCGCGTGCACCTGGCGCATGAGCGCTACTCGATCGACGGCTCGGTGCTGCAGCTGGCCGACGGCCGGCTGTTCTGGATGTACGCCGACTCTGGACTCTGGATCGCGCCGATGTCCAGTCCGGCCAAGGCCATCGGTCCCGGCGTGCGCATCGTCCAGGGCGAGCACGACTGGGAGCGCGGCTGGCACAAGGTCGACGGCAAATGGGAAGTCCAGCCCAAGGACTACTGGATCGAGGCGCCGCAGCCGCTGCGCCACGGCGGGCGCGACTTCGTCGTGTATTCGGCGGGGCACACGGCGGCGGTGTACTACCTCGGGCTGCTGGAGCTGACCGGCAAGGACCCGATGGATCCGAAGAGCTGGACCAAGCATCCGAAGCCGGTGTTCAGTCCCGAGCCCAGCTCCGGCGGCGGCGCGCCCGGCGTCTTCGTCCCGGGCCACAACAGCTTCACGAAGTCGCCCGACGGCACCGAAGACTGGCTGGTCTATCACGCCAAGGACAGCGCCGAGAACGACGCGCACGGCCGCACGATGCGCATCCAGCGCTTCACGTGGACGGCGGACGGCCGACCCGACTTCGGCCGCGCCATCCCATCGGGCGTGCCGCAGCGCAAGCCCTCCGGCGAAGTCTGAACGGGAGCACACCATGACGCATCGTTCCACCCGGGCCACCTCGGCCCCCGCTTTCCTCCGCGCGCTGGCGACCGGCGCTTCCACGCTGATGATGGGCCTGCTGCTCGCAGCCTGCGCCGGTTGCGGCGGCGGCTCGTCGAGTGCCGGCACGGCAACGCCCAGCGCCCCGCCCCCCGTCACGACACCGCCGGTCACACGCGCCGGCATCCTGCTCAACGGCGACGCGCCGGCCTTCTATCCGCGGCTGATCCGGCTGCAGCATCAGACCGACGCCTCGCTCAACGGCGCGCTGCTCGCCAGCACGATCACTTTCGACGGCGATCGTGGGCAGGGCAAGCTGTTCCTCAGCAAGGACGACGGTGCGAGCTTCCAGCCGCAAGGCGCAGTGACCGACGCGGCCTGGCCAAAGGGCCTGTGCTGCGGCTCGGTCTTCGAGCTGCCGACAGCCGTCGGCGTGCTGCCGGCGGGCACGTTGCTGTGGTCGGCCTCGGTCGGGCAGGACACGCCCGGCCAGCCGATGACGCATCCGATCCACCGCAGCAACGACGGGGGCAAGACGTGGCGCTTCCTCGCGAACTGCGGCATCGGCAACAAGCCGCGCGGCGGCGACGGCACGGGCATCTGGGAGCCGGAGTTCCTCGTGGCGCGTGACGGCGCGCTGGCCTGCCTGTATTCGGACGAGACGGACGGGACGGCTGCGGGCGTGTCGCAGACGCTCAAGATCATGAGCACCGTCGATGGCGTGACCTGGACCTCGCCGCGTGTGATCGCCGCCGCGGTGAAGCCGACCGATCGCCCCGGCATGGCGGTGACCAGCCGGCTCGGCGACGGCAGCTTCCTGCTGAGCTACGAGCACTGCAGCACCGCCGGGCTGGATTGCCGCGTGGCGCTGAAGCGCTCGGCGGACGGGCTGGACTGGGGAGATCCGGCCGTACGCGGTCCGGAGCCGAAGACGGCCGACGGCCGCTTCTTCCGCCATGCGCCGACACACGTGTGGCTGCCGGGCCGGCAGCGGATCGCGCTGATCGGGCAGATCCTGTTCAATGCCGCCGGGCAGGTCGATGCGACCGGCAATGGCGCGACGATCTTCCTGAGCTCGACCGCCGACGGCAGCGGCACGTGGATGACGACGGAGGCGCCGGTGAAGGTCCTGAATCCGCCAGCGCAGACGAACTGGTGCCAGAACTATTCGTCGCCGTTGCTGCCGAGCGCGGACGGGTCGAAGCTGATCATGCTGGCGAGCGACTTCGAGACGAACGCGGCCGGGCAGCAGGTCTGTCGCACGCGCTTTGGCAGCGCGGCGCTGCCGGCGCTCTAATCGAAGAGACTGAGCACTGCCACCGCCGCTGGCCCTCACCCCCGCCCTCTCCCGC
>NZ_DASVNZ010000154.1:0-8755 GCF_036486225.1 Roseateles sp. | reverse complement strand
AAGGAAGCCAAGCCCTCCGCCCAGCCCGCCGCGAAGAGCGGCAAGCCCGAGATCCAGATCGCCGGTCTCGCGCTGCGCCTGTATGAAGTCCCGGCCGCCGCGGGCAACTACAGCGGCCTGGCGGTCGACTCCAAGCGCCTGTACGTGCAGGAAGGTAGCGCCTTGCGCCAGTTGCCGATCGGCCCGCAGGAATCCAAGCTCGAGACCTTCGCTGACGGCGTCGCCGCCTGGGACCTGAGCGCCGACGGCAAGAAGCTGCTGATCCGCCGCTCGGCCGCCCCGGGCACCGCGCCGGAGATCCTGATCGTCGATGCCGGTCCGAAGATCCCCGGCGACGTCGAGAAGTCGCGCGTGCGCTGGTCCGACTGGCAGATCGCGGTCGACCCGAAGGCCGAATGGCGCCAGATGTTCAACGACGCCTGGCGCATGCAGCGCGACTTCTTCTACGACAAGGACATGCACGGCGTGGACTGGGCCGCCATGCGCGCCAAGTACTTCCCGCTGACCGAGCGCGTCACCGAGCGCGGCGAACTCGCCGAGCTGATGGCGCAGATGGTCGGCGAGCTCAGCCTGCTGCACAGCCAGGTCGCGCCGGGCGAGCTCCGCAAGGGCGTCGAGGAACCCGGCTACGCCGGCCTGGGCGCACAGCTCGAGCGCGACCCCAAGGGCAACGGTTGGAAGATCGCCCGCATCTTCGCCGGCGATCCGGAACTGCCGTCCGAAGCCGGCCCGCTGGCCGCGCCCGGCCTGAACATCGCCGAAGGCGCGGTGATCACGCAGATCAACGGCCGCAAGGCCGCCTCGGTGCCCGATCCCAGCGAGCTGATGCGCGGCCAGGCCGGCAAGCAGGTGCTGCTGCAGATCCGCGAGCCCTCCGGCAAGGAACGTCCGGTCGTCGTGACCCCGGTCGACGTGCGCCGCGAGAGCCAGCTGCGCGTCAACGACTGGCGCTTCAGCCGTGCCAGGCTCGTCGACAAGGCCGCCGACGGCAAGATCGGCTACCTGCACCTGCGCGCGATGACCCGCGACGACATCGGCGATTTCGTCCGCGAGTTCTACGCGCAGAGCGAGCGCGAAGGCCTGATCATCGACGTCCGCCACAACAACGGCGGCAACATCGACAGCTGGATCCTGCAGACGCTGCTGCGTCGCGCCTGGGCCTTCTGGCAGCCGCGCTCGCCGTACGGCAGCAAGCCGTATCCGAACATGCAGCAGGTGTTCCGCGGCAAGGTCGTCGTGATCGCCAACGAGGAAACCTACTCCGACGGCGAGACCTTCTCCGAAGGCTTCAAGCGACTGGGCCTGGGGCCCGTCATCGGCAAGACGACCTCGGGCGCCGGCGTGTGGCTGTCCGACCAGAACCGCCTGATGGACAACGGCCTGATGCGCTCCGCCGAGAACGGCCAGATCACCGTCGACGGCCAGTTCCTCGTCGAGGGCAAGGGCGTGACGCCGGACATCGAGGTCGACAACCCGCCCCGGGCAACCGCCAACGGGCAGGATGCGCAGCTCGATGCGGCCGTCGCGTGGCTGAAGGACGCGATCGCGAAGGATCCGATCAAGACGCCGAAACCGGGGCCGTATCTGCGGCCCATCAAGCAGTGACCCTGAGCGACGCTGAGCGCTCGGCGGGAACTGCATAGGTCGAGCGCGGCCCTGCACAGGGTAGGAGGCCTCGCGTCCGCGAACCTCCCACCCTGCTCC
This sequence comes from Roseateles sp., assembly GCF_036486225.1. Lineage (GTDB taxonomy): Bacteria > Pseudomonadota > Gammaproteobacteria > Burkholderiales > Burkholderiaceae_C > Roseateles. The sequence continues at coordinate 7,051 of NZ_DASVNZ010000154.1, read as the reverse complement.
GGTCCCGGTGGCACTCGCTGTCCACCAATGAAAACGGGAGGCCTTGGCCTCCCGTTTGTCGTTGCTGTCGTGCGTTGATGTCGTGCGTTCAGCTCAGCGTCACGCGCGCGAACTGGCGCTTGCCGACCTGCAGCACCATCGTGCCGGCCTCGACCTTCAGGGCCTTGTCGCTGATCGTGACGCCGTCGATCTTGACGCCGCCCTGCTCGATCTTGCGGTTGCCTTCACCGTTCGACGGCACCAGGTTCGCCGCCTTCAGCAAGGCCGCAATGCCCATCGGGGCGCCGCTCAGCGAGACCTCGGGAATATCGTCCGGGATGCCGCCGCGCGCGCGGTTGTTGAAGTCGGCCTCGGCGTCCTCGGCGGCCTGCGCGCTGTGGAAACGCGCGGTGATCTCCTTGGCGAGCATCACCTTCGCCTCCTTCGGATTGCGCCCGCCCTCGACCTCGCGCTTCAGCGCGGCGATCTCCTCGATCGACTTGAAGCTCAGCAGGTCGAACCACTTCCACATCTGCACGTCGCTGATCGACAGGATCTTGGCGAACATGCCGTTGGCCGGCTCCGCGATGCCCACGTAGTTGTTCTTGGACTTGGACATCTTCTCGATGCCGTCCAGGCCTTCCAGCAGCGGCATCGTCAGGATGCATTGCTGCTCCTGGCCGTACTCGGCCTGCAGGTGACGCCCCATCAGCAGGTTGAACTTCTGGTCGGTGTCGCCCAGCTCCAGGTCGGACTTCAAGGCCACCGAGTCGTAGCCCTGCATCAGCGGGTAGAGGAACTCGTGCACCGAGATCGGCGTGCCGGCCGCATAGCGCTTGGTGAAGTCGTCGCGCTCCATCATGCGGGCGACCGTGTACTTCGCGGCCAGCTGGATCAGGCCGCGCGCGCCCAGCGGGTCGCTCCATTCGCTGTTGTAGCGGATCTCGGTGCGCGCCGGGTCCAGCACCAGGCTGGCCTGCTTGTAGTAGGTCTCGGCGTTGTGCTTGATCTGCTCCGGCGTCAGCGGCGGGCGGGTCGCGTTGCGGCCGGACGGGTCGCCGATCATCGAGGTGAAGTCGCCGATCAGGAAGATCACCTGGTGCCCCAGGTCCTGCAGCTGGCGCATCTTGTTGAGCACCACCGTGTGGCCGACGTGGATGTCCGGCGCGGTCGGATCCAGGCCCAGCTTGATGCGCAGCGGCTGGCCGGTGGCCTCGGAACGGGCCAGCTTCTTCAACCATTCGTCCTGCGGCAGCAATTCCTCACAGCCGCGCAGCGATTGCTGCATTGCGTGACGGACGCGATCCGTGATCGGAAATTCGGGCGTCGACGGGGCTGGGGTTCGGATGTCAGACATGGCACTTCGGAGCCCGCACGGGCTTACGTAAAGTCTTGATTTATCGGGTTTTCTAGCATTTGTAACCCGGGCCCGCCGCTATACTTTCGGCTGTTTTTGCGGGGCGCCAGGAGGGCAATTCACATGCCTGACCTGACGCTGCAACGCAAGACGGCGATTCTAGTGGACGGTCTGCCGAGCGCTCCGGACGCCCCTCAGGGCGTCCTTCGCTTTACAGGCCGCCGAATCTCCGGTCCGGGCCATCCGGGCCACGCGCTCTCCAGGCGTGGCGGCGGATGGCGCACCTCAGGCTCCAGAAAAAGGTCTTCGGCGCGTGATGAATTGGAATGACGAATGGCAGCGCGTGCAGCGCACCCTCGCTCGCGCCGAATCCTTCGCGGCCAAACACCCCCGCGCCCTGACCGGCACCGTGGTCGGTGTCCTGAGCTGCTTCGCCGTGACCGCCTTCGGCGTCGCGCCGATGGCCCCTGATGCGGCGGACCTCCCGCAACGCGTCGTCTCCGAATCCATCCCGCTGCAGTCGCTGGACGAGCAACTGGCCGAGCTGGCCGCGTTCGATCCGGGACTCTCGCGAAACGACGTCACGCGGGCCGCCGATACGGCCGATGCGCTGCTCAAGCGCATGGGCGCGTTCGACGCCACTGCCGCCGCCTTCCTGCGCACCGACGACACTGCCAAGAAGCTGCTGACCGGCCGCGTCGGCAAGCGTGTGCAGATCGTCGCGACCGCCAGCGGCGAAGTGCAGTCCATCGTGGCCCGCTACGCCGCCGAGGCCAGCGACCAGCTGGACACCCACTTCACCCGCCTGAGCATCACGCGCCAGGGCGACAAGTTCGTCTCCAAGCTCGAGACCGCGGCCTACGAGACCCAGACCCGCCTGGGCAGCGGCACGATCCAGTCCTCTTTGTTCGCCGCGACCGACGAGGCCAATGTGCCCGACGCGATCGCCACGCAACTGGCGGACATGTTCTCGGGCGACATCGACTTCCATCGCGAACTGCGCAAGGGCGACCGCTTCTCGCTGGTCTACGAAACCCTGACCGCCGACGGTGAACCCATCACCTGGGGCAACCGCTCAGGCCGCCTGCTGGCCGCCGAGTTCGTCAACAACGGCAAGAGCTACCAGTCGGTGTTCTTCCGCGACCCGACCAGCGGCAAGAGCAACTACTACGGCTTCGACGGCGAGAGCAAGCGCCGCTCGTTCCTGGCGAGCCCGATGGAGTTCTCGCGCGTCACGTCCGGCTTCGCGATGCGCTTCCATCCGATTCTGCAGACCTGGCGCCAGCATCAGGGCATCGACTACGGCGCACCGACCGGCACCGCGGTGCGCAGCGTGGGCGACGGCAACGTCGAGTTCGCCGGCTGGCAGAACGGCTTCGGCAACGTCATCCAGCTCAAGCACAGCGGCAACCGCATGACGGTCTACGCCCACCTGAGCCGGATCGACGTCAAGAAGGGCCAGAAGATCGATCAGGGCCAGAAGATCGGCGCCGTCGGCTCGACCGGCTGGGCCACCGGACCGCACCTGCATTTCGAGTTCCGCGTCAACGGCAAGCAGCAGGATCCGCGCGTGATCGCCCGTGCGTCCGAGGCCGTCACCCTGCCCGCAACCGCCAAGGCCGTCTTCAAGGATCAGGTCGCCAGCGCCAAGATCGCGCTCGAAGCCGCCGCCTCGATCCACGACGGCGTCGTCGGCGAGTAAGCGAGCCGGCGCGCGGCCCTCCCGGCGCCCCGCCGCCCCGCCACGCTACTCCGACGCCTCAAGCATCCGGCCATGAAGAAGTCCGGCACCGAGCTCTACATCGGACTCATGTCCGGCACCTCCCTCGACGGCGTCGACGCGGTGTTGCTGCACGCCGAGGCCAGTGGTCGCGTCCACGCTCTCGCACACGAGTACCAGCCCTTCGGCCCCGAGTTGCGCGCGGAACTGCTGGCGCTCAACAGCCCCGGCGACAACGAGCTGCAACGCGCGGCGCTCGCCGCCAATGCCATCGCCCGCGCCTACGCGCAGGCCTGCCGGTCCCTGCTGACGACCCAGCGGCTCGTGCCGCAGGAGATCCGAGCCCTCGGCGCGCACGGCCAGACGGTGCGGCACCGCCCCGGCGAGTTCGATGGCACCGGCTTCACGCTCCAGTTGCTCAACGCTCCTCTGCTGGCCGAGCTCAGCGGCATCGCGGTCGTGCACGACCTGCGCAGCCGTGATCTGGCGGTCGGCGGCCAGGGCGCCCCCCTGGTGCCGGCCTTCCATCGTGCAGTGCTGGCGCAGGACGGCACCGACGTCGTCGTGCTGAACGTGGGCGGCATCAGCAATGTGAGTCTGCTCTGGGCGGACGGCCGCAGCGGCGGCTTCGATTGCGGGCCCGGCAACTGCCTGATGGACGGCTGGGTCCATCGCCACCAGGGCGCCGACTACGACGCCAGCGGCCTATGGGCCGCACAAGGGCAGGTACATGCGGGACTGCTCGACGCGCTGCTTGCAGAGCCCTACTTCCGCCAGGCTCCGCCGCGCAGCACGGGGCGGGATCTGTTCCATCTCGGCTGGCTCGACGCCAGGATCGCGGCCCACGCGCCTCGGATTTCCGCCGTCGACGTGCAGGCGACGCTGCTCGAGCTGAGCGCACTGTGCGTCCTCGACAGCCTGGTCGCCTTCGCGCCGGGCGCATGGCGCGAGCTGCTGGTCTGCGGCGGCGGCGCCTTCAACGACACGCTGCTGAAGCGGCTGCAGGCATTGCTGCCCACGGTGGCCGTCCGCACCACCGCCGCCAAGGGACTCCCGCCGATGCAGGTCGAGGGCGCCGCCTTCGCCTGGCTGGCGATGCGCCACGTGCGCGGGCTGCCCGGCAACCTGCCTGCGGCAACGGGCGCGTCAGGCGACCGGGTACTGGGCAGCTACACACCCACCTGATGGGGCGCGGCGCCTCGCAGCAGCTTGCCCGCCAGAAACGACAAGACCGCCCGAAGGCGGTCTTTGTCATTCAGCCCGAGGGCCGTTGCTTCCGACAGGTCTGGCGCGTGCGCCGGTCAGACCGAGAAGCTCGAACCGCAACCACAGGTGGTCTGCGCGTTCGGGTTCTTGATCACGAACTGGGCGCCTTGCAGATCTTCCTTGTAGTCGATCTCGGCACCGACCAGGTATTGCAGGCTCATCGCGTCGATCAGCAGGGTCACGCCGTTCTTGGCCATCTGCGTGTCGTCATCGTTGACGGCCTCGTCGAAGGTGAAGCCGTACTGGAAGCCGGAGCAACCGCCGCCCTGCACGAACACGCGCAGCTTCAGTTCCGGATTGCCTTCTTCCAGCACCAGTTCGCGCACCTTCTCAGCCGCGCTGTCGGTGAAGACCAGCGGAGCCGGCATGCCGCCCAGATCGGTGGAGGTGGTTTCGAGGACTGCGCTCATCGTGGATCCTGTTGTGTCGGAGGAATGGCGGGATTATCTCAAAGCCCCCGCATCGACTGCGGATCCTTGGAGATAAGCCCCTTCGGCAGGATATGCACCCTGACGAACAAAAAACAAGGCGGAAAGAAAGAACCGCCAAAAAAACAAGGCCGCTGAAGCAGCGGCCTTGTCCTTGAGCTTTCGCCACCGATGACATCCCAACCCGGATGCCATCGATGGACGGAAGTCGATCAGCGCTTGCTGAACTGCTTCCGGCGACGGGCGCCGTGCAGACCGACCTTCTTACGCTCGACTTCACGCGCGTCACGCGTGACGAAGCCAGCGCGGCTCAGTTCGGGCTTCAGGGCCGAGTCATAGTCGATCAGCGCGCGGGTGATACCCAGGCGGACCGCGCCGGCTTGGCCGGACTCGCCGCCGCCGTGCACGTTGACCTTGATGTCGAACGCTTCACCATTGTTCGTCAACAGCAGGGGCTGACGCGAAATCATGATGGACGTCTGACGGCCGAAGTACTGCTCGATCGAACGGCCATTCACCGTGATCTGGCCAGTGCCCTTCTTGATGAAGACACGTGCCACAGACGACTTGCGACGGCCGGTACCGTAGTTCCAGTTTCCGATCATCTCCGCTCCTTAGATTTCCAGCGCCTTGGGCTGCTGGGCGGTGTGCGGATGCGTGTCGCCCGCATACACCTTCAGCTTCTTGATCATCGCGTAGCCGAGCGGGCCCTTGGGCAGCATGCCCTTGACGGCCTTTTCCAGGGCGCGGCCCGGATGCTTGGCTTGCATGTCCTTGAACTTGGTGGCGTAGATGCCGCCCGGGAAGCCCGAGTGACGGTAGTACACCTTGTCCGTGGCCTTGTTGCCAGTGACGCGCAGCTTCTCGGCGTTGATGATGACGATGAAGTCACCGGTGTCGACGTGAGGCGTGTAGATGGCCTTGTGCTTGCCGCGCAAACGGAGTGCCACTTCGCTGGCAACACGTCCGAGCACCTTGTCGGTGGCGTCAATCACAAACCACTCGTGCGTCACTTCGGCCGGCTTGGCGCTGAAGGTCTTCATGAGATTCTTTCAAAAGGCGAAACTTCGGGCGATCTGCCCCCGTACGCTCGGTGCACGCTTGTTTGCGATGTCACCGGTCAAAGTGATTCGCTGCGGCCTCTCACGGACGTTCCCCCGCTGCCTTGGAAACGGGAAAGCCGACGAGTCTAGCAGAACCCGCCCGAAAGCCCAAATGCCGGCTGTCGGCGCCCGGCAGCGGACCCTCCAGGCCGCTCGCGCCGCCGCTTTGTGACGCATCCGGACAGGCGCCGACGCCGTTCCCCGCTAGCATCCGTCCGCATCCCAGAACGCACCATGCCCGCCCCGAACGATCCCCGCCCGACCCCGCCCCAGCCGAAGGCGCCGGAGGCGTCGCCGACCTCCCGCTGGAGCCCGCGCGCGATGCTGGCGCGCTGGACCGGCTGGGTGCCGATCCGCTCGCTGGGCAAGCGCCACCGCAAGCGCATCCTGCAGCACCTGCTGGCGCTGGGCGAGCGGGACCGCTACCTGCGCTTCGGTTATCCCGCCCGCGACGAACAGATCGAGAAGTACGTCGGCGGCCTGGACCTGGTCCGCGACGAGGTGCTGGGCATCTTCAACCGTCGCCTGCAGCTGATCGCCGTGGCCCACCTCGCCTACGCGCCAGCGCCGCAGATCAAGGGCCGTCCGGCGATGGCGGAATTCGGCGTCTCGGTCGCCACCTCCGCGCGCGGCAAGGGCTTCGGCGGCCGGCTCTTCGAACGCGCCTCGCTGCACGCACGCAACCGCGGCATCGACACGCTCTTCATCCACGCGCTCAGCGAGAACGCCCCCATGCTCAAGATCGCCCGCAACGCCGGCGCGACCGTCGAGCGCGACGGCGGCGAATCGGAGGCCTGGCTGCGGCTGCCGCCGGACTCGGTGTCCTCGCATGTGGACGAGGCCCTGGAGCGCCACATGGCCGAATGGGACTTCCAGTTCAAGCGACACATGCGCACCGTCGGCGATTTCCTGGACGGCGTGGCCGAGGTGAAGTCCCGCATCCGCAAGGTGCGGGACCGCACCGACGACCCGGGAAGCAAGCGCTGACGACACGCCGACGCGTCGCTGATCGCACAGGTACCGGTTTCATTCCCGACCTCCCCACCCGATTCCAGGGGGTCCTGGGGGTCAGTTCGGATGCAATTTGTAACGCCTTTCCGCTACATTCCCGCGATTCGCCCGGTACGGTGTCTCTGATTCGCTGCTCCCGTGCGTCCTCCGGCGCCCTGGGGCGCCATCCGTACGGTCCGTCCCGTCT
>NZ_DASVNZ010000102.1:0-2379 GCF_036486225.1 Roseateles sp. | reverse complement strand
GACGCGCCCTTCGTGCCGCTGAACTGCGGCGCCGTGCCGGAAACGCTGATCGAGAGCGAGCTCTTCGGCTGCGAACGCGGCGCCTTCACCGACGCCCGCCAGGCCCGCAACGGCCTCATCGCGGCGGCCGAGGGTGGCACGCTGTTCCTCGACGAGCTCGACTCGCTGCCGCTGCGCGCGCAGGTGTCGCTGCTTCGCTTCCTGCAGGACTACCGCTACCGGCCGGTCGGCGGCACGCGCGAATGCAGCGGCGACGTCCGCGTGGTCGCCGCCGCCAGCCCGCGCCTGCATGAACTGCTGGAGACCGGCGCCTTCCGCGACGACCTGGCCTTCCGCCTCAACGTGCTGCTGCTGGAGATGCCGCCGCTGCGCGACCGTCCCGGCGACGCGCGCGTGCTCGCGGAGCACTTCATCGCGCGGCATGCGCGGCAGCACGCGCTGCCGCCGCGGGCGCTCGCGCCCGGCTGCATCGATTGGATCGCGCGTTACGCGTGGCCGGGTAACGTGCGCGAACTCGACAACCGCGTGCAACGCGCGCTGATGCTGTCGGACGGCGAGGAGCTGGATCTGCGCCCGTGCGCCACGAGTTCGATCTCAGCAAGCGGCACACCCAGCGCCAGTGCCACATCCAGCCCCAGAGCCGTCAACGACGGTCCGGCATCCGCAGGCGATCTGCGCGCCTTCAACGACGCGCGCGAGGAAGCGATGCTGCACTTCGAGCGCAGCTACCTCGAACAGCTGATGCACTCCGCGCACGGCAACGTGACGCACGCCGCGCGCCTGGCCGGCAAGGAACGCCGCGCGCTGGGCAAGCTGCTGAAGAAGCACGGCCTCGAACGCGACGCGTTCGACGCCCCGAACTGAGCACGCCCCCGGGTCGACGCCGACCCGGCGGGTGCCGCGAAGCGGGTCCGCCATCACCCACCCGGCAGCGTCCTCCGCCCGCCTCTCCTCTGAGGACCGCCATCGCATCTCTCCCGCAACACCTGGCACGTTCCTCGCATTGAGGGCTCACAACGTTGTTGGAGACGCCGTTGTGCGAAGACCCAGGCACGAGAAGACGGCGAGCGGAGTCGGCCATCCTGGCCCACCTCGCCCGCCATCCGCTCGCCGCCGACACCGAGCAGGGCATCGCGCAGTGGTGGTTGGGACCGATGGGCGTGGACGTTCCGCTGGTCGACGTGCGGCAGGCCCTGGAGGCGCTGCAACGCGACGGCCGCATCGAGCGCGCCACGCTGCCCGATGGACGCGCGATCTTCCGCGCGCCGCGACCATGAGGACGAAGGAAATCCGAGGACATCAACGGCATGGCCAACATCCAGGCGATCCACTCGGTCGGTCACTCGATCGTGACCTACCTGCGCAACACCTACCCGGCCGAATCCGGCGGGTCGGCGATGCCGGAGTGCGACGTCGTGCTGGTGTCGTCCGGGGAACTCGCGGGTCCGCAGGACGACACGACGCGCCTCACGCTGTACCTGTACCGGGTGACCGTCAACGAGCATCTGCGCCAGCACCGCCCCGACCGCATGTCCGGCGAGCAGCAGGCGCCGCTGGGTCTGGACCTGCACTTCCTGCTGAGCGCCTGGGCCAACAACCCGCAGGACGAGCTGCTGCCCTTCGCCTGGGCGATGCGGCAGCTCTACGAGCACCCGATCCTCGACGCCTCCGCGCTGTCGCCGGAGGCTGGCTGGGGCCCCGACGAGGTGATCCAGATCATTCCGTCCGAGCTGCCCACCGAGGACATGATGCGCATCTGGGACGCGCTGGAACCGGCGTACCGGCTCTCCGTCTCCTACATCGCGCGCCGCGTGCGCATCGATCCGGACACCCTCCTCGACGCGGGTCCGGTCGTGGCCACGCGCTTCGGCTACGGCACGGCCGTGCCTGCGGGGAACGCGTCACCGGGCGGTGCGCCTGGAGGTGCGCCATGACGCTGCTGATCCGCGAGCTCGAGCGCATCGACACGCGCGTGCTGGGCGCCCTGCGCTGCATCGACGCGGCCACCCGGGTGCAGGTCGGAACGCCGCTGGATGTGCGCATCGCCGGCGCGGCGGTGCGACGCAATCGCAGCGGGCTCTACGTGATCGTCCGCGCCGAAGCGCCCCTCGCACCCGTTGCGCTCGCCACGCACGAGGCGGCCTTCGACACGCCGCCCGCGACGCCGGCCGTCGGCGACGTGACGCTGACGGTGACCGTCTCCGATCCCTCCGGCCGCTACCTGCCGCGCCGCGCGGCGCTGGCCCTGCCGCGCGATCCGCAGCCGGGCAACGCCGCCTCGCCCGACTCCCTGTTCCGCCCGGTCGAACTGCCGCTTTACCCGTCCGCCGTCGCGCCGACAGGCATGAACTGGGCGGTGCTGCGGCTGAGCGTGCATGA
>NZ_DASVNZ010000098.1:0-8757 GCF_036486225.1 Roseateles sp. | reverse complement strand
GATGATCGATGCGCCGGTCTCCGGCGGCACCGCCGGCGCCGCGGCCGGCACGCTGACCTTCATCGTCGGCGGCGAGGCGGCCGCGCTGGAACGCGCTCGCCCCGTGCTGTCCGCGATGGGGAAGAACATCTTCCACATGGGCGCGTCCGGCGCCGGCCAGGTCGCCAAACTGTGCAACAACATGGCACTGGGCGTGATCATGGCGGTGACCGGCGAGGCGTTGGCGCTCGGCGTGTCGCACGGCCTCGATCCGCAGGCGCTGTCCGCGATGATGGCCGTCAGCACCGGCCGCAGCTGGGCCACCGAGGTCTGCAATCCATGGCCCGGCGTGAAGCCGGAAGCGCCCGCGTCGCGCGGCTACAGCGGCGGCTTCGGCAGCGACCTGATGCTCAAGGACCTCGGCCTCGCGGTCGAGGCGGCACTACAGGTCGGCGCGGCCGTGCCGCTCGGCGAGCTCGCCCGCAACCTCTACGCGCTCAACAGCCGGGCCGGACGGGGAGGCCTGGACTTCTCGAGCGTGCAGCAGCTGCTGACGAAGCCGGCGGTCAGCCCGCCTTGAGCGCCGCGCTCGACGCAATCCGCGCCAGGCTCGCGAGGTCCACCGGCTTGGTGAGGTGCGCGTCGAAGCCGGCGGCCGTCGCGCGCCGCTGGTCCTCTTCCTGGCCCCAGCCGGTCAGCGCCACGATCTGCACGCCGTGGCCGACCTCCTCGCGCACGTTCCGGCACGCCTGATAGCCGTCGATGCCCGGCAGGCCGATGTCCAGCAGCACCAGACCGGGCTCGAAGGTCCGCACCTCGTCGACGATGCGCGTCGCGTCGTAGGCCACGCGGACCTCGCCGCCGCACATCGTCAGCAGCATCGCGACGCCGTCGGCGGCGTCCTGGTTGTCGTCGATCACCAGCACGCGCAGGCCGGCCAGGTCCGCGTCGTTCTCGTCGCGGGTCAGGACCGGCGCCGGTGCCGCGGGCGTTCCCACCGGCAGCCGGATCACGAATTCGCTGCCGTGGCCGGCGCCGACGCTGGCCGCCTCGATCGAGCCGCCGTGCAAGGCCATCAGGCTGCGCGACAGCGCCAGGCCGATTCCCATCCCGCCGTGCCGCGAGCTGTCCGATCGCGCCTGCGTGAACAGGTCGAAGATGTTGGGCAGCATCTCCGCGGCGATGCCGACGCCCGAATCGGTGATGCGGAGCACCTGCTCCAGGCCTTCACCGGCGCTTGCCGGCTGGACGCTGGAACGGATCGTGATGCGGCCGCCGGTCGCGGTGAACTTCACCGCGTTGTGCAGCACGTTCGAGATCACCTGCGACAGCCGCGTCGGGTCGACGTCCAGCTGCCGCTCCGGATCGTCGAGATCGACGACGAGATCGATGCCGCCGGCGACGATCTGGCTGCGATGCGCCTCCAGCGCGCTCTCGACGAGCGATCGCAGGCTCACCCATTCGCGCTTGAGCTGCACCTTGCCCGACCGGATCCGCGAGACGTCCAGCAGATCGTCGATCAGGTGGACGACCTGCGCGATCTGCCGCTCCATCATCGGCCGCACGCGCTCGATCAGCTGGACGTCGCCGTTGGCGCGCTTGAGCACCTCGATGCCGCTGCGGATGGGCGCCAGGGGGTTGCGCAGCTCGTGGGCCAGCACGGCGATGAATTCGTCCTTGCGGCGGGCTTCCTCCCGCAGTTCACGCTCGCGCGCCAGCAGGGCTTCCTGGACCTGGTTGCGCTCGATCAGGTCGGCGGCCTGGCGGCCCAGCAGGTCGAGGAAACGCAGCTCTCGTTCGCTGAGCTCGCGCGGCTCGGCCCAATGCGTGGAGAACATCCCGATCGGACGCCCCGAGCGGCTGAGCAGCGGCGTGGACTGGGCGCAGCGCACGCCGTCGTCCAGATGCAGCCGGTTGGAGCCGTCCAGGTCCGGATCGTCCGGGTCGTCGAAACGCACGAAGGTCCGTTGTCCCGCGGCGAGCGCCCGGCCGCAGGGCGAGCCCGACGACGCGTCGACCACCGCGAAGTGCGCCCTGACCTCGGGGCTGAAGCCGCGCGAGGCGAGGAAGGTCAGGGTGCCCGTCTGCTCGTCGAGCAGCTGGATCGTGCCGGCGTCGCCGTCGATGATCTCGATGGCCGCCTCGAGGATCTCGCCGAACAGCGTCGAGCCGCCGTCCGTGCCGATGAGCCGGGCGGCCACGTCCCGCAGGCGTCGCGTGTCGTTCAGTTCGCGGGTGATGACCTGCTCCACCTGCTCGCGCTCGTTGAGCAGCGCGGTGATGCGCTGGTTCTCCCATTCCAGCAGCTCGCGGGCGTCGGCGGCCGCGGCCAGGGCGGCCTGGCGCTGGGCGTCCAGGTCCTGCGCGTCCAGCTGGGTGGCGATCAGCTGGGCGAAGAGCTCCAGCGTCTGCTGCAGCACGGGATCGTCGAGCTTCGCGGGCTGCGGGTCGATCGCGCACAGCGTGCCGAAGAACGAGCCGTCCGCGCGAAAGATCGGGATCGAGACGTAGCTCTCGAAGCCGTACTGCTTCGGCGTGTGGTGGTGGCGGAAATGTTCGTGTTCGCTGGCGCTGCCGAAGATGACGGGGTGCCCGTGCTGGCGGATCTCGTTGCAGATCGTCGAGACGAGTTCCAGTTCGTCGCCGGGCTTGAGCCCGAAGGCGATCTCGTCGCGGACCGCGCAGGCGGTCCAGGAGGTGTCGGTCACCCGGGCGACGGCGGTGAATCGCATCCCGGTGAGACGCGCGGTGGCGTCCAGGATGGTCGGCACCACGGCCATGCGGCCGATCGCGTCGATGTACTGCTGTTCCGTGCCCATCGGCCGATGTTAGCGCTGTCGCTTCCCGGGCCGATCAGCAGGGTCTGTGGGGTAAGCCCGGAGGCGCCGGGCCGGACGTCGCCCGCATCTTCAAACGCCGATTGAAAGAGATCGGTCGGCGGCCACCTGTTCAGCGCGGCACCGCCGGCCTACATTGCCTGCGCGCGCCGCTCCGGCGACATGTCCAACGTTCAACCCGACGTTCAACCCCACGTTCAATCCGACAGGCAGCTCCATGTCTCAAGCCACTTCCACCTCCGGCACCTCCACCACCACCCCCGTGACAGCGCCCGACGCGCCGACGGCAAAGCCGGCGTACATCTTCTTCATCAAGGAAGCGACCCTCGACGCCGATGAGATGGCGCAGTACGGCGCCGCCGTAGGCGCGACCTTCGAAGGGCACGACGCCCAGGTGCTGGCGGCGTACGACGCGCATGAGGTCGTGGAAGGCGCGCCGATGGAAGGCGTGGTCTTGCTCAAGTTCCCGTCGGTGGCTGCGGCGCGCGCCTGGTACTTCAGCCCGGCGTACCAGGCCGCCGCGCAGCATCGCTTCCGGGGCGCCACCTACCGCGCCGTCATCACCGAGGGTCGGGTGATCGGCTGACGCCGGTCAAGGGCCGATCGAGGATCGATCAAGGGTCGGTCAGGGGTCGGTCGTGGCACTCATGTGCTCGACGAAGGCCTTGACCTTCGGCGGCACGCGCGCGCCGGCCGCGTAGAGCAGATAGGCGGCGCGCTCGTAGGTCCCGGCGGGCGACCACGCCTCCAGCACGCGGGCCAGCCGCCCCGCGTCCAGCCCGACCTGGGCGGAGAACAAGGGCAGCAGCGCGATCCCTGCGCCGTGCTCCGCCGCCGTCGCGAGCGCGAGGCTGTTGCCGATGGCATGCCGCGGGGCGATGGCGACGACGACCTGCTCCTCGCCGCGCTTCAGCGGCCAGTTGGCGTCGAACGCGCCGAAGCCCAGGTGGATGCAGCGATGCCGCGTCAGCGTCTCGGGGCGCTCCGGCGCACCGTGCGCCGCCAGGTAGGCGGGCGAGGCCACCAGCACGTAGGGCGTGTCGAACAGCTTGCGTGCGACCAGATCCTGAGGCGGCTGCGCCGTGATGCGCAGCGCGACGTCCACGCGTTCGGCGACAATGTCCACCGGGCGGTCGTTCAGCGAGAGCTGGAGGTCGACGTCCGGATACGCCGCCGCGAAGGACGCGAGCCGCGGCGCGAGCCACAGCTGTCCCAGCACCACCGGCGCCGAGACGCGCAGCATGCCGGAGGGCCGTGAGCCGTAACGCGCGGCGAGCGCATGCACGTTGGTGGCCGCGTCGCGGATCAGCGCGCTGTCGCGCAGCACCTGCTCGCCGAGCTCGGTGAGCGCCATCGAACGCGGGCCGCGGATGAGCAGCTTGGCCTGCAGCGCGCGTTCCAGGCGCGCCACACTCCGGCTCATCGACGAGGGCTCCACGCCCAGCGCCCGCGCGGCCTGCGAGAAGCCGCCGTGCTCGACGACATGCCAGAAGGCCACCATCTCATCGAGCAACAACTCTTGGCGGTCGACGTGGCGGTCAGCGTGGCTGCCGCCGTCTTTCACGGGCGGGGAAGTGGTCACTCGCGCGGCGCTTCGGGAGGAGGCGCCCATGATAGGCCGCGCCGGTCAGCGCTCCGGAGGTAACGCCCCGAAGCGCCCGTCGGCGTAGTCGATCAAGGCCTGGCGCACGTCGGCCGTCGTCGACATCACGACCGGCCCGTGCTTGACGAAGGTCTCGCCGATGGGCTTTGCCGCCATCAGCACCGCGTGCGTGTCGACCCCGGCCTCCAGGCGGACGATGCCGTCCGCGCCGGCGCGCACCGTGGTGGCGCGGCCTTCGGGCAGGACGCGGGCCTGGTCCCGCGCATGCAAGGTCGCTGCGCCCGAGATGACGTAGATCCACGCCTGCTCGTCGGAGGACAGCGGATGGGAGAAGCTGCCGCCGGCGGGCAGCGCGATGTCCAGCAGCGTGAAGGGCTCCGGCGTCCCGGTCGCGCCGACGACGTCGCCGGAGCGGCCCAGCACGACCCGCACGCGATGGCCGTCGTCCTCGATCACCGGGATGTCCTCCGCGCGCACCAGCAGCGAGTGGGCCGGCCCGTGCTTCAACCGTCCCGGCAGGTTCACGAAGATCTGCAGCGCATGCGTGCGCGCGCCGGGCTCGGGCACTTCCTCGTGCGCCGCGCCGCCGGCCGCCGCCAGCCAGTACAGGTCGCCGGCGCGAAGCGCGAAGCGTTTGCCCAGCGTGTCGCGGTTGAAGAAGCCGCCGGTGGCGTCCTCGAACATCATCGTCACCGCCGAGATCCCCGCGTGCGGGTGCGGCGCGAAGGTCGGTCCGGTCATCACGAAGTGGTCGACCATCAGCAGCGGGTCCATCCGGCCGCGGAACATCTCTTCGGAGAAATGACGCGCCGTGAAGTGGCGGCCGATGGTCTGCGGGCTGCCGGTGATCGCGTCGCCGACGCGGTCGGCAGCGACCTCTGCAGTCGCGAGGGTGTCGGTAGTGTCCATGGGGTTGTGCTCCAGCGGACGCACGAGTCGCGTCCTCGAGGAAATTCTGGAGGCCGGGCCGCACCGGGAGAAGCCGTCGGAACGGGATGCTGCTTCCAACCGGCTGGATGATGGCGCGCCGGTGCGATGGACGCGGCGCGCTGGCGCTCAGTCCAGCCGCACCGCCTCGGGGAACGCGTCGGCGATGTGCTCGATGAACGCGCGCGTGGCGGCGGTCATGCCGCGGCGGCTGGGCATCAGCACGGTGATGGTCGCCTCCGCAGCGATCCAGTCCGGCAGCACGCGTTGCAGCAGGCCCGCGCGCACCTCGTCCCGGCACACGTAGGCGGGCAGGGCGACGATGCCCAGGCCGGACGCCGCCGCCTGCTTCAGCGTCACCATGCAGGAGCCCAGGAGCTTCGGCCGGATGCCGACCTGCACCACCTGCTCGGGATCGTCCGCGCGGCGCAGTCGCCACGACGGCGTGACGCTGTCGCGCTTCATGAACAGGCTCGCGCAACCGCTCAGGTCGTCCGGCGTCTGCGGCGTGCCCACCGACGCCAGATACCCCGGCGACGCGAACAGGTGCCACGGCGCCTCCGCCAGCGGGCGCTGCACCATTGTCGAATCCGGCAGCGCGCCCGAGTACGCGCGGATCGCGAAGTCGAAGCGGTCCGCCACGATATCGACGTTGTTGTCGCCCGCGTGCTGGACGATCTCCACCTTCGGATGTTTCTCCAGGAAGGTCGACACCATCCTCGCCATCGCGAACTGCGCCGTCGCCGTCGCCACCGTGAAGCGCACCGTCCCGGCGGGCTCCTTCGAGAGACTGCGCATCGCCAGTTCCGCTTCGTCCGCGCGGGCCAGCGTGGCCACGGCGTGGCTGTAGAACTCCATGCCGCTTTCGGTGAGCGTCACCTGGCGGGAGGTCCGCGCGAACAGCGTCACGCCGAGCTCGCGCTCCAGCTGCTGGATGCGGTAGCTGATCGTCGACACGGGCCGCTCCAGCGCGCGAGCGGCCGCGGACAGGCCGCCGCGATCGGCCACTTCGACGAAGTATCGGAAATCGTTGAGATCGAGCATGGGCGTCCTCTTTCCGGCCTCCTCCTGGAGGCCGCGGGTGAACGGTGGCGAGCGGTCGGCGAGCGGATTGTGGCGTTGGTTTGATCGGCGGGCCGACGTCGATCTTCCGAGCTGTTGGAAGCTCGATTCAAGCGCGCCCCGTTGATCGGCCGAGGTCCGTCGGATGGAATGAAATCACTCCGGAACACCTCGCGGCGTCGTCGCAACCGGAGTCCTTCCACCCTCAAGGAACCTCCATGAAGACCAAGCGCACCCGCATGAATCGCGACAACACCGCCGTCCTGCTGATCGACCATCAGGTGGGCCTGCTGACGGGCGTCCGCGACATGACCGTCAGCGACCTGAAGCACAACGTCGTCGGCCTGGCCAAGGCGGCCAAGGTGCTGGGCCTGCCGGTGGTGGCGATCACCACGGCCCGGGACAGCATGTGGGGCCCGACCGCGCCCGAGCTCAAGGAAGCGCTGGGCGGCGGCGAGATCATGGACCGCTCGACCGTCAACGCCTGGGACTTCGCGCCCTTCGTCGACGCGGTCAAGGCCACGGGCCGCGACCACCTGATCATCGCGGGCCTGTCCTTCGAGGTCTGCGCCTCGCTGCCGGCGATCTCCGCGCAGGAGGAGGGCTTCCAGCCCATCGTCGCGATCGACGCCTGCGGCACCTTCACGCCGGCCAAGCGCGAGGCCGGCGTGGCCCGCCTGGCGGCCCTGGGCATCGAGGTCTCCGACTACGCGACGCTGATGGTCGAGATCATGGCCGACAACGCCGACCCGAAGGCGCTGGAGGTCTACGCCGCGCTGGACATGCCCTTCGCCGTGCTGATGGGCCAGGTCGCCGGAGCGCTGAAGCAATGACCGCCGCCTACGACACCCTCATCGTCGGCGGGGGCTCGGCCGGCGCCGTGCTCGCCCACCGGCTGAGCGCGGACCAGTCGCGACGGGTCCTGCTGCTGGAGGCCGGTCAGGCCTACCGGCCCAACGTGTTCCCCCGCGACCTCGCCGACGCGGACACTGCCGGCGGTCCGGACGGGCACGACTGGGGCTACACGGCGGAGACCGGTATCGACGGGCGCCGCATCCGCGCGCCGCGCGGCAAGACGATCGGCGGCTGCTCCGCAGTCAACGCGGCGGTGGCGATGCGCTCGCGGCCCGAGGACTTCGCGAAGTGGCGCGCGCTCGGCATCGCCGGGTGGGAATGGGAAGAGGTGCTCGCCGCCTTCAAGGCCATCGAGAACACGCCCGACGGCGAGGACGACTTCCGCGGCCGCAGCGGCCCGCTGCCGATCCGTCATCGTCGTCCGGACGAGTTGACGCCCGCGCTGAATGCCTTCGTCGATGCGACCGCGAATCTCGGCTTCGCCCGCGTGGACGACTTCAACGGCGGCGAGCAGGCCGGCGTGTCGCCGTATCCGCTCAACGTCATTTCGGGGCGTCGCATCAACACGGGGATCGCCTTCCTGGACGAGGCGGTGCGTGCGCGGCCGAACCTCGCGATCCACGGAGGCGTCGAGATCGACAAGGTGCTGATCGAGGACGGCCGCGCCGTGGGCGTCGTCGATGCCGATGGCAAGACCTGGCGCGCGAAGGAGGTGATCCTCAGCGCCGGCGCCTTCGGCAGCCCGGCGATCCTGATGCGTTCCGGCGTGGGGCCGGCGGCGGTGCTGTCGCGGCTCGGCGTGCCGCTGGTGGCCGATCTGCCGGTGGGCGAGGGCCTGCAGGAGCACCCGTTCTATTACAACGGCTACGCCCTGACGCCGGAGGCTGCCGGCATGCATCCGGCAGCGGGCGCGATCCTGTGGGCCGCGTCGTCGGAAGCGGCGCCCGGCGATCTGGACGTGCACGTCTCCGCGACGCACCTGTTCGATCCGGCGCTCAGCCCGACCGGCGGCGCGATCGTGCTGGCCGTGGCGCTCACGCAGCCGGAAGCGCGCGGCGGCCTGGAAATCGTCGACCGCGATCCGCGATCGGCGCCGCGCATCCGCTACAACTTCCTCGGCACCAGCCGTGATCGCTCGCGGATGCTGGAGGCGGTGCGGATCTCGCGGGCGATCGGTCGCCAGCCGCCGTTCGCGGATCTGGTGCACGCGGAGATGGCGCCGGGCGCGGGCGTGTCCGACGGCGACGACCTGGGGCCCGCGATCGCGCGCGATCTCGACGGCTACGCGCATCCGACCTCGACCTGCCGCATGGGCCGGCCGGGGGACGGTGTCGTCGACGGCGGCGGCCGTGTGTTCGGCGTTGACGGGCTGTTCGTGATCGACGCGTCGATCATGCCGCTGGTTCCCAGCGCACCGCCCAACATCACCACGATGATGATGGCCTGGCACCTCGCCGGCCGCAGCCTGGGAGCACCGGCATGAGCACGAGCACC
>NZ_DASVNZ010000055.1:0-18775 GCF_036486225.1 Roseateles sp. | reverse complement strand
TCAGCGGGTGGCGTCCGCGCGCGGGCGCAGCCCGCCGCCGCGATGACTTAGGTCATCTGGTGTTGTAGGGATGGCGAATCCAAGGGCTTGGACTATGCGTCGAGGTCCAGGCCCCGCTCCTGCGCGAACAGCTTCAGCGCCGGCATCAGCGCGCCGATCTTCTCGGCGACGGCATCGCGGACGGTGTCCACCATCACCTGCGTCTGGCGCTCGATCTCGATGTGCAGCGGCGCGCCCTCGCCCTTGTCGGCGAAGGTGGTCATGCGCAGCGTCTCGGGGATCAGCCAGACCTCGAACCAGCCCGAGCCGTCGGCGTGGCGGCCGGCCTCGGCCACCGTCAGGCTGGCGCCGTTCACCGCGATGTAGCCCTTGGCGAAGATGTAGCGCATCCACGGCGCCGGCACCGCGATGCGGATCACATGGTTGTTGGCGGGGCGGCGGATCGCTTCCACCTTTGCCATGAAGTCGACGTGGCCCGACAGCGGATGGCCGCCGATCTCGGCGCCCTCCTTCGCGGCGCGCTCGACGTTGAGCCGGCCGCCGACGCCGAGCTGGCCCAGCGCCGTGAGGTTCAAGCTCTGGAGCATCACGTCGAAGTCGGCCTCGTGATCCCCTTTCAGGGCGGTGACCGTCAGGCAGACGCCGTCGCAGGCGACGGACGCGCCGATCTCCAGGTCCTGGCAGAAGCCTTCGGGGAAGTCGAGGGTGAAGCTGCGCAGCCCCTCCTTGTCGGTGATGGCGGCGACCTGTGCGATGCCTTGAACGATGCCGGTGAACATGGCGGGCCTCCGATCAGCGCTGAGCCGCTTGAGCAGCGTGCGACGCGAACAGTTCGGGCGAGAACCCCAGGCTCAGCGTGCCGTCGTTCCATTCGACGACGGGGCGCTTGATGACGCTCGGCTGCTCGACCATCAGCGCCGCGGCGCTGGCCGCGTCCGTCACGCCGGCCTTGGCGCCGTCGTCCAGCTTGCGCCAGGTCGTGCCGGCGCGGTTCAGCACCTTGTCCCAGCCGAGTTCACTCATCCACTGCGGCAGTTTCGCCGCGGGCACGCCCTGCTTCTTGTAGTCGTGGAACTGGTACGCGAGGCCCTGCTCGTCGAGCCAGGCGCGGGCGCGCTTCACGGTGTCGCAGTTGGGGATGCCGTAGAGGGTGATCATGGGAACGAGGGGGGCGCCAGCGGGCGTGGAAGGAAGGCGGCACGCTACCATGAAGCGGATGATCCCCTGGCTCGACGATGACTCTCTGGACTTCCCGCCGACCCGCCGCGCGCTGGGGCCGCGCAGCGATGCCCCGGGGCTGCTCGCGGCCGGCGGCGACCTGAGACCCGCCCGGTTGCGCGCGGCCTACGCGCGGGGGATCTTCCCCTGGTACGGGGAAGGCCAGCCCATCCTCTGGTGGACCACCGACCCGCGCATGGTCCTGCGGACGGCGGACTTCAAGCTCTCGCGCTCGCTGCGCAAGACGGTCGCGAAGTTCATCCGCACGCCGGGCTGCGAGATCCGCGTCGACCACGCCGCCGAGACCGTGCTCAAGGCCTGCGCCAGCACCTCGCGCGACGGCCAGGACGGCACCTGGATCGTGCCCGAGATGCAGGAGGCCTACCTGCGCCTGGCGCGCGAGGGCACGGTGCATTCGGTCGAGACCTGGATGGACGGCGAACTCGCCGGCGGGCTGTACGGCGTCAACCTTGGCCGGATGTTCTTCGGCGAATCGATGTTCATGCGCAGGACCGACGCCTCCAAGATCGCGCTGGCCGCGCTGATCTGCCTGTGCCGGGAGTTCGACATCCCCTGGATCGACTGCCAGCAGCAGACGGCGCACCTTGCTTCGCTGGGCGCGGCGCCGGTCGCGCGCGACGCGTTCGAGGCGCATCTCGCCGCGCACACCGGCCTGCCTTCGCCCGGAGATTGGTCCTATCATCCGCGGCTGTGGGCCCATCTGGGCCTGACCGACGCGCAGAACGACGCCCCGAACGACCCGCCCTGAGCCACCGAGCCCTGAGCCCGTGACGCACCCCAAGGAACTCCCGCTGGCCGAGCTGCAGTTCTATGCGACTGCACCCTACCCCTGCAGCTACCTGAGCGACCGCCAGGCGCGCTCGCAGGTCGCCACGCCCAGCCATCTGATCCACGCCGACGCGTATTCGAGCCTGGTGGCCGCCGGCTTCCGGCGCAGCGGCATGTTCACTTACCGCCCCTACTGCGACGGCTGCAAGGCCTGCGTGCCGATGCGCATCCCGGTGGCGGACTTCCATCCCAACCGCAGCCAGCGCCGCGCCTGGACGCAGCACCAGGCGCTGCAGGCCCGCGTCATGAGACTGGGCTACAGCGACGAGCACTACCAGCTCTACCTGCGCTACCAGGCCGGCAGACACAGCGGCGGCGGCATGGACCACGACAGCGTCGACCAGTACACGCAGTTCCTTTTGCAGAGCCGGGTGAACTCCCGCCTCGTGGAGTTCCGGGAGCCCGACGGCGCGCTCAAGATGGTCTCCATCCTGGACATCCTGGGCGACGGGCTGTCGGCGGTCTACACCTTCTACGAGCCCGAGGCCAACGTCAGCTACGGCACCTACAACGTGCTGTGGCAGCTGCGCCAGACCCGCGACCTGAGCCTGCCGCATCTCTACCTGGGCTACTGGATCGCCCAGAGCGACAAGATGGCCTACAAGGCCCGCTTCCTGCCGCACGAGCTGCTGCGCGACGGGCACTGGTCGCGCATCGAGCGCTGAGCATTCCCGCCCTGTCGCGCCCGGTCGGGAGACCGCGCATGGCAAGAATTGGTCCCACACTGGTTTTTTCTCACGACCGTTCTGGTCGTACCGGTTTTCCCTTTGATTTGCATCAATTGACGTCCATACACGTCGTTGACGACATCATTACGACACGTTACGCAGGTCCTGCGGGTTAACCTGAATGATGTGGACGCTAGTGGTATCTACATTGCATACCACTATGAGATCAGCAGCGGTATTGGTCTCCTAGACGCCGCGGTTGCAAACCGCACGCCGTCCGACGGGATCACCCCGCGGACCGCACGTCGACCAGCAAGGGAGTGACTGCCATGTCTGCACGCGCCTTTCTCCGTACCGCCGACCGCGTCGCCGGGCCCATCCCGGCCGCGGCGCCGCTGACCCGCCCCGCTGCCCCCGAGTGGCCGGCCTGACGTCCGTCTGAGCCGGTCCCGGCGGCCGAGCCCGAGCGGCCGCCGCCTTCGCCGGTTGAACCGACCGGCGCTTTTTCTTCGCGAGCCCTGACCGTTCCCGCCGCGCTGCCACCGCAGTCGCCCGGCGCGGCGGCGCTCATCCCTGCCCTCCCTGTTTTCTCCCCCGCAGTTCCCGAAGACGCGATTCGACGTCGACAACGACAACACCTCAGGAGCCCCCCGATGAGACAACGTCCCTGCGCCCGACCCCATCCGATGCTGCCGTGGCTGATGCCGATGGTGCTGGCCTTCGCCGGCACATCGGCGATGGCCTACGACTGCACCGGCGTCGCCGACTGGAACGCCGCCACCGCGTACAGCGGCAACGCGATCGTCAAGCAGACCAGCACGGCCTACCAGGCGAAGTGGTGGACGCAGAACAACCCGCCGGCGACGAACTCCGGGCAGTGGGACGTGTGGAAGGTGCTGGGCGCCTGTGACGGCGGCGGCGGTGGCGGCACGAACAAGCCGCCGACGGTGGCGCTGAGCTCGCCGACCGCGGGCACCTCACCCACGGCGGGCGACGTGGTGACGCTGGCCGCGACCGCCGCCGACAGCGATGGCACCGTCGCCAAGGTCGGCTTCTACGTCAACGGCGCGCTGGTCGCCGAGGACACCACCGCGCCGTTCAGCGTGAGCTGGACCGCGCGCGCCGGCGTGGCCGACATCACCGCCCGCGCCACCGACGACAAGGGCGCGACGACCGACACCGCCGCGCTGCGCATCACCGTGCGGGGCCAGGTCACCGGCGACGAGCGCTGCCGGCCTGAAGGCCTGACGACCACCGCCGGCACCGCGCCCGCCTACTGCAAGGTCTACGACGACCAGGGCCGCGAGAAGATGGGCGCCGACAAGCCGCGCCGCATCATCGGCTACTTCACCAGTTGGCGCACCGGCAAGACCGGCCAGCCCGCCTTCCTCGCGCACCAGATCCCGTGGGGTCAGGTCACGCACATCAACTATGCGTTCGCGCATGTGGACGCAGCCAACAAGCTCTCGGTCGGCAACACCGCCGACGCGACCAACCCCGCCACCGGCCTGACCTGGCCCGGCATCGCGGGCGCGGAGATGGATCCGGCCTATGCCTACAAGGGCCACTTCAACCTGCTCAACAAGTTCAAGAAGCAGTACCCCAACGTCAAGACGCTGATCTCGGTCGGCGGCTGGGCCGAGACGGGCGGCTTCTACACGATGACGACCAACGCGGACGGCTCGACCAACACGGCCGGCATCAACGCGTTCGCCGATTCGGCGGTGGCCTTCCTGCGGCAGTACGGGTTCGACGGCGTCGACATCGACTACGAGTACCCGACCAGCATGAACAACGCCGGCAACCCGGTGGACTTCGCCATCAGCAACGCCCGTCGCGGCGCGCTGATGAAGAACTACGTCGTGCTGATGCGCACCCTGCGCGCGAAGCTGGACACGGCCAGCCAGGCCGACGCCCGCCACTACATGCTCACGATCGCGGCGCCCTCCTCCGCCTACCTGCTGCGCGGGATGGAGGCCTTCCAGGTCACGCAGTACCTGGACTACGTGAACATCATGAGCTACGACCTGCACGGGGCGTGGAACCAGTTCGTCGGCCCGAACGCGGCGCTGTACGACGACGGCAAGGATGCGGAACTCACCGCGTGGAGCTACTACACCGCCACGCAGTACGCGCGCATCGGCTACCTGAACACCGACTGGGCCTACCACTACTTCCGCGGCGCGATGCCGGCGGGCCGCATCAACATCGGCGTGCCGTACTACACCCGGGGCTGGCAAGGGGTGACCGGCGGCACCAACGGGTTGTGGGGTCAGGCGGCCCTGCCTGACCAGAGCAAGTGCCCGGCCGGCACCGGCGGCGGCACCGTGCAGAAGTGCGGCAACGGCGCGGTCGGCATCGACAACCTCTGGCACGACCTGGACGTCTCCGACAAGGAAGTCCCCGCGGGCTCCAACCCGATGTGGCACGCGATGAACCTGGCCTCGGGCCGCGCGGGCAGCTACCTCGCCGCCTACGGCCTGAATCCGGCCACCAACCCGGCCGACCAGCTGACCGGCACCTACGTGCGCAACTACGACGCGACGCTGGTGGCGCCGTGGCTGTGGAACGCGCAGAAGAAGGTCTTCATCAGCACCGAGGACGAGCAGTCGCTGGGCGTGAAGGCGCAGTACGTGGCCGACCGCGGCATCGGCGGCGTGATGTTCTGGGAGTTCGCCGGCGACTACGCCTTCGACACCGCGCGCAACGAGTACTTCATCGGCAACACGCTGACGAACACGCTCTACAACAAGCTGAAGACCGCGCCGGCCTACGGCAACCGCCTCACCTCGGCGGCACTGCCGGCGGAGACGCTGGACATCGGCTACGCGCTGGGCGGCTTCGCGCTGGGCGACAGCAACTACCCGATCACGCCCAAGCTCACGCTGACCAACAACAGCACGACCACGCTGCCCGGCGGCACGGAGTTCCAGTTCGACGTCCCCACCGCGATCCCCTCGACGGTGACGGACCAGAGCGGCTTCGGTCTGACCGTGATCAGCAACGGTTCCAACCCCGCGGGCAACAACGTCGGCGGACTGAAGAACGACTTCCACCGCGCCAGCTTCAAGCTGCCGTCGTGGCAAAGCCTGGCCCCCGGCGCCAGCGTGACGCTGACGATCAACTACTTCCTGCCGTCGACGATGCCCAGCAACTGGACCGTCACCGTCAACGGCCGCAGCTACGCGCTGGCGCAGGAAGCGCGCCGCGGCGCGGTGCCGGCCGCCGCTGCGGCAGCCAAGACCTCGGCGGCGCGTTGATGCGCGCCGCCGCCAAGAACCTCCCCACCACCACCCTTTGACCCACAGGAGTTCGACATGAAGAGACAGATGGTCCGCCTCGGCGGAATCGCGATGGCCGCTGCGATGGCCGCCGGCACCGCCCACGCCTACGACTGCACCAACGTGCCCGAATGGTCGGCATCCGCCACCTACACCGGCACCTCCAACAGCTTCGCCAAGCAGGGCAACGTCGCCTACCAGGCCAAGTGGTGGACGCAGAACGAGGCGCCCTCCACCCACTCCGGCCAGTGGGACGTGTGGAAGTCGCTGGGCGCCTGCACCGGCGGCGGCACCGACACCACGCCGCCGACCGTGCCTTCGGGCCTGAGTTCCAGCGGCATCACCAGCAGCAGCATCACGCTGAGCTGGGGCGCCTCGACCGACGCCGGCTCCGGCGTCAACAACTACGAGCTGCTGCGCGGCGGCTCGCTGATCGCGTCGCCGACGGCGACCACGTACACCGACTCCGGCCTGTCGGCGGGGACCTCGTACAGCTACCAGGTGCGCGCCAAGGACAAGGCGGGCAACGTCTCCGGCCTGAGCAGCACGCTGCTGACCAGCACCGCCAGCAACGGCACCTGCGCGTCCGCGCCGGCCACGCCGTCGGGCCTGAGCTCGCCGTCCAAGAGCGCCACCAGCGTCAACCTGGCCTGGAACGCCGTCGCCGCCGGTCCGAACTGCACGGTGCAGTACCGCGTCAACCAGGGCGCGACGCAGGTCGCACAGGGCGCGGCCACCAGCGCCAGCGTCACCAACCTGAGCGCCAACACGAACTACACGTTCACGGTGTCGGCCTTCAACCAGGCCGGTTCCTCGCAGCCGTCGGCGCCGATCACGGTCAAGACCGACACGCAGAGCGCCGGCGACAAGGTGCTGCTGGGCTACTTCGCGCAGTGGGGCATCTACGGCCGCAACTACCACGTGAAGAACATCGACACCAGCGGCTCCGCGGCCAACCTGACGCACATCAACTACGCGTTCGGCAACGTCCGCAACAACGTCTGCGAAGTCGGCAAGATCATCCCGAGCAACGAGTCCACCGGTGAAGGCGGCGACGCCTTCGCCGACTACGGCAAGTCCTACGGCGCCGACCTCAGCGTCGACGGCGTGGCCGACACCTGGGACCAGCCGCTGCGCGGCAGCTGGAACCAGCTCAAGAAGCTCAAGGCCAAGTACCCCAAGATCAAGGTGCTGATCTCGCTGGGCGGCTGGACCTGGTCGCGCGGCTTCTCGAGCGCGGCGCGTCCGGAGAACCGCGTCAACTTCGTCAAGAGCTGCGTGGACGCCTACATCAAGGGCAACGTGCCGGTGACGGACGGCGCGGGCGGCACGGGCGCGGCGGCCGGCGTGTTCGACGGCATCGACCTCGACTGGGAATACCCGAACGCCTGCGGCCTGGCCTGCGGCACGGCCGAGGACCGCGCGAACTTCACCGGCCTGCTGGCCGAGTTCCGCAAGCAGCTGGACGCGGTGCGTCCGGGCCTGCTGCTGTCGATCGCGTCGGGCGCGGGCGTGGACAAGGTGCGGGCCTATGACCCGGACCAGATCCATCCGTACCTGAACTTCATCAACGTGATGACGTACGACTTCCACGGCGGTTGGGACACGATCACCGGGTTCCACTCGGCGCTGTACGCGCCGGCGAACGACCCGTCCACGGGTGACGTGAAGAAGTACAACACCAACGACGCGATGCAGGCCTTCCTGGACAAGGGCGTCCCGGCCTCGAAGCTGAACGTCGGCATCGGCTTCTACGGCCGCGGCTGGACCAACGTCCCCAACGTCAACAACGGCCTGTACCAGAGCGGCACGCCGGCGCCGGGCACCTACGAGGCGGGCAACGAGGACTACAAGGTCCTGAAGAACCTGCAGGGCTACACCAGCCGGGTCGACGACGTCAGCAAGGCGCAGTGGATCTACAACGGCTCGACCTTCTGGAGCTTCGACACCCCGGCCACGATCGCCATCAAGATGGCTTACGTGAAGTCCAAGGGCTTCGGCGGCGCGTTCTTCTGGGAGTTCTCGGGTGACGATCCGACGGCCTCGCTGTCCAAGGCGATGGGCGCTGGCCTGAAGTAAGGCCACCTTCCCCCGAAGGGTGCCCAAGAGCCCCCGCGCGGTCCTCCGCGCGGGGGCTTTTTCCTTGATGCGCCCCTCCTGCCAGCGCGTGGCAGCTACCCCCAAGGATCGCGATTGAATACTGTACGTTCATCCAGTATTCTCATCTTCCATTCAGTCGCCGAGCCACCGAGGAACCCGTCATGCGCCGCTACGAAGTCATCCTGGAACGAGTCATGGTCCCCTACCACCAGCGCGAGCTGGCCTGCGTCATCGCCACACAGGTGCTCGACGCCCGCCTGGGCGGTCCCGCAGGGGTGGTGGATGCGTTCAACGCCGCGAGCGCGGTGACGGGCGGCGATACGCGCTGGGCCATCCCGGAGTCCGCCTCCCGGGCCGACGTCGCCGCGGTGAAGCGCTGGCGCCGCGCCACGGAGGCCGCGCTCGACGCCATCGAACAAGGCTTCGCGCACGTCTTCGTGGGCATGTCGGCGCAGGACATCGCGCTGGCCCGCGCCGATGAATTCCTCAGCATCGTGCCCCACACGATGGAGGCGCCGGCGCGCCTGCTGTCCGAGGCCCGCGTCGGCCTGCCGTGGTCGGCGACGGCCGCGGTCATGGTCAGCGCGGCGGCCCAGGCCGCGATCGTGCCGCCGGCCGCCATGCTGATGCACATGCCGACCCTGGCGCACGCGGCGATGCTGGCGCGTTAGGAAGCCTCCGCGAGTTCCGAGATCTCGATGAGGTTGAGGTCGGGATCGCGCACGTAGACCGAGCGGATCTTGCCCGTCGCGCCGGTGCGCATCACCGGGCCTTCGACGATGGCGACCTGCAGCGCGTCGAGGCGCTCGATCACCTGCGCCAGCGGCACGGACGCGATGAAGCACAGGTCCAGCGCGCCCGGCACCGGCGTATGCGCCTTGGGCTCGAACTCACGGCCCTTCACATGCAGGTTGATCTTCTGCGCGCCGAAGACGAAGGCCTGGCGCGTGACCGGCGGCGTGCCGCCGGTGAAGCGCTCCAGCCGCATGCCGAGCACCTCGGTGTAGAAGCGGATGCAGTCCGCTTCATGGGCCGTGGTGAGGACCAGGTGGTCGAGGTGATCGATCAAGGCGGGCTCCCGTCGTGCGACAACGCCGGGATTCTGCCCGCCCGACCGTCAACTCGCGCGGAACACCAGTTCCTTGATCCGCGCCAGCCGCGGCGCCACGACGGGCACGGTCAGCATCGTCGACCCCACGGCCATCAGCAGCAGCGCGGTGAAGGTCTCGCTGGTGATGATCTGCTTGTCCAGCAGCACGTTGGCGAAGATGATCATGATCAGCGCCTTGGTCTGCAGCAGCCAGCCGATGATGCCGGCCTCGCCGGGCGCCCATCGCAGGATTCGTCCCGCCAGATGCGTGCCCAGCAGCTTGCCGCTGACCGACGCCGCCAGCAGCAGCGCCGCCGCGGCGAACACCGCGCCCCCCTCCAGCCCCCACTGCGTGCGCAGGCCCGTGCTGAGGAAGAAGACCGGCATGATCACCAGCAGCACGTGATGGCGCAGCGCGTCCATCTGCTCCTGGTCGAACCACTCGGCGTCCATCACGACGCCGGCCAGGAACGCGCCGACCATGTAGTGCAACCCCGACCAGTCCGCGCCGAACGCGATGACCGCCAGCCAGATCAGGCCCACGTACCAGCGGTCCCGCGCAGGGATCGCGCGCATCAGCCGCCGGAACAGCAGCGTCGCCACGGCGAACGCGGCCAGGAACATCACCTGCTTGCCCACGCGCGACCAGTCCATCAGGATGATCGCCAGCACGGCCCAGATGAGGATGTCGTCCAGGCTGGCGTAGCGCAGGATGCGCTGGCCGATCGGCTGACGCAGGATCTCGAGCTTTTCCATCAGGAGGATGAGGATGGGCAGCGCCGTCACCGCGCAGGCCATGCCGACGCCGACGACGAACTGCCAGGTGTGCGCCTTCGGGCCCATCCATTGCGAGCCCGTGCCCAGCAGCACCACCGCGGCCGCCGCCCCCAGGGCCATCGGCACGCCGAGCGCGAGGCCCGCGGTGATGCCGCTCTCCACGCGGTGCGCCCACATCTTCTTCAGGTCGAGCTCGATGCCGGCGATCCACACGAAGATCATCACCGCCCACCAGGCCACGCCGTTGAGCGACTGCACGACCGCCGGGTTGAAGACGAACTGGTAATACTCCGGGAAGGCCCTGCCCAGCACGCCCGGACCGAGCAGGATGCCGGTGATGATCTGCACCACGACCAGCGGCGCGAAGTAGTCCGTGCCCCCCAGGCGCCAGACCAGGTAGGGGACGGTGAAGATGATCGCCATGGCGATCAGGAAGATCTCGGTGGTGCTCATCGGCGGCTCCTCTGCGTGGTCACGCCGTCCGGTGCGCGCGAGCGCCCGTCGGGTCGGACGATCCATCGGACGATGGATCGATGACAACGTTGTCTCTCGGGAATCCGATTGTGGGGGGCAAGCCCCCGCAATCACCGCCCTCGCTTTCCCTATGCTGTTATGAAAGCGGTTTCAGAGCATTTCACTCCGGCAGTGCGGCGCCGGCAATAGGGGCTCTCCCGCTGGTAGCGGCGATCAGGCCCAGCACGCGGCCAGGCTCGGCGCCCACCATGTCCCAGGTGAAGCGCCATTCCCAGTTGCCGCCCAGGACGCCCGGGATGTTCATCCGGTGCTCGCTGCCCAGGCCGAGCACGTCCTGCAGCGGATAGACCGCCACGTTGGCCACCGAGTTCGCGCAGGCGCGGATCATGGCCCAGTGGATGTCCTGGTCGCCGGCGGGCAAGTAGGCGGCGGCGAAGGCGCGCTCGTGGGCGCCGGCCTGGTTCCACCAGCCGCGCACCGTGTCGTTGTCGTGCGTGCCGGTGTAGCAGACGGCCGCGCGTGGCCAGTTGTGCGGCAGGAACTCGTGCCCGCCGTCGCCGCCGAAGCCGAACTGCAGGATCTTCATGCCGGGGTAGTCGAGCGCGTTGCGCAGTTCGTGCACGTCGGGCGTGATGAAGCCCAGGTCCTCGGCGACGATGGGCAGCGTGCCCAGCGACTTGGCGATGGCGTCGAACAGCGCCTTGCCCGGGCCGGTCTTCCAGACGCCGCGGGTGGCGTCGGGGCTGTCGGCAGGGATCTCGTAGTAGGCGGCGAAGCCGCGGAAGTGGTCGATGCGGAACACGTCGGCCGAGCTCAGCATCCGCTTCACCCGCGCGGTCCACCAGGCGAAGTGCTCGTGGGCCATCTTGTCCCAGCGGTACATCGGATTGCCCCAGCGCTGGCCGGTGGCCGCCATCGCATCCGGCGGCACGCCGGCGACGACCGTGGTCTGGAAGTTCTCGTCGAACTCGTACAGGTCGGGGCGCGCCCAGCAGTCGGCGCTGTCGTGCGCGACGAAGATCGGCAGGTCGCCCATGATGTGGACGCCGCGCGCGTTCGCGTAGGTCTTCAGCGCGCCGACCTGGACATCGAAGCTCCATTGCACGAACTGCCAGAAGCCGACCTCGTCGGCGTACTGCTCGCGTGCGGCGAGCAGCGCGCTGGGTTCGCGGGCGGCCAGGTCGCGCGGCCATTCCCACCACGCCTGGCCATGGCGCGACGAACGGACCGCCATGAAGAGCGCGTAGTCCGGCAGCCAGTCGCGCTGGGACTCGCACCACAGCTCGTAGCTGGCGCGGTCGGCGGCAGACGCCTTCGCGAAGAAGCCGGCCGCGGCGGCGCGCAGCTGCTGCTCGCGCCACGGGAGGACCTTTGCGTACTCGACGCGCTTCGCATCGAAGCCGCCTTCCGGCAACACGGGCTGCGCGAGCCAGCCCTTCTCCACCAGCGGCTCGAAGGCCACCATCCACGGATTGCCGGCGAAGGCCGACACGCCTTGGTAGGGGCTCTCGCCGGGGCCGATCGGCGTGCTCGGCAGCCACTGCCAGATCGCCTGGCCGGCCGACTGCAGCCAGTCGACGAAGTGGAAGGCCTCGGGGCCGAAGTCGCCGGCGCCATTCGGGCCGGGCAGCGAGGTGATGTGCAGCAGCACACCGGATTGGCGCTTATTGAGGTCGATCGTCATGGTGTCGCTCGAGGGGTCAGTATTCGGAATATCAGGAATGCGTGGAAGCGGCGGAGAACAGCAGCAGCGCACGCGCCGGCGCGATGAGCGCATCCTCGCTCAACGGCGCCGGGACGAGTTCGCCGCTGCTGTCGATCAGCAGGCGCCAGGGCGAGGCGCCCTCGCGTGCCGCGGGCAGCGCGACGCGGGTCGGTGTCGCGCCGGGATTGACGATCAGCAGCAACCGTTCGCGGGGGGCGCTCAGCAGCGCGCTCAACGCGAATTGTCGATCGTCGCTCCAGTCGTGTTCGCGCATCTCGTGCCCGTCGGGATGGAACCAGCGCAGCGCGCTCGCGCCCTGCGGCGATCCAGCCGATCCAGCCGATCCAGGTTCAGTCGCGCAGCCCGCCACGGCAAACCACTCGGCATGACGCAGCAGCGGATGCGCACGCCGCAGTCGTGCCAGTTCGGCGGTGAAGGCGATCAGCGCGTCGTCGGCATTCGGCCAGTCGAGCCAGCCGATCTCATTGTCCTGGCAGTAGGCGTTGTTGTTGCCGCCCTGGCCGTTGCCGAACTCGTCGCCCGAGTACAGCATCGGCGTGCCCTGCGACAGCAGCAGCGTCGCGAGCATGCCGCGGCGGGCGCGCTCGCGGGCGTCGCGGATGGCGGGGTCGTCGGTCGGCCCTTCGACGCCGAAGTTGCCGCACAGCTCGCCGTCGCGGCCGTCGCGGTTGTTCTCGCCGTTGGCCTCGTTGTGCTTGCGGCCGTAACTGACGAGGTCGTTCAGCGTGTAGCCGTCGTGCACGGCCAGGAAGTTGATCGAGGCGAGCGGCGAGCGCTGCCCCCGTTCACCGCACGGCCCCGGCGGATGGAAGACATCGCTGGACGCGCCGAAACGCCGCGCGAACTCGCCGCGCGTGACGGCCTTGCCGTCCGGCCCGTGACCGAGCCAGAACCCGCGCGCGCCGTCGCGGAACTTGTCGTTCCACTCCATGAAGCGGCCGGGAAAACGTCCGAGCTGATAACCGTCCGGACCGGCGTCCCAGGGCTCCGCGATCAGGTGGACCTGCGACAGCAGCGGATCCTGCCGCAACGCCGTGTAGAACGCCGCCTGCGGATCGTGTCCCGCGGCCGTGCGTCCGAGCACCGGGGCGAGGTCGAAGCGGAAGCCGTCCACGCCCATCTCGCCCACCCAGAAGCGCAGCGAGTCCAGCACCAGCTGCGTCACGCGCGGATGCTCGACGTTGACGGTGTTGCCGCAGGCGGTGAGGTTCTCCATCCGCGAGGGATCGTCGGCCTGCAGCCGGTAGTAGCTCTTCTGGTCGAGCCCGCGCAGCGACAGCGTCGGGCCCCACTCGTTGCCTTCGGGGGTGTGGTTGTAGACGACGTCGAGCACCACCTCGAGCCCGGCCTCGTGCAGCGCCTGGACCATCGCGCGGAACTCGGCGACGACGGCCGTGGGGTCGTGGCGCACGGCGGCGGAGGCCAGCCGCGGATCGGGCGCGAAGAAGCCCAGCGTGTTGTAGCCCCAGTAGTTGCGCAGGCCGGTGCCGAAGAGATGCGGTTCGTCGACGGCGAACTGCACCGGCAGGAGCGACAGCGTGGTCACGCCCAGCCGCTTGAAGTGCGCGATCGACGCCGGATGCGCGAGCGCCGCATAGCTGCCGCGCAGCGCTTCCGGGATGTCCGGATGGCGCATCGAGAAGCCCTTCACATGGACTTCGTAGAGCACCACGTCCTGCGGCGCATGGCGCGGTGCACTCGCGCGCGGGCTCGGACCTGCGAGCGGCGCAGCCACGCGCGCCTTCAGCGCGGTCGCGCCGTTGTCGCGCTCGTCCAGCGCCATCGGCCCGTCGGGGTGGCCGAAGGGGTAGCCGTGGTCCTCGGGCAGGTTGCGGAACTCGCCGACGATCTCGCGCGCATACGGGTCGAGCAGCAGCTTGCCGGCGTTGAACCGATGCCCGTCGCGTGGCGCGTGCGGGCCGTGCGCGCGCAGGCCGTAGAGCTGCCCCGCCTGCACATCCGGCAGGAAGCCTGTCCACACGCCGTCGACCGGGCCGTGCAACGCATGGCGTGCGAGTTCGGTCGTGCCGGCCTCGTCGTACAGGCACACCTCCACGCGCGTCGCATGCGCCGAGAACACCGCGAAGTTGACGCCGCCGTCGCGGACGGAGGCACCCAGCGGTTCATGGCGGCCAGGCGCCAGTGATGCGGACAGGAAGGAAGGAGCGCTCATTCAGGACGTTGCTGAAGGGTCGTTGAAAGATCGTCGCCGGCTCAGGCCGGCACCAGGAAGATCGTCGCCAGCGGCGGCAGCGTCAAGGTGATGGCGGGGTTGTCGTCCGGCGCCGTGAACGGATGCGACGGATCCCGTGCGCCGACGGTGCCATCGACGGCGGCATCACTGCCGCCATAGACCGCCGCATCGGTGTTCAGCACCACGCGCCACGTCCCGCCGTGCGGCAACGGCAGCCGGTATCCGACGCGTGTGATCGGCGTGAAGTGGCTGACCGCGACGACGCTGCCCCGCTCTTCACCTTCGCCGCCGCGACGGACCCACGCCAGGACCGAGTGCTGCAGGTCGTCCTTGACCAGCCACTCGAAACCGTCGCGCTCGCCGTCCAGGCGATGCAGCGCGGGCCAATCGCGGTAGAGCCGGTTGAGGTCGCCGATCAAGCGCTGCACGCCGGCATGGCGCGGATCGTCGAGCAGGTCCCAAGGCAACGCGCGTTCGAAGTTCCACTCGTCGCGCTGCGCAAACTCCTGGCCCATGAACAGCAGCTTCTTGCCCGGATGCGCCCACATGAAGCCGAAGTACGCGCGCAGGTGGGCGAAGCGCTGCCAGTCGCCGTGCACCGCGGCGTCGCCCCCGTCATCCGATCCGCCCGGCATCTTGCGCAGCAGCGATCCCTTCCCGTGCACCACCTCGTCGTGCGACAGCGGCAGCTGGAAGTTCTCGCTGAACGCGTAGACCAAGCCGAAGCTCATCTTCTCGTGGTGCCACGAGCGGTGGATGGGCTGCTCCCGCATGTAGTGCAGCGTGTCGTTCATCCAGCCCATGTTCCACTTGTAGTGGAAGCCCAGGCCGCCGACCGAGGTCGGCGCGGACACGAGCGGGAAGGCGGTCGACTCCTCGGCGATCGTGATCACGCCGGGCGCCTCGCAGCCGAGCAGCTCGTTGAGGCGCTTGAACAGCGCGATCGCCTCGAGGTTCTCCGTGCCGCCGTGGACGTTGGGGATCCACTCGCCGTGCGGTCGCGAGTAGTCGCGGTACAGCATCGACGCGACCGCATCGACGCGCAGGCCGTCGATGCCGTAGCGCTCGGCCCAGAACAGCGCCGCGCCGCACAGGAACTGCTGCACCTGCGGCTTGCCGAAGTCGTAGATCAGCGTGTGCCAGTCGCGGTGCCAGCCCTCGCGCGGATCGGCGTATTCGTAGAGCGGCGTGCCGTCGAACTTCGCCAGGCCGTGCGGATCCTCCGGAAAATGCGCCGGCACGAAGTCGAGCAGCACGCCCAGGCCTGCCGCGTGGCACGCGTCGACGAAGCGGTGCAGCCCGTCCGGTGTGCCCAGCCGTGCGGTCGGCGCGTGCAGACCCAGCGTCTGATAGCCCCAGGAGCCGTCGAAGGGGAACTCGGTGATCGGCATCAGCTCCACATGCGTGAAGCCGAGCCCGGCCACATACGGCGGAAGCTCTCGCGCGAGGAAGTCCCAATCGGGGAACACGCCACTGCCGCCATCGCCTCCGCCTCCGCCTTCGCCTTCGCCTTCGCAAAGGCTGTGACGACGCCACGACATCGCGTGCACCTCGTACACGCTGATCGGCGCATCGCGGCGGTTGAGCGCGGCGCGCCCTTCGGGCAGCGCATGCGGCGCGGGCAGACCCTCGACGATGCTCGCGTTGTCCGGCCGCAGCTGCGCGCGGAACGCGTAGGGATCGGCCTTCAGCGGCAGGACGGTGCCGTCCGGGCCGGCGATCTCGTATTTGTAGAACTGGCCGCGCAACGCGCCCGGCACGAAGACTTCCCAGATGCCGGCGGCGTGTTCATCGCGGCGCCGCATCGGATGCACCGCGCCCGACCAGCCGTTGAAATCGCCGACGACCGCGACCCGCGACGCCCTCGGCGCCCACACGGCAAAACGGACGCCGGGCGTGCCGTCGATGTCGACGGGATGCGCGCCCAGCCACAGCCACGGTCGCGGATGCTCGCCCCGCGCGAGCAGCGCGAGGTCGGCGTCGGGCAGCAGCGTCGTCATCGGAGGAAGTCCAGGTCCCGAGCGTCAGCCCAGGCTCTTCACCGACCAGACGCGCTCGACGTATTCCTCGATCGTGCGGTCCGACGAGAACATCCCCATGCCGGCGATGTTCAGCGCCACGCGTTCGGTCCACGCGGCCTGATCGCGGAACAGCGTGTCGACCTCGCGCTGCGCGCGCAGGTAGTCGGCGAAGTCGGCCATCAGCAGGTACTGGTCCTCGCCGAGCAGCTTGTCGATCAGCGTGCGGTAGCGGCCGGGATCGCCTTGCGAGAACTCGCCGCGCGCGATCGCGTCGATGACGTCGAACAGCGCCGGGTTCTGCTCGACGACGCGACGCGGCTCATAGCCCGCACGCTTGAGCGCCTCGACCTTCTCGGTCTTCAGGCCGAAGGTGAACATGTTGCGCTCGCCGAAGGCCTGCGCCATCTCGATGTTGGCGCCGTCCCAGGTGCCGATGGTCAGCGCGCCGTTGAGCGCGAACTTCATGTTCCCGGTGCCCGACGCCTCGGTGCCGGCGGTGGAGATCTGCTCGGACAGGTCGGCGGCCGGGATGACGACTTCGGCCAGCGAGACGCCGTAGTTGGGCAGGAAGACCAGCTGGAGCTTGTCGCCCACGCGCGGGTCGGCGTCGATGACGCGGGCGACGTCGTGCGCGAGCTCGATGATGGACTTGGCCGTCACGTAGGCTGACGCGGCCTTGCCCGCGATCACCACGGTGCGCGGCACCCAGTCCGCCGTCGGGTTGGCGACGATCGCCTGGTAGCGGCTGATCACGTGGAGCAGGTTCAGCAGCTGGCGCTTGTATTCGTGGATGCGCTTGATCTGGACGTCGAACAGGCTGTCGACGTTGACCGTCACGCCGAGTTCGCGCTGGATGCGCGCGGCCAGGCGCTGCTTGTTCTCGCGCTTGACGGCGATCAGCTGCTCGCCGAGCCCGACGTCGGCGGCCAGCGGGCGGAGCCGCTCCAGTTCGTCCAGACGCTGGCGCCAGCCGGTGCCGATGCGCTCGTCCAGCAGCGCCGACAGACCCGGATTCGCCTGCTGCAACCACCGGCGCGGCGTCACGCCGTTGGTGACGTTGTGGAAGCGGCACGGGAAGATGCGCGCGTAGTCCGCGAAGATGGTCTTCACCATCAGGTCCGAATGCAGCGCCGCCACGCCGTTCACGCGGTGCGAGGCGACGATGCTCAACGCGGCCATGCGCACGCGGCGTTCGTTGCCGCGGTCGTCGCCCTCGTCGATCAGCGACACGCGGCGCAGCAGGTCGACGTCGTCGGGGAAACGCAGCTTCACGGCTTCGAGGAAGCGGTGATTGATCTCATAGACGATCTCGAGGTGGCGCGGCAGCAGCTGCTCGAACAGGCGCACCGGCCAGGTCTCCAGCGCCTCCGGCATCAGCGTGTGGTTGGTGTAGCTGACCGCCTCCCGCGTGATCGCCCAGGCCTCGTCCCAGCCCAGGCTGTGATCGTCGAGCAGCAGCCGCATCAGCTCCGCGGGCGCGAGCGCCGGATGCGTGTCGTTCAGGTGGATCGCGTTGGCGCGGCCCAGGCCCGCGAGCGAGCCGGTCTCGCGCAGGTGGCGCGCGATCAGGTCCTGCATGGAGGCGCTGACCAGGAAGAACTCCTGCTTCAAGCGCAGGCGGCGGCCGGCCTCGGTGCTGTCGTCGGGATAGAGCACCCAGTTGAGCGCATCCGCCGCGACGCGATGCGCGGCGGCGCCGGGGTGGTCGCCGCGGCAGAAGGCGGCGAAGTCGATGGGCGCCGCGGCCTGCGCGTGCCACTGACGCAAGGTCGAGACGCGCTCGCTGTGATGCGCCGGAACGATGAAGTCGTAGGCCTGCGCGATCAGGTGCTCGGTCGGCCACCAGCGGCGCGAGCCGCTGGGATCCACCTCGACGTGGCCGCCGAAGCCCACCGGGTAGCGGCACTCGGGACGCGGCACTTCCCAGGGATTGCCCAGCGCCATCCAGTCGTCGGGCGACTCGACCTGGCGCCCGTCCCGGATGCCTTGCGCGAACATGCCGTATTGATAGCGGAGTCCGTAGCCGAAGGACGGCAGGCCCAGTTCCGCGAAGGAATCGAGGAAGCAGGCCGCCAGCCGGCCGAGACCGCCGTTGCCCAGCGCCGCATCGCTTTCGCGTTCCAGCACGTCAGGCAAGGACTGACCCTCGCCGGCCTGCGCCGCGAAGGCGGCGCGCAGCGGCGCCTCCAGCTTCAGCGCCGCGAGCGCGTTGCCCAGCGCGCGGCCCATCAGGAATTCCATCGACAGGTAATGCACGCGACGCACATCGGCCAAGGCGCCGCGCGCGGCGTCTGCGGCCTGGGTCGCGGCCCAGCGCCGTTCCAGCAGCTCGCGGCAGGCGCCCGCGGCGGCGCGCATCATCGCGTGCAGGTCGGCC
>NZ_DASVNZ010000032.1:0-8824 GCF_036486225.1 Roseateles sp. | reverse complement strand
GACGCCCGGACGCCCGGACGCCCGGACGCAAGGCGAGGGGGTGGATGTCATACGACCCGGGCTAACCCGGAGTCGGCCCGCTTTACACCCCCGCGTCGCGGGGATCCCCCGTGTATCGGGGTGTACGGCGCACGGCGCTCGCAAGTGCCGATGCCATCGGGGTTTTCTGCGAGGTACCTCGAAAGTTCGTGACACTTGGCACAGCTTGTGCATCGTTCCCTCTGTTCAGCACCGCACCGAGCGTGGTTGTGCCGCGCGGGGTGTCCAACCTTTCAGGGGAACGTCCGATGTTCACGCGAATCAAGAGCTTCAAGAGCCTCAAGAACACCTGGCTGCCGATCGCCGCCCTGGCCCTGGGCGCGGCGACGTCCGCACAGGCCGCCGCCGTCTTCAACGAGGGCGGCACCGATGCCGGCGAGACCCTCGGCACGGCCAAGACCTTCCTGGGCAGTGGTCCGATCGATGCGATCCGGGGCACGACCGACGGCGACGCGGACCTGTTCGCGATCTACCTGACCGCGGGCACGGCGTTCTCCGCCACGACCACCGCGTCGGGCATCGACTACAACTTCTTCGACACGGTCCTGTACCTGTTCGACGCGGCCGGCAAGGGCCTG
Source organism: Roseateles sp. (assembly GCF_036486225.1). Taxonomy (GTDB): domain Bacteria; phylum Pseudomonadota; class Gammaproteobacteria; order Burkholderiales; family Burkholderiaceae_C; genus Roseateles. Next base: position 8,207 of record NZ_DASVNZ010000032.1, on the reverse strand, counting down.
ATCGGCAACGACGACGACGGCGACGTCGGCGGCTCGCAGTCGACGCTGAGCAACTACATCCCGACCGTGAGCGGCCTGTACTACCTGGCCATCACCGGCGCGGGCTACACGCCGGTGAGCGGCGGCTCGGCGATCTTCCCGTCGCTGCTGGGCCAGGGCGGCAACGTCGCCGCGATCGGCGGCTCCGGCCCGCTGACCGGCTGGAGCAGCCTGACCAACGAGTTCGGCGACTACGAAATCCAGCTGGTGGGCGCGAGCGCCTCCGCGGCCTCCGACGTGCCCGAACCCGGCAGCCTGCTGCTGGCCGGCGCCGCCCTCGGCGTGGCCGGCCTGATCCGCCGCCGCAAGCCCGTCACCACCGTTCAAGCCTGAGGAGCCGCCCATGACGACTTCCAACCGCATCTCCCGCACCGCCCCCCGCCTGCGCGTCCTGAGCGCGCTGCTGGCCCTGGCCGCCTGTGGCGGCGCCTACGCGCAACACGCCAAGCTCGACGGCGCGCTGTCCGACCTGGTCGACCAGCAGTCGCGCCGCCAGCTGCGCTCGCTGGCCGTCGACACCGATGAGATCAAGCCCTACGTCAAGTCGCTGTCCGACGCGCAAGGCCGCGTGCTGGTCGACATCTACCTCGAAGCCGGCACCTCGATCGACGACTTCAAGGCCCAGCTCGAAGCGTCCGGCGCGCAGGTGACCGGCGTCAACCGCGCGTTCAACAACGGCGCGATCTCGGCCTACGTGCCGACCTCCGCGCTGGCGGCGCTGTCGGGCACCAGCGGCCTGCACCTGGCCAAGCTGACGCGCCGTCCGCACAAGAACGTGGGCCTGACGACCTCGCAAGGCTCGACGGTGCTGCGCAGCAACGTCGCCAACGCCGCCGGCTGGACCGGCGCGGGCATTACCGTCGGCGTGCTGTCGGACTCCTATGACGCCTCGCCGCTGAGCTTCACCACGGTGCGCGCGGCCAACGACATCGCCTCCGGCGACCTGCGTCCGCCGAAGTGGGTCCTCGACATCGGTGCCGACCCGAGCAACACCGACGAAGGCCGCGCGATGATGCAGATCGTGCAGGACGTGGCCCCGGGCGCGGACCAGTGCTTCGCCACCGCCTTCGCGGGTGAGGCCGCCTTCGCCGACAACATCCGCCGGCTGCGCACGGAAGCGGCCTGCCGCGCCGACGTGATCGTCGACGACGTCTTCTACTACGACGAACCCTTCTTCTCCGACGGCCAGGTCGCGCAGGCGGTCAACGACGTCGTCAACAGCACGACGCTGGCGGGCCGTCCGGTGTCCTATTTCTCGTCGGCGGGCAACCAGGGCTCGGCGGGCGGTGGCGGCGCGATCGACGTGCCGGTCGCGACCTTCTCGACCACGCCGACCAACCTGGGCAACGTCAACCTGGCGTCGCTGAACACCTGCACCAGCTCGCCCGCGTCGGGCAGCACCAAGGCCAACGTGGCCGGCGGCTTCCTGGACTTCGGCGGCGGCACCTACGCGCTGCCGGTGAACTACAACGGCGCGGGCTCCACGCTGCTGCTGCAGTGGGACGACCTGTTCTACCAGGGCAAGGTCACGACCGACCTGAACTTCTACCTGATCAACGCCGCGGGCAACTGCGTCTTCACCTTCGCGACCAACAACATCGCGGCGGACTTCGGCGAGGAGATCGTCGGTCTGTCGGGCGGCGCCAGCGGTACCTACCGCATCATGGTCGGCCGCACCAGCGCCGGCACCAAGCTGGCCTCGCGCGTGCGCCTGGTCAGCCTGGAAGGCTGGGGCGGCGCGCCGTTCCAGGTGCGCAGCGGCCCGACGACCTTCGGCCACAGCGCGGCGTCCGGCGCCAACAGCGTCGCGGCCTACCGCTACAGCTTCCCGGCGACGCAGCAGAACCCGTTCATCCCCGCGTTCGAGAGCTTCAGCAGCCCCGGCCCGGTGACGATCGCGTTCGACGCCGCCGGCAACCGCCTGGCGGTGCCCGAGACCCGCAAGAAGCCTGACTTCGCCGCGCCGGACGGCGGCAACACGACCTTCTTCTTCCCGAACTCGGATTACGAAGGCGACGGCTTCAACAACTTCTTCGGCACCAGCGCGGCCGCGCCGCACGCGGCGGCGGTGGCGGCGCTGATGCTGCAGAAGGCCGGCGGTCCCGGTTCGCTGACGCCCAAGCAGATCAAGAGCCTCCTGCAGACGACGCCGGCGGCGCGCGTGATCCCGTTCTCGGGCGGCGCCGCGGTCAAGGGCTGGAGCCTGTACGACGGCTTCGGCCTGATCGACGCGGTGAATGCGCTGAACAAGCTGCCCTGACCGTTCCATCGCGCGCCTGCCGGCGCGTGAGCGGGCCCTCGAAGGCCGCCGTCCGCAAGGTCGGCGGCCTTGTCGTTTCGGCGTGCCCGCCGAGCGATGCGACGCTCACCCGCTGACGGCTTTTTCACGTCGTTGCAATGACGCGCCGACTGGCGTTTCCAAGCGCGTCTTTACAGGGAGAACCCCCCTTGTTCACGGGGGCCTCGACGCCCCGGCGAGCCAGCCCGGGACCCATTCTTGCTATGGACCCCTGCGAACCCGGGATGGGGGCCACGAGGCCCGCCGCAACGGGGTAGTCCCGTCATGGTGCAGGGCTACACTCGCCGCTCGCGTACGCGTAGAGCACCCCTCAAGGGGCCGCCGGACAGACACAACATCAAGGTCGACACCATGCTTGCGATGAGGACTCGGGATCACGGAATTCAGGCGCAGAAAACCGCGCCGGCGCTCGCCGTCTGCACGGCCGTCCTGGCCGCTGTTTTGCTCGCCGCCTGCGGCGGCGGCAGCGGCGCCAAGGCCTCGCAGACCGCGGCCAAGGTGAACAAGGAAGAGATCACCGTCCACCAGATCAACTTCGTCCTCCAGCGCCAGCCCAACGTCAAGCCCGAGCAGGTCGACGCCGCCTCGCGCCAGATCCTCGAGCGCCTGATCGACCAGGAACTCGCCGTCCAGAAGGCCCAGGACCTCAAGGTGGATCGCGATCCGCGCGTGGTGCAACAGATCGAAACCGCAAAGCGGGAGATCATCGCCAGGGCCTATGCTGAACGCATCGGCGAGACGGTGGCCAAACCGACGGACCAGGAAATCAAGCAGTACTACAACGACAAACCGGCACTTTTTGCCGAGCGTCGTATCTACAACTTGCAGGAAATCAACATCGAGGCGAAGCCGGATCAGTTCGAAGCGATCCGCGCCAAGCTGCAGGGAGCCAAGACCCTCCCCGAATTCCTCGAAGCGCTCAAGACCGACAACTTCAAGTTCGTCGGCTCCCAGATCGTGCGCTCGGCCGAGCAGATCCCGCTCAACAACCTCGACGCGATCGCCCGGCTCAAGGACGGCCAGTTCATCATGAACGGCCAGCCCAACGGCATCACCGTGCTCTTCCTCGCCGGCTCGCAACGCCAGCCCGCGACCGAAGCCCAGGCCCGCGCCTCCATCGAGATGTTCCTGTTGAACCAGCGTCGCGCCGAGCTGGTCGCCAAGGACATCAAGGCCATGCGCGACAACGCCAAGATCGAATACGTCGGCAAGTTCGCCGACATGGCGGCCTCCGCGCCGGCCTCGACCTCCACGCCCGCGGCCCCGGTGCTCGCACCCGCCGCCTCCGACACCAGCCCCACCGGCGCCAGCGGCCCGGTGGACAACAGCGCACTTTCCAAGGGCCTAGGCATCAAATGAAACATCAGCGTCGCTTCCCGATCCTCGCCATCGCCGCCCCGGCCCTGCTGGCCGCGGTGCTCTCCACCAGCACGCTCGCGCAGACCGCGCAGCGTCCCGCCACGCCCGCGCCGGTCGCCCTGGCCACCGGCGGCGCCGCGGAGTACCGCCTCGGATCGGGCGACGCCCTCAAGATCACCGTGTTCCAGAACGCGGACATGGCCCTCGAGACCCGTGTCTCCGAAGCCGGCACCATCAGCTTCCCGCTGCTGGGCGTCGTGCGCATCGGCGGCCTGACCGTCAGCGAGGCCGAGGCGAAGATCGCCGACGGCCTGAAGAAGGGCAACTTCGTCAAACAGCCGCAGGTGACCATCCTGGTGATCAAGGTCGTGGGCAACCAGGCCAGCGTGCTGGGTCAGGTCAACCAGCCGGGCCGCTACCCGCTGGAAGTCTCCGACACGCGCCTGACGGACCTGCTGGCCAACGCCCGCGGCGTCGCCTCCTCCGGCAGCGACACGCTGGTGCTCAGCGGCGCGCGCGGCGGCAAGCCCTTCCGACTCGAGATCGACCTGCCCACGCTGTTCGGCCCGAACGGCCGCGAGCAGGACATCGTCGTGCAGAACGGCGACGTGCTGTGGGTGGACCGCTTCCCGATGGTCTACATCTACGGCGAGGTGCAGAAACCCGGCCAGATCCGCCTGGAGCGCGGCATGACGCTGCTGCAGGGCCTGGCCGCCGGCGGCGGTCTGACGCTGCGCGGCACCGACCGCGGCATCCGCGTCCACCGCAAGGACGACAGCGGCAAGGTGCAGGAGATCAAGCCCGCGATGGACGAGTCGCTGCGCAACGGCGACGTGATCTTCGTGCGCGAGAGCCTGTTCTGACGGTCCGGGTCCGGCTTTGACGATGTGTAGTGCCGGGCCTCGGGCCCGGCGAAGGAGTGCAGGGTGACGCCCAGCAAACTGATGTCCATCATTCGCGCCCGCTGGTCGCTGGTGCTGCTCGTGGTCGCGCTGACCACGCTGACGGCGCTCGGCGTGAGCCTGATGCTGCCCAAGCGCTACATCGCGACCGCCTCGGTGCTGGTCGACGCCAAGCCCGATCCGGTCTCGGCGCTGATCTACCCGGGCATGGCCTCGCCGGCCTACATGAACACGCAGGTCGACGTGATCTCCAGCGACCGCGTGGCACTGCGCGTGGTGCGCGACCTGCGCCTGACCGAACTCCCCGAACTGCGCCAGCAGTGGCAGGAGGCCCAGCTCGACGGCACCATGGAGCAGTGGCTGGGCGACGGCCTGCGCGGCAACATGGACGTCAAGCCGTCCAAGGAAAGCAACGTGCTGATGGTGACCTACAAGTCGCCGTCGCCCCAGGTCGCCGCGACCATGGCCAACGCCTTCGTCAAGGCCTACCTGGCCACGACGCTGGACCTGCGCGTGGAACCCGCGCGCCAGTACGCCGGCTACTTCGACGTGCAGGCCAAGACGGCGCTGGAGAAGCTCGAGTCCGCGCGCGCCAAGCTCTCCGTCTATGAGCGCGAACACGGCATCCTCGCCAGCGACGAACGCATGGACGTCGAGACCGCCCGCCTGTCCGAGCTGTCCTCGCAACTGGTCGGGCTGCAGGCGCAGTCCTCCGAGTCCGGCAGCCGCCAGGGCCAGGCCGCGCGCGGCGCCGAGACGCTGCCGGACGTGCTCGCCAACCCGGTGGTGTCGCAGCTCAAGTCCGACGTCAGCCGCGCCGAGGCGCAGCTGCAGCAGCTCAGCACCCGCTACGGCGACAACCACCCGCAGGTGGTCGAGGCCAAGGCCTCGCTGGCCGATACCCGCGCGAAGCTGCGCACCGAGATCTCGCGCGTGACCGGCGCGGTCACTGCGACGAACAACATCAACAAGCAGCGCGAGTCCGAGACCCGCGCCCAGCTCGAGTCGCAGCGCGAGAAGGTCGCCAAGCTCAAGCTGGCGCGCGACGAGGCCAGCGGCCTGATGCGCGAGGTCGAGAGCGCCCAGCGCGCCTACGAGAACATCACCACGCGCCTGAACCAGACCAGCCTGGAAAGCCAGACCACGCAGAGCAACGTCAACGTGCTGACCGAGGCGACGCCGCCGCGCGCGCCGGCCTCGCCGCGCGTCGGGCTGAACACGGCGCTGGCCTTCGTCGCGGGCCTGATCCTGGCGATCGGCCTGGCGCTGCTGCTGGAGCTGCGCGACCGCAAGGTGCGCGACGCCGACGACGTGATGGCGGTGCTGCCGCTGCCGATGCTGGGCGTGCTGCCCGCGCCGGGCAAGCGCCAGCCGAGCGGCCTGGCGTCCAACGAGCGCCGCCTTCTGGGACACGCGACCCCTCGGGGGGCCGCGTGATGTCCGACATCAAGGAACCCCTGGCCTACAGCAAACCCGTGGACGCACCCAACAAACCCGCCGGCGGCGTGCATGACCGCTCGATCGGCGCGATCATCGCCGAGACCCGCAACCTCAGCGCCGACCAGGTCGAGCGCGTGCTGCAGTACCAGCGCGAGCGCGGCATCCGCTTCGGCGAGGCCGCCGTGGCGCTGGGCTACGCCAACGCCGAGGACGTGCTGGAGGCGCTGTCCAAGCAGTTCCACTACCCCTACGCGCCCAACGAACGCAAGGTCCGCAGCCCCGAGCTGGTGGCCTTGAACACGCCGTTCTCGTCGCAGGCGGAAGTCTTCCGCGGCATCCGCAGCCAGATCATGATGCGGCTGTACCGCGAGGGCGAGGCGCGCCGCGCGCTGGCCATCATCAGCCCCGACACGCTGGACGGCAAAAGCTACTTCACGGCCAACCTGGCGGTGACGCTGGCGCAGCTGGGCGGCCGCACGCTGCTGGTCGACGCCGACCTGCGCCGTCCGCGCCAGCACGAGATCTTCGATGTCAACAACCAGGCCGGCCTGTCCTCCATCCTGTCCGGACGCAGCGAACCGCGCGTGATCCAGCAGGTGGAGGGCATGAACAGCCTGTTCGTCCTGCCGGTCGGCGCGGTGCCGCCCAACCCGGTGGAGTTGCTGGAACGCCCCGCCTTCGGCATGCTGATGCGCGAGCTGGCCGGCAAGTTCGACCACGTCATCGTGGACACCTCGGCCGGCCAGTACGGCGCGGACGCGGCGATCGTCGCCGCGCGCTGCGGCGCGGCGCTGGTGCTGGCCCGTCAGAACCAGTCGCGCGTCGTCGCGCTGCAGGAACTGACCGACAGTCTCGACGGCGTCGCCACGACGCTCATCGGGACCGTCATGAACCAATACTGATTCAGGGCCGCAGAGCCTTCGATGGAGACACGTCCGGCCCCGGCCGGCGTGTCTTCGCTTGTCTTGACGCTTCAGCAGGGATCGCAGTGAAAGTGATGTCGCGCAATCTCTTCGCCCAGTCTTCCGGCAGTCCGGGCCGCCTCGGGCCCGGCTTCTGGGCCGCCAACCGGGTCGCGCTGCTGGTGCTCGCCGCCGGGCTGCTGGCGCTGTACGTGCCCACGATCATCGACTTCATCCACGGACCGTGGCGGGGCGACCGCAACTCCCACGGGCCGATCGTGCTGGCGCTGTCGGCCTGGTACTTCTACTTCCAGACGAAACGCCTGGCCGGGCAGGGCGAGACCTTCCAGGCCCGCCCCGCGCCCATCCTCGGCTGGACGGTGCTGCTGCTGGGGCTGGCTGCCTATGTGCTGGGCCGCTCGCAGCAGCTGGCCATCCTGGAGCTGGGCTCGCTGCTGCCGGTGCTGCTGGGGCTGGCGTTCGTGCTGTTCGGCCCCGGCCTGGCCAAGCGTTACTGGTTCGCCTTCTTCCTGCTGCTCTTCGCGGTGCCGCTGCCGGCGTCCATCGTCGACTTCATCACCCAGCCGATGAAGATCGCCGCGTCCTGGGGTGCGGAACACATGATGTACCTGCTCGGCTATCCGGTCGCGCGTGCCGGCGTGATCCTGCAGATCGGCCCCTACCAGCTGATGGTGGCCGATGCGTGCGCGGGCCTGAACTCGCTGTTCACGCTCGAGGCGCTGGGACTGCTCTACATGAACGTCGTGCGCCACGAATCGGTGTTCCGCAACATCACGCTGGCGATCCTGATCGTCCCGATCTCGTATTGCTCCAACGTCGTGCGCATCCTCATCCTGGCGCTGCTGACGTACCACATGGGCGACGACGTGGGGCAGGGCTTCATGCACGAGTTCTCCGGCATGGCGCTGTTCCTGACGGCGCTGATGCTGATCGTCGTCGTGGACGGATTGCTGCGCCAGCTGTCGCTGCGCTGGTTGCAACTGCGCGGCCGTGCCGCCTGAAGCCCGAGCCGGGAGAAACCGATGACCACGAATTCCACCGTGCCGATGCCGCCCGTGGCGCCCACCCCGTCCGGCGCACCGCCGAACCGCCTCCCGCGCCTGCCGCTGGGGGTCTGCATCGCGGGCGTCGTGCTGATGCTGGTCGCGGCCGGCGGCGCCTGGCTGGCGACGCCGCGGCTGCAGGCCATGCAGGGCGCGCCCAGTCTGGACGCCGCCGTGCCCAAGGCCTTCGGCGACTGGCGCG
>NZ_DASVNZ010000013.1:0-6606 GCF_036486225.1 Roseateles sp. | reverse complement strand
CGTGCTGCGCCGGGCCGGCGCCAACCCGTTCCGCGATCCGGAGCTGGAGGCGCTGGAGGGTCAGGTCTTGATCGTCGAAGGCGAACGCCGCGAGCGCTATTTCCTGGTGCGCCACTACACCGTTTGCGACGACGATGACGGCTCCCATGACGGGCTCCCATGACGGCTCGCCCGGGTGATGCCCCCCTTTGGCGCCCCACCCGGGAGCGAAATCTGCCGGAAGGGCGGACATGGCCCCCCGCATTGGCAAATTGGCAAACCCGCGTGCCGCGGTCGGACACCCGTCAGGGCGACTTGCCGAGCACTGCTCGACAGACGTACAACCGGACTCCGTCCCGCGCCGATGCGCTTTCTGATCCCACAAACCGACCAAAAGGAGTAACGCTCATGGCCAAGACCTCTCCCTCCGACCGCCTGCTGCAGGACCTGAACCAGGTGGTGACCGACGCCGAATCGCTGCTCCGCGCCACGGCCGACCAGACGAGCGCCGGCGCTTCCGAGCTGCGTGCCCGCGTCCAGTCGACGTTGGATCGCGCGAAGTCCAGCCTCGGCGACTTCCAGGCGGCCGCCGTCGATCGCGCGAAGGCCGCCGGCAAGGCGACCGACGACTATGTGCATGACAACCCGTGGCAATCGGTCGGCGTGGCCGCCGGCGTCGGCCTGCTGATCGGGCTGCTGCTGACCCGCCGCTGAGCGGGCAGGTGATCGGCGACGGCGTCCGTGCCGCCGTCGATCAGTGACAGCCGTCGTTCAACGACCGCTGTTGACCGGTGCGGCGCACGGCGCTGCCAGCACCGTCTGGGCGACCGCCTGAGGCGGATTCGTTTCCCAGGCCTTGGGCGCCGCCAGCCAGCGGTCCAGTTCGTCCGCCGGCATCGGCTTGGCGAACAGCCAGCCCTGACCCTCATGGCAACCCAGCGCCAGCAGGTGCTGGCGTTGTTCCTCGGTCTCGATGCCTTCGGCGACGACCCGCATGCCGAGGCTGCACCCCAGGTTCACCACCATCTGCGCGATCGTCGCGCCGGCGGCGGAGCTCTGCGCCTCGCGCACGAACGCGCGGTCGATCTTGAGCCGTTCGACATCCAGACGCCGCAACTGGCTCAGGGACGAGAAGCCGGTGCCGAAGTCGTCGATCGCGACCGAGGCGCCAGTGCCGCGGATCTCCGCGAGCACGCGCAGCACGGCCGAGACCTCTTCCATCGCCATCGACTCGGTGATCTCCAGCTCCAGCGCGGCGCCCGGCACGTCGGCATCGGCCAGCGCGCGGCGGACCGTGTCGATGAAGGCGGGATGGCGGAACTGCGCCAGCGAGATGTTCACCGCGATGCGGAAGTCCGAATAACCAGCGTCGCGCAGCTGGCGCACCTGGCGGCAGGCGGTCCTCAGCACGAATTCGCCGATCGGGACGATCAGCCCGGACTGCTCCGCCAGCGGGATGAACTGGTCGGGCGGCACGAACTTGCCTTCGTCGGTGCGCCAGCGCAGCAGCGCCTCGGCGCCGATGACGCGGTGTGTGGCCAACTCGACCTGCGGCTGGTAGACGACGAACAGCCGGCGCTCCTCGAAACTGGCGCGCAGGCCCTTGAGCAGCTTGAAGCGCTCGCGGGCGTCGACGCCCATTTCCGGGGAGAAATACTGCGAAGCGCCGCGGTTGCCCGCCTTGGCGCGCTTGAGCGCGATCTGCGCGTCCAGCAGCAGCTCGGAGCCCAGCGCGCGCGACTGGGCGAGGCGCACCAGGCCGGTCGTCGCCGACAGCTGCAGCCGCTCGCCGGCGACTGTGAAGGGATCCTCGAAGGCCGTGCCGATGCGGTGGCCGTTGACCATGTCGTCCGGCCCCAGCAGGCCGAAGGCGTTCGACGAGATCCGCGCCATCGCGGTGTTGAAACCGAGCCGTTGCGCGAGGCGCTGCGACACCGCCTGCAGCACCTGGTCGCCGAAGCGATGGCCGAAGGCGTCGTTGACGTCGGCGAAGTCGTCCAGGTCGATCAGCGCCAGCGTGATGCCTTCGGGCGATTTGAGGTTGTGCTCCAGCAGCTCGATGAAACGGGTGCGGTTCGGCAGCTGCAGCAGCGGGTCGTTGTAGGCCTGGTCCGTCAGCTGCGTGTACAGCATGACGTTCTCGAAGCCGACGGCGATGTTGGAGCAGAACGCGCGCAGCAGCTGGCGGTCGAGCTCGTCGAGCTCGCGCTGGACCTCGACCAGCGCCGCCATCGCGCGCCCGCTGGGCAAACCGAAGAACAGGACGGTGCAGCCGTCCTCGTACAGGTTGTGGCCCGCCGACAGGCAGCGCCCGAGCAGCTCGCGGATCTTGCCCGCCGGCACCGCGTGCAGCGGCCGGTTGATCAGCGAGCTGTACTGGCCGGCGGCCGCGATCACGCGGGCCTCGCCGCTGGCGTCGCCGCTGTGGTGGCTGTTGGCCTGCACGCAGACCAGGCCCTCGGGCAGCGTGCCCAGCAGCGCGCACAGCTGGGTGACCACGCCTTCGGCGAAGCGGTGCAGGCCGTGCTGGCGGCCGAGCTCGGTGCTGGCCTCGACGATCATCTCCAGGCCTTGCCGGTTCGCCTCCAACGCGCGGATCTGGCGGTACGACCGGATCGCGGCGGTCAGCACCGTGTAGAGCCGGGTGCGGGTCAGTTCCGACTTGGTCTTGTAGTCGTTGATGTCGTAGGCCTGGACCGTCTCGATCTCCGGCGCGTAGCCCGGCTGACCGGTCCGCAGCACGATGCGCACGGCGCGCTGGCGCAGTTCCTCGCGGATGTGGCGCACCAGTTGCAGGCCGGCGTCGTCGGACTCCATGACGACGTCCAGCAGCACGACGGCGATGTCGGGTTCGTGGCCCAGCAGCGAGCGGGCCTCGGCGGCGGACTTGGCGTGGAGGAAGGCCAGCGGCTGGCCCTCGACCTGCAGCCCCTGCATCGCGAGCTCGGTGGCCTTGTGGACGTCGGTGTCGTCGTCGACGATCAGCACCCGCCAGGGCTTGCGGGGTTCGCCGGGTTCCTCGGACGCGTGTTCGTGGTCGTCCAGGAACTGCAGCAGGTCGTCGTCATCGACGGCGGAGTGCGGCGTGTGCTGGCGATCAGGCATTGAATGGACCTTGTCAGGCCGGCGGCGCGGGGTCCGCGCAACCAAGCGTTACCGCACTGTAGCCCAAGGCCTGAGGCCGGATCGGACAAAGAACGCCCTCGTTTCCCCCGATTCAGTGATAGCTTTCGCACACCGAGAGGACGGACACAGAGGAGAAACAATCGATGGAATCACGCGATCCGGGGCTGACGGAGCGGCTGCGGCGAGTGGCCGACCGGGCGCTCGAACTGGCCCGCGTGCGGCTGGAATTGCTGGGCGTGGAACTGCAGGCGGAGCTGCTGCGCCTGTTCGGCGCGCTGACCGCACTGCTGCTGGCCTTGCTGCTGGGTGTGGCGGCGTTGCTGATGCTGGTGTTCGCCGCGCTGCTGTGGGTGCCCGACGTCTGGCGGGCCCCCGTGGGTGCGGGGCTGGGGGCGGCCTTCCTGATCGGTGCCGCGGGATGCTGGTACTGGGCGAAGCAGCAGCTGGCGGCCGGCAAGCACTTCGCGGCGAGCGTCGCGGAGCTGGCACGCGACCGGCGGGCGCTCGAGCCCGAGGACGGTCCGGGTAGCCAGGACGGCCAGGGGGCCCGGCGGTGATGTGGGGCGACGCGCGGCAGCGGCTCCAGCTGCGGCAACTCGAACTGCAGCTGCGCAGCGCCGAGTTGCGGCTCGGTCTGCGCAACGAGGTGCAGGGACTGGAAGGTCCGATGCGATGGGCCGAGCGTGGCCATGGCCTCTACCGGCTGGCGGGCAGCCTGCCGCGACTCTGGCGGACGGTGGCCGCACTGGCTGCGGCCGGGGGGCTGGCGGGCTTGATCAGAGCCTTCCGCCGGCATGACCCCGAGGCCGCCGACAGTTCGCCGGGGCGGATCGCCCGGCTCTGGGCGTGGGTCAGCCTGGGGTGGAAGGTCTGGCAGTGGGTGAAGCCTGCGGCGCCACCCGCCGACGATCAGCGCTGACCGCGCTTGGAGGCAGGTTTCGGCGCCGGCTTGCCCGTCGGCGCGGACTTGCCACCCGGCGCGGACTTGCCGCCCGTCGTGAGCTGGCCACGCGGCGCCGGCTTCGCACCGGTCACGCGTGGCGGCAGGCCGGTGTGCTGGGTCAGGATCTGGCCCGAGCGCGGCTTGTTCGGCGCGACCTTTTCGCCGGCGTGCGTCGAGTTCTTGCGCCGCGCTGATTCATAACCGCCGTCGGTCGCCGGCTGGAAGGTCGGAATCAGGTGGTGCTTGCCGTTGCCGATCAGGTCGGCGCGGCCCATGTCCTTGAGCGCTTCGCGCAGCAGCGGCCAGTTGTTGGAGTCGTGGTAACGCAGGAAGGCCTTGTGCAGGCGACGACGGCGCTCGCCCTTGACGATGTCGACCGGCTCGCTGTCGCGGGTGACCTTCTTCAGCGGGTTCTTGCCCGAGTGGTACATCGCCGTGGCCGTGGCCATCGGGCTCGGATAGAAGGTCTGCACCTGGTCCGCGCGGAAGCCGTTGCGCTTGAGCCAGAGGGCGAGGTTCATCATGTCCTCGTCCGCCGTGCCCGGGTGCGCCGCGATGAAGTAGGGGATCAGGAACTGCTTCTTGCCCGCGGCCGCGCTGGCCTGCTCGAACAGCTGCTTGAAGCGGTCGTAGGTGCCGATGCCCGGCTTCATCATCTTCGAGAGCGGACCGCCCTCGGTGTGTTCCGGCGCGATCTTCAGGTAGCCGCCGACGTGGTGGGTGACCAGTTCCTGGATGTATTCCGGCGACTCGATCGCCAGGTCGTAGCGCAGGCCCGAGCCGATCAGGATCTTCTTGACGCCGCGCAGCGCGCGGGCGCGCCGGTACAGCTTGATCAGCGGACCGTGGTCGGTGTGCAGGTTCGGACAGATGCCGGGATAGACGCAGCTCGGCTTGCGGCAGGCGGCCTCGATCTCGGGGCTCTTGCAGCCGATGTGCCACATGTTGGCGGTCGGGCCGCCAAGGTCCGAGATGATCCCGGTGAAGCCCTTGACCTTGTCGCGGATGTCCTCGATCTCGCGGATGACCGAGTCCTCGCTGCGGCTCTGGATCACGCGGCCCTCGTGCTCGGTGATCGAGCAGAAGGTGCAGCCGCCGAAGCAGCCGCGCATGATGTTCACCGAGAAGCGGATCATTTCCCACGCCGGGATCTTGGTGGCGTGATCGTGGCTGCCGTTCTCGTCGGCGTAGACCGGGTGCGGGCTGCGGGCGTAGGGCAGGTCGAAGACGTGGTCCATCTCGACCGTCGTCAGCGGGATCGGCGGCGGGTTGAACCAGACGTCGCGGTCGACGCCGCCAGACGAATGGCGCTGCACCAGCGCGCGCGCGTTGCCGGGGTTGGTCTCCAGATGCAGCACGCGGTTGGCGTGGGCGTAGAGGACCGGATCGCTCTTGACCTGCTCGTAGGCCGGCAGCCGGATCACGGTGCGGTCGCGCGGCGTGACCAGCGCGCGGCCGTCGGTCTTGGACAGCGTCTTGCGGATGATCTTGATCGGCTTGATCTCGGGCATGCCCGGCTGCGGCGCGGCATCCGCCACCGGAGCGCCCGGCGAACCTGCAGCACCCGGCATGGCCGCGGCCTGCGCCTGTTCCTGCTGCTTCGAGCAATCGGTGCCCTGATCGGCGGCCGCTTCCTCGGTGGTCATGTAGGGGCTCAGCAGCGCGTCGATCTTGCCGGGCGCGTCGACGTCGGTCGAGTCGATCTCGAACCAGCCGTCCAGCGAGGCGTCGTCCGGCCTGCGCATGAAGGCGGTGCCGCGCACGTCGGTGATGGACTCGATCGGCTTCTTCTGCGACAGGCGGTGCGCGATCTCGATGATCGCGCGCTCGGCGTTGCCGTAGACCAGCAGGTCGGCCTTCGAGTCCACCAGGATGGAGCGCCGGACCTTGTCCTGCCAGTAGTCGTAGTGGGCGATGCGGCGCAGCGAGGCCTCGATGCCGCCGATGATCACGGGGACGTCCTTGAACGCCTCCTTGCAGCGCTGCGTGTAGACCAGCGTCGCGCGGTCGGGACGCTTGCCGGCGCCGCCGCCCGGCGTGTAGACGTCGTCCGAGCGGATCTTCCGGTCGGCCGTGTAATGGTTGATCATCGAATCCATGTTCCCGGCGGCCACGCCGAAGAACAGGTTGGGCTTGCCCAGGGCCCGGAACGCGTCCGGCGAATGCCAGTCCGGCTGCGCGATGATCCCCACCCGGAAGCCTTGCGCCTCGAGCGTCCGTCCGATGACCGCCATGCCGAAGCTCGGATGGTCCACGTAGGCGTCGCCGCTGACGATGATGATGTCGCAGCTGTCCCAGCCCAGTTGCGTCATCTCCTCCCGCGACATCGGCAGGAAGGGGGCGGGACCGAAGCGTTTCGCCCAGAACGGGCGGTACGAGGTCAACGCCTTCTGGCCGGTCTTCTTCAGATCGGACAGCGGACGGGTAGGCGGGGGTGCGATGGACACGGCGGCGGCTCGGGCGTGGGCAACCGGGTATTGTCGCCGCACCCTGGGGTTCACCCCGAGGCACCCTGCATAAATACAGGGCTTTCCGACGGAAAGCCCGTTATTCCCGAG
>NZ_DASVNZ010000006.1:0-46895 GCF_036486225.1 Roseateles sp. | reverse complement strand
CTGATGAGCCCCGCGATGGCTGCCGCCGCCGCGGTGACCGGCCGCCTCACCGACGTCCGCCGCCTGGCCCCCGCGCCCACGGCGCCGAATGCAGCTGCCACGCAGGAGATCCCGCGATGAACCCCGTCCGCCAAGTCGAAGGCCGCACCGCCGCGCTGCGCCTCGAGAACCTCGACACCGACCAGATCATGCCCAAGCAGTTCCTGCGCGGCATCGACAAAAGCGGCCTGCGCGACGGGCTGCTCTACGACCTGCGCTTCGACGCCGACGGCCGCGAGCGCGAGGACTTCGTCCTCAACAAGCCCGAGTACGCCGGCGTGTCGGTTCTGCTCGGCGGCAACAACTTCGGCTGCGGATCGAGCCGCGAGCACGCGGTCTGGGGGCTGCAGCAGGCGGGCATCCGCGCGGTGGTCGCGCCTGGATTCGGCGAGATCTTCTATTCGAATGCGATGGGCAACGGACTCCTGCTCGTCGCGCTGCCGGAGGCGGACGTGCTCCGGCTGATGGCCGAAGCGGACCACGTACCCGGCAATGCCGTCACCATCGACGTCGAGTCGCTGACGCTGCGCAGCGCGGGCGGCGTCGAGGCGCGCTTCGACATGCTGCCGCGACATCAGCGGATGCTGCTGGAAGGTCTCGACGCGATCGGGCTGTCGATGACCTATCGCGAGCAGATCGATGCCTTCGCCAAAGCGCACTGGGAAGCACAGCCTTGGGTCAAGGACGTGGCGAGGCAACGACTGGCCCCGTGAGGTTTCTACTGGGATAGGTCATCGACGGGCGCGTTCGCCGGAACTAGCATTTGCCGCATCGATTCCGGTTTCTCCAGAAAGGAGTGAGCGAATGTCCAACATCACCAAGTTCTCCGACCTGCCGAATTTCAAGCAGCTTGACGCGATGGCGCAAGAAGCGGCAAGGACTCTGTCTGAATCGAAGGAGCTGTGGGTGGCGGCGGAAGCATGGCACCAACAACTCAAGAAGCAATATTCCGGAAAAGTCGGCAGTGATTCGTCCTCCGAATTGCTTGCTCGACTGGCGGAGAAAGGCCCGTTCTACCTGTCGCGGATGTTCACGGATATCTGAGCAAGCTCTGATTCAGCAGGGGCTCGGGCTTCGTGCCTTTCTTCCTTTCATGGACCGCTCTGACTTTGAACGCGGTGTCGGACCGCTGACCGTGGCCGCATCGGCAACGAGCGAATTCTGTCGCCTGATTTTCGCTCTGGGCAACGCGTTCGCAGACCCGGTGCCGTTGGACCTCGATTTCCGCGCTCTGAACGCTCACACGTCGATCTCCAACGCCGACGACGCGGGTGCGGCCGGCACCTTGGCCGAGCTCTACATGGCTGGCGTCATGGGGTTCACCAAAGATGCTTTGATCACGGAGGCCAGTCCTCACTACAAGCTGGCATCGACTTGGGGCCTGATCGAACACTACCTGGCGTACTTCAAGATCCCGCCCGATGGACCGGACGTTCTGAAATGCGCATTGGCCTTTGGCATGGCCCTCTCTCTGTATTTCAAGAACGACGGCGAACGCCACATTCTCAGCGCGCTTGCCCGGATGCGTACCCTGCGGGTGATGCGCTCCGCTGCGTCGGCAGCGCGTCCCGATCAGGCGGCTCCTGCCAAGGTGATGGTGGAGAAACTCCAGAAGATCTGGAAGGAAGAAGAGCACGAACGCCTGACAGGACTGTTCGGCACCTACATGCTGTTCAAGACCTGGAGCCTGCCTGGCGAGGTCGGCGGTGTCCCAGAGCGCGACCCAGGCGAGGAGCAGCAGGAGAGAGCGACCGCCGAGTCATTCGCTTGATTCGCAGAACTTCCAGATGCTCGCGCAACAAGGGAGGAGGTGGCGGCCGACACTCGCTTGATCACACTGGAAACGGCAAACTCCGTATGCGTTTCCCCGTCAGCGCCGCCATCGCATTCGCGATCGCGGGCGCGATCGGCGGGACGCCGCACTCGCCCATGCCGGTCGGCGGATCCGCCGACGGCACGACGTGCAGGTCCACCTTGGGCGCGTCCACATGGCTGGGCACGCGGTAGTCGTTCCAGTTGCCCTGCTCGACCTCGCCGTTCTTCAAGGTGATCTGCGCGCCCGGCAGCGTCATGCCCACGCCCATCACCAGCGCGCCCTGCACCTGCGCCTCGATCGTGCGCGGGTTCACCGCGAGGTTGCAGTGCACGCCCGCCGTGACCTTGTGCAGCACCGGCCGGCCGTCCTTGATCGACACCTCGACCACGTAGGCGACCACCGTGTTGAAGGACTCGTGCACCGCCACGCCCCACGCATGGCCCTTGGCCAGCCGGGTCTTGCCGTAGCCGGACTTCTCGACCGCGAGATCCAGCGCAGCGATGTGCCGCGCATGCTTGGCGAGCAGCTGCCGCCGGTACGCCACCGGATCGATCTTGCCGGCGCGCGCCAGCTCGTCGACCAGCGTCTCCATCACGAAGGCCGTGTGCGTGTGCCCCACCGAGCGCCACCACAGCACCGGCACGTTGACCTTGGGATGGTGGACGTCCAGCGCGATCGGGAACGGATAGGCGCTCTCGGCGACGCCTTCGGTCATCGTCGCATCGGCGCCGCCCTTCACCATGAAGCCTTCGAACGGCGTGCCCATCGTGATCGACTGGCCCACGATCACATGCTTCCACGCGAGGACCAGGCCCTTGCCGTCGTGCGCGATCTCGACGCGGTGCAGATGCGTCGGGCGGTAGTAGCCGCCGCGCACGTCGTCCTCGCGCGTCCAGATCATCTTGATCGGACCGCGCCTGCCCGCGGCATGACGCGCCTTGGCCACCTGCGCGGCTTCGACGAGGTAGTCCGAGGTCGGCGTCGCGCGGCGACCGAAGCCCCCGCCCGCGGTCATCGTGTTCAGCGTGACCTGCTCCGGCTTCAGGCCGAGCACGCCCGCCACCTGCGCCTGGTCCACCGTCTGGAACTGGGAGCCCACCCACACCGTGCAGCGGTCGCCGCGGAAGTCGATCGTGCAGTTCAGCGGCTCCATCGGCGTGTGGGCCAGGTACGGGAAGGTGTACTCCGCCGTGATGCGGCCCGGCGCCGCCTTGCCGCCCTTCGCCGCGCCCGTCGCCGCGCTTTTGGCTTCCAGCGCCGACGTGTCGGCCTTCTGCACTGACGCGCCGGGCTGCTTCGCCAGCGCGCGGAACTGCTCGAGCTGCGCCGCGCTGTCGACGCGCTCCAGCCCGCTCAGGTCCCACTCGACCTTCACCAGCTCGCGCGCCTTGCGCGCGGGCCAGAAGCCGTTGGCGATGATCGCGAGCCCCGTCGCGCCGCTGCTGAGCGGGACCTGGATGATCTCCTCGACGCCGGGCACCGCGAGCGCAGCCGCCGCATCGAAGCTCGCCACCTTCCCGCCGAAGACCGGCGGGTGGACCATCACCACCGTGCGCAGGTCCGGCAGCTTGACGTCGATGCCGAAGTCCTGCCGCCCCGTCGACTTCGCGCGCGCGTCGAGGCGACTCGTCGGCTTGCCGATCAGCTTGAACTGCGACGGCTCCTTGAGCTTGACGGTCGCCGGCACCGGCTCGGCGAACGCCGCCTGCGCCAGCACGCCGTAGCCAAGCCGCCGGCCGTCCGGCGCGACGACGCTGCCCGAATCGGTCCGCAATTGCGCGGCCAGCGTGTTCAGCTGCTTTGCCGCGGCCGCCACGAGCATCGCGCGCAGCCGCGCACCGATCTCACGGTACTGCTGCCACGACGCCTTCATGCTGGTCGAGCCGCCCACCATCTGGATGTGGAAGAACGGATCCTTGTAGGCCTCGCCCGCCGGCGCGAGCTCGCAGCGGACCTTGCTCCAGTCCGCGTCCAGCTCCTCGGCCACGAGCATCGGCAACGCCGTCTGCACGCCCTGGCCGAAGTCGATCTTGCCGATCGTCACCGTGACGATGCCGTCGCCGTCGATCGCGACGAAGGCCGACGGCTGCTGGAAGGGCTTGAGGCCCTCCGGCGCGCCTGCGCCACCGGGCGCGCTCGCGGCGGAAGCACCGCTCCCGGCGGCCTCCTGCGCGCCGGCGCCGGTCGCGTACAGCGCGAAGCCGGAAGCCAGGCTCATCTTCAGGAAAACGCGACGGCCAAGACCGCGCATCTCGCTGACTTCGCCGGTCGCAGCGTCGGGGGAACCGGCGGCATCCTCGATGCCCTCAGGCAACTCGCCGCTCAGGTACTGGAACATGGGTCGCATGTCGTGCTCCTTCAGGCCAGCGCGAGCGCGGCGTCCTTGACGGCGGCATGGATCCGCACGTAGGTGCCGCAGCGGCAGAGGTTGGCGCTCATGGCGGCGTCGATGTCGGCGTCGCTGGGCTTGGGATTGGTCTTGAGCAGCGCCACCGCGGCCATGATCTGGCCGCTCTGGCAGTAGCCGCATTGCACGACGTCGTGCCTGACCCACGCGTCCTGCACGGCCAGCCCGATGCGGTCGCCGCCGATGGCCTCGATCGTGGTGATCTGCTGGCCGGCGACCGACTCGATCGGCGTGACGCAGGCGCGGCGCTGCTCGCCGTCGATGTGCACCGTGCACGCGCCGCAGACCGCGATGCCGCAACCGAACTTCGTGCCGGTCATGCCCAGCGTGTCCCGCAGGACCCACAGCACCGGCGTGTCGCCCGGGACGTCGACTTGTTGCGCCTGTCCGTTGAGACGGAACGAAATCATGGCTGGCTCCTCGAAGCTTGCTGGTCGTTGGTGGTGTTGGTAGTGGTGGTGGTGCTGGCGAGCGCGCGCAGGTGCTCGACCACGCCTTGCGTCGCGTCGGCCTTCGTGGTGCCGACGGACTTGCGCAGCGGTTCGGTGGCGTCGCAGGGCGCGCCGTTGCGGATCCAGGCCCGGACCTGCCCGTCGAAAGCGGCCTTGTCCAGCGGCGGCAGCGCGCGGCCGGGGCCGGGCTTCCAGCCCCACGCGACGAGGTGGTCGGTGAGCATGTGCTGCTCCAGCATCGCCAGAGAACGGTTGCCGTTGGTCTTCGGCTCCCGGAAGACCTTGCACAGGGCCGCGCCCTGCAGGCCGACCCAGTTCATCTTCATGTTTGCCGGCGGCATATGCCAGCCGGGCTTGCCGTCGGTCTCGAGACCCGGCGGCGCGTGAGGGAGCGGGCTGTTCTGCGTCGAGTGGCAGGTCGAACACTGCAGCGGCGCGACGCCCTTGCCGTCGGCGCCGCGCTGCACCGGCGGGTAGTGCAGACGGCTGAAGTCCCCCTGCAACGGGGAGTCCGGCACGTGACAGTTCAGACATCGCGGGTGCTTCAGCACCCGCTCCAGTTGCGCGAACGCGGCGAGCCCTTCCTGCCGGTCCGGCGTCGCCGAGATCGGCGTCGGCGTGAAGTGGCCCGGCCCGTCGGACGCGTGGACGAGCGGCGTCGCCAGCGCCATCCCCAACACCGCCGTGCACGCCATCGCGCAGGGCGATGACAGCGACCCGGACCAAGAGGAATCCCATGCGAAGCGAGCACCCATGTCCATCTCCTGATTGCTGCGTCGTGACCCCGAGCAGTCTAGGAAGGAGCGAGGGGTCATGGCTTGCCTGATGCGACGGGACTTTTGCCCGATCCACCGGCGGCGGTGGCGGGCAAGGGAGACTTCCGAGGCCGGTCAGCGGGCGCGCGAGAAGCGCCGCGCTCCGGCGACGCATCCGATGACGGCGACGGTGACCGCGAGCATCGCCGGGCTCACCGATTCCCGCAACAGCCCGGCCGCGAGCGCGAGGCCGAACAGCGGCTGCAGCAGCTGCAGCTGACCGACGGCGGCGATGCCGCCCTGTGCCAGGCCGCGGTACCAGAACACGAAACCGATCAGCATGCTGAACAGCGACACGTAGCCCAGCCCCATCCACGCCGGCGCGCCGACGCCGGCGACGCTGGCCGGCAAGCGCCACAGCGCGAGCGCGAGCATCGCCGGCAGCGACAGCACCAGCGCCCAGCAGATCACCTGCCAGCCGCCGAGCGTGCGCGAGAGCTTGGCGCCTTCCGCGTAACCCAGCCCGCAGACGAGGATGGCCGCGAGCATGAGCAGATCGCCCGCCGGCGATGCCGTGAGTCCCTGCCCCGCCGCGAAGCCGATGACCAGCAGGCTGCCGAGGATCGAGAAGATCCAGAACACCAGCCGCGGCCGCTCGCCGCCGCGCAGCACGCCGAAGGCGGCCGTCGACAGCGGCAGCAGCGCGATGAACACGACCGAGTGCGCCGAGGTTACATGCTGCAGCGCCAGCGCCGTCAGCAGCGGGAAGCCGATGACGACGCCGACCGCGACGATGGCCAGCGGCACCGCCTGCACGCGCGTCGGACGCGGCGCCCGCAGCAGCCACAAGGCCAGCAGCGCCAGCGCGCCGGCGATCGTGGCCCGCGCGGCGGTGAGGAAGACCGGATCGAAGTCCGCCACGGCGACCCGCGTCGCCGGCAGCGAGCCGCTGAAGATCAGCATGCCGATGAATCCGTTGAGCCAGCCTCGCGATGCGGTGTCCATGTCCTCGGTGCCTCGATGGGGAGTGAGGACGCAGCGTAGGCGACCCTCTCAATACAATCAAAGAATTGTCATGGATACAGGCGAGGACGCATGGCGCAGCCCAGGTACAAGGCGGTGGTGGACCGGCTGGCGGCGGAGATCCGGACCGGCGTGCTGCCGGCGGGCGCGCGGCTGCCGACGCACCGGGAACTCGCGGGACGCGAGGGCTTCGCGCTGGTGACGGCGACGCGCGTGTACGCGGAGCTGCAGGCGATGGGCCTGATCAGCGGCGAGACCGGCCGCGGCACCTTCGTCAAGGAGACGGCGCTCGCGACGGGCCAGGGCGTCGACCTGGACGCGGTCGCGGCGGACATGGTCGACCTGAGCTTCAACTACCCGTCGCTGCCAGGCCAGGCCGAGCTGTTGCGCGGTGCCTTGCGCCAACTGGCCGGCGCGGGCGACCTGGAAGCACTGCTGCGTTACCAGCCGCATGGCGGCCGTCCGGCGGACCGCGCGGCGATCGCGCGCCATCTGGCCCGGCGCGGTCTGGCGGTCGAGGGCGACCGGGTGCTGATCGTCGACGGCGCGCAGCACGGTCTGGCCGTGACCTTGATGGCGTTGCTGGAGCCGGGCGACGTCGTCGCCGTGGACGCGCTGACCTATCCCGGCTTCCGCCTGCTCGCAGAGATGCAGCGGCTGGAGCTGGCGCCGGTGCCGGCGGCCGGCGCCGGGCCCGACCTCGACGCGCTGGAGGCGCTGTGCCGGCGCCGCCGCGTGAAGGCGATCTACACGATGCCGACGCTCAACAACCCGTTGGGCTGGGTGATGGCCGCGACGCGACGCCGCGAGCTGGTGGCGCTCGCGCGGCGGCACGACCTGCTGATCCTCGAGGACGGCGCCTACGCCTACCTCGCCGAGGAACCGCCGCCGCCGCTGGCCATGCTGGCGCCGGAGCGGACCGTGTATGTCTCGGGCTTCTCGAAGAGCGTCGCGGCGGGGCTGCGCGTGGGCTTCGCGGTGGCGCCGGCGGACCGCGTCCACGCGCTCGAACGCGCGATCCGCGCGACGACCTGGAACACGCCGGGTGTGATGACCGCGATCACCGCCGGCTGGCTCGAGGACGGCACCGTCTCACGGCTCGAAACGGAGAAGCGCGAGGACGCGAAGCGGCGGCAGCGGCTCGTCGCCGAACGGCTGGGCGCGATGAAACGCGTCGGGCATCCGTCGTCCTACTTCGTGTGGCTGCCGCTGGGCGAAGAGGTCCGCGCGGACCAGGTCGCGATGGCGCTGCAGCACGAGCGGGTGTCGGTGTCGACGGCGGAGCCTTTCGCCACGACGAAGCAGGTGCCGCACGCGATCCGGCTGGCACTCGGGTCGGTGGACATCGCGCGGCTGCGCGTCGCGCTCGACCGCGTCAGGGAGGCGATCGAGGCGAGGAGCTTCTGACGCGCCTCTCTCAGCCTCTGCTCAGCAGATGCTCAGCAGATGCGCAGCAAGGCGGCGTGGCCGCTGTCGGCGCTCGTCCGGTAGAACCCGACCAACGTCGGGAAGTGGATGAGCAGGTAGTCCAGGGCCTCTTCGCCGTCGCGCACCCAGATGTCCGGGTAGATGTCGGCGGCGGACATCGCTTCGGGATCGAAGGCGTCGCGCAGCTGCTCCTCGGTGATCACCGCCAGCGCCGCCGCGACGGCGCGCACCTCGGCGGCCGTCATCACGCGGACGTCCTCGTCCTCGTGCAGCGG
The DNA here is from genome assembly GCF_036486225.1 of Roseateles sp. Classification (GTDB taxonomy): domain Bacteria; phylum Pseudomonadota; class Gammaproteobacteria; order Burkholderiales; family Burkholderiaceae_C; genus Roseateles. The sequence goes on along the minus strand of NZ_DASVNZ010000006.1, from coordinate 38,700 downwards.
CTCGCCGCCGAGGATCGCCTGCGCCAGCGGCGCGTCCTCGCCGGCGCCGGACGATTCGGCGATGGACGTCAGCAGGAAATGCAGGCCGTGCCAGGCCTTGTCCACGTCGACGATGGCGAGCGGCGCCGGATCCTCCGCCTCGTCCTCCTCGCCGAGCAGGCGCTCGACGGTGTCTGGATCGTCCTGCAGGGACTCGGCGGTCTGTTCGTCGATGGCTCGGAAACTGGCATACAGGCCCATGGGTGCGCTCCCTGGTCGGTGACCGTGACGATGGATGAGCACCGATGGTAGACGCGGATCGGAGCGCCGGCCGGTAGCGGACCTCAGGCGTTCATGCCGCCGGTTGCCGGTAGACCAGCACCTTCAGCGCGCGCTCGTCCGACACGTCGGCGAAGGTCTCGGGGTTGGCGACGCGTTCGATGAACTCGAGCCCGGGCGCCTCGGCGGCGAGGAGGTCGCGCAGGAAGCCGGTGCCCAGCTTGGGCGTGTTCAGGCACACGAGCGCATGGCCCCCGGGCGCGAGCAGCTCGGGCAGCTTGCGCGCGAGGCGCGCGTAGTCCTTGGTCGCGACGAAGCTGCCCTTCTGGTAGCTCGGCGGGTCGAGCACGACGAGGTCGTAGGGCGCGCCGCGCCGGATCTTTCCCCACGAGTTGAAGATGTCGTGCGCGTGGAAGGCGGCGTGGTCCTGAACGCCGTTGAGCTGGTGGTTGCGTCGCCCGGTCGAGAGCGGGCCGCGCGCCATGTCGTAGTTCTCCACGGTCCCGGCGCCGGCATGCCGCGCGACGACCGAGAACGCGCAGGTGTAGGCGAAGAGGTTGAGCACCGAGCCGCCCGGATGCGCCTGCGCCCATTGCCGCACCCAGCGGCGGCCTGCGGCCATGTCGAGGAAGAAGCCGTGGTTCTGGCCGTGCGGCAAATTGACATGGAAACGCACGCCGTCTTCCTCGACGACATGGTCGTCGGGCAGCGCGCCGGCCATCAGGCGGTTCGTGGGCCGGTTCTCGTCGCGGTGCTGGAAGAGCCAGTGCAGTGGCTCGCCCGGGGCGATCTCGGCCCAGCGCGCGGCGAGGGCGTCGCCGATGCGGGTCAGTTCCTCCTCCGTCACCGGCGCGAAGCTGGTCAGCAGGAAGACCGGCGGGTAGGCGTCCAGCGCCCATTGCTCGCAGCCGGGAAACCGGCCGCCGCGGCCGTGGAAGACGCGGCAGGCGTCGGTGGGCCGCGTCAGAGCGGCGATGGCGTCGAGGAGCGCTTGCATGAGGGGGTCCGGAGCGGGGGGCGCCAGTGTAGACAGCCTGCAACTCACCCCTACGGAGGGATGGGTGGCGCCCGCGGGTCTGGCTACAGTCCGTGCCTTCGACAAGAACCACTATCAACGATTTCAGGGAGGGCGCCATGGCATCTCAGGCGCAGAAGAACGTGCAGCGGTCCGACTTCGGGATCCGCCTGCAGCTGGCGGCGATCGCCGTCGCGCTGACCTTGCCGGCCGTGGCCGTGCAGGCGCAGCAGGTCTACAAGTGGGTGGACGCCAATGGGCGGGTCCAGTACTCGGAGCGCAAGCCGACAGAACCTGACGCGGCCAGCCGCACCACCGAGATCAAGCCGCCACCGCCACCGCAGCCGGTGCCGACTCGGATACCCATGACACCGCAATCGGAGGTGGAAGCCTGGCAGAAGCGCCTGGCCCCGGATGTGCCGCCTCCTCAGCCTCAGGGCCCCTACATCCCGCCGCCGCAGTCCATCGGCATGAAGAACAAGGAAACCGATGCCTATCGGTGCGCGCTCGCGAGGGATATCCTGAACAACTCGGTCCGCCGCGTCGGTGGCCCTTCCTTCGACAACCACGATCGCGAGGTCGCGAGAGGCGACATCCGCTCGTTCTGCAAGTGAACGCAGGGCCGTGAGAGCGGCCTCATGTCGACACCCCCCGCAACGCCCGTTGACGAAGCTTTACCGCCGCCGCATCAAGCGCAGCACTTGCCGCGGCGATGCTGCGGGCTCCACTTCAGCGGAGTTCACATGAAAGCAGTCCTGATCGCCATGGCCGGCGCCGTGATCGCGACCCTGGCCCTCGCCACCCTGCCCGCGCAGGCCCAGAGCGGCAAGCCCGCCCAGAAGCTCGAGGACCGGTTCGCCGCCGCGGACAAGGACCACGACGGCAAGCTCACCAAGGCCGAAGCCGAGGCCGGCATGCCCCGCCTGGCCAAGCACTTCGACGCAGTCGACACGCAGAAGACCGGCTCGGTCACGCTCGACCAGGTCAAGCAGTACATGGCCACCCAGATGAAGGACCGCAAGAAGTAAGCGCACCGGCAAGGACTGGCCCCTTCGCGGCGCCCCCGCCCTCACCGGCGTGGGCGCCGCGCCACATCCGGGCCGCCATTGCGCACGCGGACATCGATCGGCGCTCCCCGATCGCCACCAACCGCTTTGGGGGATCCACGGCAGGGCGCTCCCTCTTCGAGGTGGGAACCGGCCATCCGCCATCCCGCCTCTGAGGACCTCGACGACAAGGACGAGGGGGTCATCGACCCATCCACGTCATCGTCGACGCGGTCCGCTCGCCTGGAGCATGTCTCCAGGGCGAAATCAATCCTCTTTCGGAGCCCCCTCCCCGCCGACCTTCGCAGCACCCGGAACCACCGAAGAATCCGGTCCCTTGCCGCACGCGCGGCTCCACGGACGAATATGGACGAACACGGGCGAACACGAATGTTTCGGGCAGCGGTCAGGGAATCTCAGCAGGCGTCGTGGATGGGGAGCATCCGCGTCGCGCAACGGCCGGAGGCGGGGCTGGTCGCGACGATCGCGGCGGGCCTGGCGGTCGCGTTGATCGCCTTCGCGCTGATCGGGCAGGTCTCGCGCAAGGCGCGCGTGCCGGGTCTGCTGATGCCGGTCGGCGGTCTGCTGCAGGTGGCGGCGCCGCTGGCGGGGCAGGTCGAGGAGCTGCTCGTTGAGGAGGGCGACCAGGTGCGGCGCGGACAGGCCCTGGTGCGCGTGCGCAGCGAGCGTCTGGTCGACGGCGGCGACATGACGGCGCTCAACCTGCGCGCGGTCGAGGCCCGGCGCGACAGCCTGGCCACCGAGCGCCGCCTGCAGCGACAGCAGGCCGACGAGCATCGGGAAACGATCACCGGCCGCCTCCGGAGCCTGCGCGTCGAGAGTGCCCAGGCGGTCGACGAACTGGACATGGTCCGCCAGCGCGTCGAGCTCGCGCAGCGGAGCCGCAAGCGCTACGCGGCGCTGGCCGCGGACGGCTACGTGTCCGAGATCCAGGCGCAGCAGAAGGACGAGGAGCTGCTCGACCTCCGGGCGCGCGAGCGCGGCGCGCAACGCGCGATCGAGACGCTGACGCGCGAGGCGCGGGCGCTCGAGGCGGAGCTCGCCTCGATTCCGACGGGCCTGGCCACCTCGCTGACGCAGCTCGATCGCGTCGTCGCGCAACTGGACCAGGAGCGCGCCGAGCTGCAGGCCCGCGCCGGCGTCGCCGTCACCGCGCCGCGCGACGGCCGCGTGAGCGCCCTGCCCCTGCGCGCCGGACAGGCGGTGCAAGCGGGCCAGACCTTGATCAGCCTCGTGCCGGCCCCTGACGCGCCCGGCAGGTCACCAACGGCGAACGCATCGAGCGGATCGGCACGGTCGAGCGCCGACACGACGCCACGCCTCCTCGCCCAGCTCTACGCCCCGAGCCGCACGGTGGGCTTCGTCCAGCCGGGTCAGCCGGTGTGGCTGCGCTACGCCGCCTATCCGTACCAGAAGTTCGGCATGGCGCGGGGCGAGGTCGCCCACGTGAGCCCGACGCCCATCGCGCCGCAGGACCTGCCCGCGGGGCAGGCGCAGGCGCTGGTGAGCGCGGCGCAGGCGAACGAGCCGCTGTACCGGATCGACGTGCGGCTGGACCGCGAGGACATCGCCGCCTACGGCCACGACCTGCCGCTGCGCGCCGGCATGGCGCTGGATGCCGACGTGACCCTGGAACACCGCCGCATCTGGGAATGGCTGCTGGAGCCGTTGCTGGCGACGGCGAAGCGGGTCCGGCCATGACGCCCCGTACCACGCTCATCCTCCAGTCCGAGGTCGCGGAATGCGGCCTGGCCTGCCTGGCCATGATCGCGAACGCGCATGGGACCGCGCACGGGACTGCCGCCACGCTGCCCGAGCTGCGCCGCCGCTTCCCCGCCGCGCTCAAGGGCATGACGCTGCGCGACCTGCTCGAGGTCGCCGCGGGCCTGGGCTTCTCCGGCCGGCCGATGAAGCTGGATCTGCAGCAGCTCGGCAAGCTGTCGCTGCCCTGCGTCCTGCACTGGGACCTGCGCCACTTCGTCGTGCTGACCAAGGTCCGCGGCGACGTGATCACCGTGCTCGATCCCGCCATCGGCGAACGGCGGCTGAGGCTCGCCGAGGTCTCCGCCCACTTCACCGGCGTCGCCCTCGAACTGACGCCGGACGCCGGTTTCAAACCCGTCGCGCCGGTACCGCGCGTCTCGCTGGGTGCGCTCACCGGCCAGGTGTCCGGCCTGCGCCGCGCGCTGGCGCAGATCCTGCTGGTCGCGCTGGTGCTGGAGCTCTTCGCGATCGCCGCGCCGCTGTGCAACCAGCTCATCGTCGACGACGTCCTCACCTCCGGCGACCGCGACCTGCTGAAGGTGCTCGTGCTCGGCTTCGGCCTGCTGCTGGCGACACAGACGGCGCTCGGCCTGGCGCGCTCGTGGCTGCTGATCCTGCTGACGCAGACGCTGTCGCTGCAATGGCGCGGCAACGCCTTCGCCCACCTGCTCAGGCTGCCGGTCGCCTTCTTCGAGCGTCGCCATCTCGGCGACATCACCTCGCGCTTCGGCGCGGTCGAGGCGATCCAGAAGACGCTGACGAACGCCGCGATCGAGGCCGTTCTCGACGGGCTGATGGCGACGGCGGCGCTGGTCATGATGGCGGTCTACGCCTGGCCGCTGGCGCTGGTGGTGCTGGGCGCCGTCGCGCTCTACGCGCTGCTGCGCTGGGCCGCCTACCGGCCGCTGAAGGAAGCGTCGGCCGAGCGCCTGATCGTCGCCGCGCGGGAGAACACGCATTTCCTCGAGACCCTGCGCGCGATGACGCCGCTGAAGCTGTTCGGTCGCGAGCAGGAGCGCGGCGCGCAATGGCGCAACCTGATCGTCGAGGTCCAGAACCGCGACGTCCGCACCGCCAGACTGTCGATGGCGATGAACGCCGCCAACACCTTCCTCTTCGGCGCGGAGAACCTGCTGGTGCTGTACCTCGGCGCCGGGCTGATCCTGGACGGCCAGCAGGCCGGCGCCGTGTCGATGACGGTGGGCATGCTGTTCGCGTTCCTCAGCTACCGGACGCAGTTCACCGGGCGGGTGTCGGCGCTGATCGACTACGCGGTCGAGTGGCGCATGCTGGGCCTGCACGCGGAGCGCCTGGCCGACATCGCGCTGGAGCCGCCCGAGCCCGACGAGGTGCCGGCCAACGACCTGGCGCACCTGGAGGCCAGCCTGGAGCTGCGCGACGTCAGCTTCCGCTACGGCCCGCACGAGCCGTGGATCCTGCGCCACGCCGACCTCATCGTGCCGGCGGGCCGCAGCATCGCCATCACCGGGCCGAGCGGCGCGGGCAAGACGACGCTGATGAAGCTGCTGCTGGGGCTGCTGGAGCCGGTGGAGGGCGAGGTGCGCTACGGCGGCCAGCCGATGCGGCAGCTGGGCCTGAAGAACGTGCGCGGCCGCATCGGCACGGTGATGCAGGAGGACGTGCTGCTGACGGGGTCGCTCGCGGACAACATCGCCTTCTTCGACGCCCAGCCGGACCCGGAGCGCGTGCGGGTCTGCGCGATGCTGGCGCAGGTCCACGAGGACATCGTCGGCATGCCGATGGGCTACCAGACGCTGGTGGGCGACCTGGGAAGCGGGCTGTCGGGCGGACAGAAGCAGCGGCTGCTGCTGGCGCGCGCGCTGTATCGCGGGCCGAAGGTCCTGGCGCTGGACGAGGCGACCAGCCATCTGGACGTCGCACGCGAGCGCGCGGTGACGGCGAACCTGGCCGAGCTGCCGTTGACGCGGCTGATGATCGCGCACCGTCCGGACACGATTGCCGGCGCGGAACGTGTGGTGGTGCTGGAGCGCGGCATGCTGCGCGAGCTCACGCCTCTCCCCCTTCCGGTGGCCCCCGCCGAAGCCCCCTCGCGGGGGAGTTTCTCCGAGGCGTCGTCGACCTAGAGTGGGTCACATCGACGACGGAAAGGGCCTGACCAGGCGATCCGGTCGATGCGTGTTCATCCGCGGCATGGGGTCGCGGATGAGCGGATCCTCACGACTGACAGGACACGAGAGGCTGACGATGTTTGAAGAGATGACGACGCAGGAGATCGCGCTGGTGAGCGGCGGCGATCGCTGGGCGGGCACGCCGGAAGGCCGCGCGCCCTGCCCCTGGATCGCGATGAGCCTCGCGGGCTCGGCGGGCCCGGCAGGCGTGGCAGGCGCGGCCGACGCGCTCCTCCAGGTGAAGGTGCAGTCGCAGAGCCGCTGATCGTGGCCCTGCGAGACGGACGTCTGCGGAAGGCTTGCAGACGTCCAAGAGACAAGGGCCGGCGCGGCTTTGCGCGTCGGCCCGTCCGGATCACTTGTTCTCGATCGGCTTGCTGACGTCGCGCTCGAACCATTTGGTCGAGATCTTGGCGTAGGTGCCGTCGGCCTGGAGGTCGGCGAGGGCCTTGTCGATGGCGGCCTGGAACTTGGGGCTGCCCTTGCGGAAGGGGATGGCGTTGGTGGCGGGTTTGCCGATGGCGGCGCCGGCCTTGACGGGCAGCTTGGTCTTGTCCTTGAGGTAGGGGATCAGCAGGCTGTCGTTGAGGGCGGCATCGATGCGGCCGGTGGCGAGGTCCTGGAGGTACTCGGTGGCGCCGGGATAGGTGCGGACTTCGGCGCCGTCCCAGGACTTGGCGAGTTCGGCGAAGTTGCTGCCCTGGCCGACGCCGATCTTCTTGCCCTTGAGGTCGGCGGCGGTGTTGAGCGCGCGGGTCTCGTTGGCGCGGATGATCAGCTGCGGATAGGAGGTGACGTAGGGGGCGCTGAAGTCGAAGGTCTTGCGGCGTTCGTCGGTGGCGGCGACCTGGTTGACGATGACGTCGTACTTGCCGGCCTGCAGGCCGGCGAGGATGCCGCTCCACTCGGTGGTGGTGAATTCGGGCTTGACGCCGAGCTTGGCGGCGAGCGCCTTGGCGATGTCGACGTCGAAGCCGTCGAGCTGGCCCTTGGCGTCCTTGAAGTTGAACGGCGGATAGGTGCCTTCGACGGCGACGCGCAGCGTGCCGCGCGACTTCACGTCGTCGAGCAGGTCGGCGGCGTGGGCCGCGAGGGAAGCGCCGGCGAGCAGCGCGGCTGCGATCAGGGAAGTGCGGAGTGCTTTCATGGGGCCCCTCGTTGTTCGTAGGAAGGGCTGATGTTGCCACCAGTCGCCCCCGTCAACGGGCATATGGATATGCCGCGCAGGACATGAGGGACAGGACGGCCCCGCAGCCTGCGCGGTTCGCGACGAACCTGACGGGCGGGCTGCAGGGGCCGCAGGGCCCTCGGGGTATCCGCGCTCAGGCGCCGCCGAGGTGCTCGCGGAAGAACGCGATGGTGCGGTCGTTGGCGAGGGTGGCGGCCTCGGCCTCGTAGTGCTGGCCGCCGCGACGCGCGAAGGCGTGGGCGCGGCCGGGGTAGGTGTGGATCGTGATGTCGGGGTTGCCGGCAAGCGTGTCTCGGATCGTCTGCTGGGCTTCGGCGGACATGTACTCGTCGCTGCCGGCCAGGTGCATGAGCAGCGGCGTGTCGATGTCGCGACCTTCCTCGACGTAGCGTTCGGTGGTGCCGCCGTAGTAGGCGACGGACGCATCGGAGCGTTGACGGGCGGTGGTGAGGAAAGTGAGCAGGCCGCCGAGGCAGAAGCCGGTGATGCCGACCTTGCCGTTGCAGCCCGGCAGGCCGCGCAGGTGCTGCATCGTGGCGGCGGTGTCCTCGACGCCGGTGTCGACGTTGAAGGCCTGGTAGAGCGCGAAGCCCTTTTTCCATTCCGCCTCGGAGCCGTCGGACATCTCGACGCCGGGTTCGAGGCGCCAGAACAGGTCGGGGCAGGCGGCGATGAAGCCCTGCCCGGCGAGCCAGTCGCAGGTCTCGCGCATGTCCTTGTTGATGCCGAAGATCTCCTGCATCACCGCGATGGCCGGCGCGGCGGGGGCGCTCGGTCGGGCGAGGTAGGCGCCGAACGAGCCGGCGGGCGTCGTGATGGTGATGCGTTCACCCATGGCGGGTCTCCTTGGCGGTTGGCGGTGAAAGATCAGAACGCGTGCCTCATCCCCACCGCGAACACGGTGGGCTTCTCCCCGGCGCCGATGCCGACCGGGTTGATCGCGAAGTCGTAGGCGGCGCGGGCTTGGTTGTCGATGCGCGAGACATAGGCGTAGAGGCCGGTGCGCTTGGACATCGTGTAGTCCGCGCCCAGCGTCCACTGCCGCGAGCCGGTGTCGTCGCCCGCGGAGACGAAGCCGACGCGCGTGCCCATGGGGCCCTTGCCCTCGCCGGCGTGGGTGAAGCTGGCGCGCAGGCTGGTGGCGCCGATCTGCCAGGTGGCGGCGATGTAGACGCTGTCGCGCGTCAAGGCGCCGAGCGGCGTCTCGTAGCGCAGGCGTTCGATGGCGGTGGCGAGTCGGCCCGGGCCGAAGCGGTAGGCGGCGCCGAGCTTGGTGGCGGAGTCGGTGAGATGCGGGCCTTGGTAGTCGCGATGCTGCTCGTGGGCGAGCGCGAGGTTCCAGGGGCCCTCGTCCCAGGTGAGGGAGGCGGACAGGAGCTGCGGCCTGGCGCCGTTCGGGCCGACCTCGCCGTCGTTGAAGGCGTAGGCGATGCGGCCGGTGAGGCCGCTGAACCAGGATTGGCCGCTCCACGCGGGGGTCCAGTACTGGACGATGTTCTGCTGCCGCCGGTCGAAGGAGGCGGTGTTGGTCAGGTGGTTGGTGGTCGGCGCGGAGCCGTTGGCCATCAGGGCCATGTAGCCCGCGGTGGTCGGATACCAGGGGTCGAAGGTGCTGGTGGCCAGCAGGTACGGCGTGCCCCAGTGGCCGGCGAACAGCAAGCCGTAAGGGGTCTGCAGCCCGACGCGGGTGTCGCGGTTGGCGAGGGACGGACCGACGCCGGTATCGAGCGCAAGCGAGCCTTCGATCTGGAACAGCGCCTGGACGCCGTCGCCCAGGTCCTCGACGCCGCGGAAGCCGATCACGGAGCGGTTGTTGGACTCGCGGTTGATGGCGCGGTCACGCGGGGAATGGCTGGCGTCCGCGTGTTCGAGCGACACGTTGAGGCGGCCGTAGACCGTGACGGTGGATTGGGCGTGGGCGGCGGTCGCGATGAACGCGAGGCCGCCGAGGACGAGCGAGGGGAAGGAGCGGGACTGCATCGGAGCGAGCGAGGTGGTGTCACACCGATGTTGTCGCGCCGCCGTCGATTGCGGTTCTCTCGTTCGGGGGAGTCCGCATGGCGCGTCCATCGGCGCGCTGATCGGCGCGTCGATCGGCGCTGCGATGCAGGAGCTCGAAGGCGATCGTGAGCAGGAGGAGTGCCAGACCGATGGCGGGCCGCATCGGTGCGAACTCTTCGGCGCTGAGCAGCGGCGACACCATCAAGTGCTGCCCCTTCAGCAGATCGAGCGTCACGTTCATGGCCAGATGAAGCGCGGTCGTGCAGACCACGGAGCGCGTGTGCAGAAAGACGAGGCCGAACAACAGCGCGCCGGGAAAAACGAGCACCGCGTCCTTCCACGCATGCATTGCCGTGAATATCGCGGCCGCGCCGATGAGTCCTGCGGCCTCGCTCGCGAAGAGCCTGGTTATCAATGGCTGGAGCAGCGCCCGGTGGAACAGTTCCTCGAAGAAGGCGGACAGGGCCATCGTCGCCAAGGCCGTTCTCCACACTTCCGGGTGCAGGTTCGGCTTGATCGGGTGCCACTCATTCATGCAGATCGCCTCCAGATCGACGAGTAGCGCAGCGATCACGATCAGCACGGTCGCGGAGATTGCCAGCCCCACCGTGGCATGCCATCGAATCTGAAAGAGCGTGCGCAACGAGTATCCGCGCTTGATCAGGGACAGTATCCAAAGCGCGGCGAGTATCTGAAGGCACATCAACGAAAGATTCAGCACTGGCGATTGGCTCCGCGCTGGATCGACGGCGACGGCATTCAGGAGCACTAGCGCGATGAAACCGGTCAGGAGACAAGCGGCAGCGGCGACGAGCAGCAGAAGCGTGAATTCGAGCAGGCGCCGTGCGGAACGGCCCAGGAATTCGATCGGAGAACAAATATTGGGCGCTTGGCCAAAAGGGTTTGAAATCATCGCCCGAATCCTATTTAGCTGAATAGGCGCAGCAACAGAAGATTCCCGATTACTCAAATCGGCGGCAGTACTGACTTCAACCATCAACTCGAGACAAATAATCGTTGAGCCAATGACATTCATTAACTAGCGTGCACAAAAGACGCGGCGGCGCCATTTTTCATTCCGCGCGCCGCACCCCAACGCTTCCTTCACCAAGCCTTCAACCATCGCGGGTAGCCTCCCTCGCCAAAGCCGGGCGCACCGGCGCGGAAGAAGGCGATCGTGGTCATGCAGCGCGTCGAGGGGGTGAGCGTGGGGGAGGACCGGCAGGAGTCGGGGGGAGAAGCCGTCGCCACTCGAGGGGGTGGTGTGCGGCGGCGCGCGGTGGTGCTGGCGCCGCTGCTCGGGCTGGCGGTCGGTGCGGAGACGACCGTTGCGACGGTGGCGACGGCCGCGCCGGCGGTGCCTGCGCTGCAGACCTTGCCCCTCGCGCTGCCGGAGGGCATCAACATCGCGCGGATCAAGCCGGTGCTGGATCTCATCGGCCGCAACGCGGAGCTGTCGTGGGACTACCAGCTGGTGCCGGTCCCGCGCATGCTGGCGATGGTGGAGAACGGCTGGACGCTGGGGTTCGGGGCCGGGAGGTCGTCGAGCCGGTCGTCGCGGCTGCTGTTCTCGGAGGACGTCTTCGTCAGCGGCGTGTGGCCGATCGCGCGCAGCGAGGTCGATCGGGAGTTGCGCGCGGTGGAGGACCTCAAGGACCTGCGGGTGTGCGTGGTGCGGGGGCTGGACTACGGCCGCGCGCTGGAGCAGGCGAAGGGGGCGATCTACTCGGCGGAGTACGTGTCCGGGGATTTCCGGACGAGGATCCGGCAGCTCATGGCGGGCCGGTGCGACGTGCTGCTGGCGAATCACTTCAATGCCGATGTGCGCGTGCTGAGGCAGCGCATCGCGGACGCGGGCGGCAACCTGGATCGGCTGAAGGTCGGGCCGTCGCCGCTGGGCAATCTGGCCGAGCGCTTCGTGACGGCGAGGGGGAGCAGCCTGGCGGCGCTGGTGCCGGTGCTGGATCAGGCGGTGAGGAGCACGCGCCGGGAGATCGGACTGCTGCTGGCGTCGGAGGACTGAGCGCTCTCCCCTCGTCCGCCGTTCAGGCCGCTCTTGGCGCTCCTGCCGTTCCCGCTGTTCAGGCGGCTCAGGCAATTCAGGCCGCTAGGCCATCGCCGCGCGTCGGATCTCGGGCTGCAGTGTGGCGATGAACGCGTCCATGGTCTGCTCGCGCAGGTCGACGGCCTTGGCGCCGCCGCCGGCGATCACGGCGACCTCGGAGATGCCGATCACCTCGAGGATCAGGCGCAGGTAGCGCGAGGCGATGTCGCGCTCGCGGATGGGCGAGCCCTCGGTGTAGACGCCGCCCGAGGCGAGCAGCACGGTGGCGCGCTTGCCGGTGACGAGGCCCTGGCCGTCGACGCCCAAGGTCAGGCCCTTGCGGACGATGTGATCGATCCAGGCCTTGAGCGAGGCGGGCACGTTGTAGTTGTAGACGGGGGTGGCGATGGCGATGTGGTCGGCGGCGAGCAGTTCCGCGACCAGCTCGTCGGACAGTCGCAAGGCGGCCTTCATGGCGGGCGACTGTTGCGGTGGCGGCGTGAAGTAGGCCTGCAGCCAGGACGCCTCGACGAAGGGCGGCGCGGACAGGGCCAGGTCGCGGCGGGTCACCTCGCCCTGCGGGTGGGCGCTCAGCCAGTCGGCGACGAACTGGCGGGTCATGCGGCGCGAGACGGAGTGGTCGCCGCGGGTGCTGGTTTCTACGACGAGGAGTCGGGTCATCGAGGTCATCCGGAGTGGGAATGGTCTCATTGGAGCGACGCGGAGCCAGCGGCGGAAGAGATATTCTTTCGATCAAGTCCATCTCGAAAACTGATATCCCATGATCGGCACCTTCACCCTGGATCAGTTGCGGGTTCTTGTCACGATCGCGGAGGTCGGGAGTTTTTCGGCGGCGGGACGGCAGCTGCGGCGGGCGCAATCGGCGATCAGCCAGGCCATCGCGACGCTGGAGGCGACGCAAGGCGTCGCGCTGTTCGACCGTCGCGGGCACCGGCCGGTGCTGACGGACGCGGGACGCGTGCTGGCGGAGCACGCGCGCCTGGTGCTGGCGAGCGCCGCGCGTTTCGAGGCGGTGGCGGCGAGCACGCGCGGCGGGGTGGAGCCGGAGCTGGCGCTCGCCATCGACCCGCTGGTGCCGACCGCGCCGCTGATCGACAGCCTGCATGCGCTGCGCGAGCGTTTTCCCGATCTGCCGGTGAGTTTCTCGACGGAGGGTCTGGGCGGCTCGCTGAGGCGGCTGCGGAGCGGGTCGGCGGCGTTGGCGATCTGCCTGTTGCTGCCGGCGGTGCCGGAGGACGTGGTGGCCTACCCGCTGCTGCGGGTGGGGATGCGGCCGGTGGTGGCGCTGGCGCATCCGCTGGCGTCGCTCAAGCGCGCGGCGAAGCCGGCGGACCTGGAACACCACGTGCAGCTGGTGCTGTCGGATCCGGTGGCGCCGGAGGGGGAGAACTTCGGGTTGGCGAGCGCGAGGCTGTGGCGCTTCGTCGACCTGGGCAGGCGGCTGGACTTCCTGCTGGCGGGATTCGGATGGTGCCGGATGCCGGAGCATCTGATTGCCGAGCCGCTGGCGAGCGGTCAGTTGAAGACCTTCCGTATCCACGAGGATCCGACGCCGAAAGAGGGGCTGACCATCTACGCGGCGCATGCGAGGGACAGGGAGCCGGGGGTGGCGGGGAAGTGGTTGCTGGAGGAGTTGAAGCGGCGGGCGAGTGAGGGCTGAGGAAGATCGGGGAGCGATACTCCACGGACGTCTTCAGGGAGAGAGCCGAAATGGCCAGAACGAAGAAGGGATCCTCGGGAGAGGGTCTGTTGGGACGGCTCGCGGCGATGGGCGCGGCGGTGATGTCGGTGTTCCGGCCGGGTGCGGGAAGGCAGCGGCTTGAGCGGTCGGCGCGAGGCGAGGACGCCACCGCGGTCGATGGCATGACCTGGCACCAGTTCGAGCTGCAGATCGGCGAGGCGTTCCGGCTGAAGGGCTTCACCGTGGTCGAGATCGGCGGCACCGGCTCCGATGGCGGCGCGGACCTCGTGCTGCGCAAGTCGTCGAAGACCGGGAATGAGACCTTCCTCGTTCAGTGCAAGCACTGGAAGGCCCGCAAGGTGGGCGTGGGCGCGGCAAGGGAGCTCTACGACGTGATGGCGGCGCGCGGCGCGGCGGGTGGGTTCGTGGCGACGGCGGGGAGCTTCACCAAGGAGACGCAGGCGTTCGCGGAGGGGCGGAACATTCGGCTCATCGATGGGGCGAAGCTGACGGCGTTGCTGGCGGCCTCCTCTGCCCCGCAGGCCGAGCCACAAAGGTCAGCTGCGGACGTCACGATGGTGGTCTGCCCGGCGTGCTCGCAGCCGATGGTGCTGAGGACGCTGAAGCGCGGGCCGACGGCGGGGCAGGCGGTTTATGCGTGTTCGACGTGGCCGGTTTGCAAGGGGACGAGGCCGGCTTGATCAATCGGCTTCGTCGACGGCAAGCGGAAGCGCTCGATATGACGATGGGACGAGATCGAGCACTTCGGTGACATCGCCCTTCAGAACGTAGAAACCCGCTTGATCGTCTTTGCTCCGGATCTGAAACACGCGATAAATCCGGAACTCCTCGGGAAACTTTGCCGAGGCTCTCACCTCATTGGCTGAGATGAAGAACGCTGCAGACTTTGGGCCCGCCGTTGTCTTGACCTCAATTCGAAGTTCGCGACCGTCAACCTCAAACGAACGAATGTCGTAGCCCGCTCGGCTGTCAACGAGCGCGACGTGTTCCACCTGATCAGCGAGATCCTGTCTGCCCGCGTCCACGAGCTTGGCGATCTCATGCTGAAGGACGAGCTTCTCACCACGGTCTCCAAGGTTGCGATTTCTCTCGTCACGGAGAGCCCAGTCCACGTCGCCTGCTGTCTGCTTGGTCGCCGAGCCCTGCGCACCGTCCCAGATCGGCTTCGCCAAGCGCCGTGGAGGCGCCACCTCCAACAGTTTTACAGGAGCCATTGGCAGATTCGACTGCATCCTCACTGGCATTAGCGGCGGCGAAAACGGCAGCCTCAATTGGGTTAGATCGGAGCCCGAAAGACCCCAACGCATCACGCGCCAGACAAACTCACACGGCTTCTGCTTTTCGAGGTCGTGCTGTATGTACTCGAGCAGACCAAGGTAAACGTACTCGCGCTGCCCCAAGCAACGAATGAATAGGTGGATATTGTTCTGGCTAGAGTCGTGGGCGACGAAGCGCTGAATTGATGGCATGTCCAAGCGCTGCTTGTCCTGAGACCACCAGCGAATGTAGCCATCTTCATACAGAACGTCGTGATAGCGCTTCCCCCCCAGCGTCACCAGGAAAATAAAATTACCGCTGTCGCTTGGCGTTTGCACTATTCCACTCTGCCAAGCCCCTCCAAGCTTCCCTTGCAAACTTGGCTCGAACAAACTTCGAATTCCGAAGCGATCGTACCTGTCGAGGCGTCTAAGAAACATGTGCAACTCTTAAGAGCTCTAGTTATTACGATCATCCCGAATGATCAAAAAACTTTCGTAGACTACTCCATGAAGCATCAAGTCTGCATTACGCGAAAATTGCCATGCATCAAGACATCTTCAAACCAACGGACTAAGCATCATGCATTCAAAAACCGCCGAATGCGAAGACTCCGTTGCCAAAGTGGCATCTTCGTCCGCATCCACGTGCCAAACCGCCGCCTCCTCCACGCAGGCCGCAACCAAAAGCGAGAGCGCAAAGAATAATTTGGGCCCGAAAGGCAACAACACTGGACGGGAAGATTGAGCCAATCCTTTGGTTAAAGACAACAAGGAGTAATACGTCGCAACGGGATCCAAAACATCGTAATCAATACGGAACTTCTTATTCCGATCACCGAGCAATTCCTTATTATGTATCTCTACGTGCTTCAGGTAATTTTCTTCTGGAGATCGCGGCACAAAGACCCATCGACCGCTCGGCTCCAAATACTCAACTGCTCCGGCAGCCTTTCCGCGCTCATAGCCGAGGCTAACGATAACCTCCAGGGGCAATCCTGGCGAAGTGGTCCAACCCGAAAATGCCTGATGCACTGGTGCCACGCGACGATTGTACGAAATACGCTGTTCTGGAGGAGGAACGAACTTAGCCAAACAATAGAGGAGGCGCACCTTGGCTGGCAATATATCAATGGCAATAGATTTTATCTTCGCCATCACGTAACCCATCTGACTCCGTGACATGCAAGAAACGTCAATCAAAATACTGAAATATGGGGCACCCGATTTCTTACCAAGTTCAGCCAACCTTACCAACTCCACCTCAGCCTCCAGCCGAGAACAAAGCGTTGCTGTGGGATTCTGGCTTCTGAAATTTGCAAGCACTGCCTGACGGACGGCTGGCTGATCGAGAAGCGCGATTCGATGGAGCCGCTTCGCAACGGGGAACTTCGTGGTCAACCATGCCGAACGACTATTCTCGACGTACGCGCTGATAAGCGTCGCGCCCTCCTCCATGCCTTCCTCGATTGCCGTTAAGACGCTGGAAGAAGCAATTTTCTCAAGCAGAACTACGCTCAAAATAAACTCCCTTGCACGTCCCCGGACTTTGGTATGGTCTCCAAAGAATTTTTTGCCCGAATAGGCTTTTCTTCGCGCTCCAGTATGCTCGATAGCCGGATCTGCTTGGACTTGCGAAGCGGAAGTTTAAAAACAGGCGCAAGCAAATAAGCCAAGCGAAAACGCTTATTGCGTAAAGAGCGATAGCCGCCAAGAACGTCTGGACGTTCATAACAGACAATTGCCCCGTGATTAAGCGCAATTCGCAGGCATGCCTCTTGGTCATCAGATACTTTATCGTCGACTTCAAACGACAAATGAGGGTCTTCCTGAAATTCTCCGCTCACTATTCGATCGTGAAAATATGAACCAATATCTTCCAACATCTTAAATATTGGCACACTCGTCACAATCTGCTGCTGCTGAGCCGCCACCGTCCGGAGCATTTCCGCAAAGATTCCAGAAGTGCTCGCAATCTTGCGCTGTTGCACTGCGACTCCAATTGGAAAGCTCTCGCTACCCGCGACTTCGGAGAACATTCCAGTAAGCATCGAGAGAAGCCAGCGAGGGTTTCCTTCACTAATTGCAGAGACAGCTTGCCACCCTGAGTACGCAGATGCGTAGGGCTTTCGTCCTCGCTTTTTCCCCTCACCTGTCCCTCGATAAGCATTTCGGAATGCAACAACGGGCGCGATTTTACGAATGGTACTCGATGAAGAATCAAGATCGTGAGCGTCAATCTGCCTTCTGGTCAGAAAGTCCTGAAACGATTGATCTTTGAATGCCAAGTTCAAAAATTCACTTGACCAAGCATCGGTTCGTGAGTGTCCCGCCGGTCTATCCCCGCCACTGTCTAGTTCATCCACGATCGCGTATTGCGAGCGGCCGAATATTTCCTCCGGCCCCTTACCTCTCAACGCTGCGTGAGAATTCACCTTCGCTTCAAAAACTCGACGACAAAAATCGTCCGCCTCACCTTTGTCTGGATACCACAACTCAACTTGGTGATAGTCGTTCTTCTCTGTTGGCACTGCGCTCTGCATATCGAGCAACGTATGCGGCCCACACGGAGCAAGCGCCACTTTAATAAGTAACTTCTGAGAAGCAGCACGGAGCGCTGAAAGTGCCACCCGTTGAAGTGGCAAGGGAGCCACTTCAAATTCGTCTAGCAGCAATACCCAAAGACCATCCGGCTCCTCAATCAACTCATCGAACAGCTTCAATCCTAGGCTCACTGCCTCGATGGCTTGTATACCTACATAAGGCATCAAGCCCTGGAGGTCTTCCAGCGAGAGTTCTTCGCGCGACGCAGCCAATGACGCCTTCTGCCTGATATCAAGCAAGCGGGTCGAGAGGGCCAAGTGTAAGGAACGAAGGGACGGTGCACGCGTCTGGAGTTTCCAAAGCTGGGCCACTCCGTCCACAAACTCGCGTGTGCTATCCGGAGACAGAGAAACCGCGCGGTAATTTGAGCCGCTAGCGTTCGTCTGCAACCTCTGTTGGATTGCATCCGTCGTCGCCAGCAAGACATTTGTGGTAAAGGCTGCCTCCGAGACTATATCGCGGAATGCTGGATCAAGTTTGCCGTCCCCCAAACCGTTGACCATCTCACCCCAGGCAATATCGGTCGGCACATAAATGCCGGTGTACCTCAGAGACTGTCGATATGTTTCGGCATCCTTGCCCTTCCAGGCCCTTAAGCCTGAGAGGCTTAACATCTTCAAAAGCGTCGTCTTCCCGCTTCCCCGCGGGCCGACAAGCAGCGAGTTCCAGTGCCCAGCAAGCTCCTGGAACTTCCCTGACTCGACGAAAGATTCAGCCACTTCTTCGAAACTCATCGCCTTCGCGTTGAAAGGCGAGAGGAATGGAAACGGCCCTCTACTCATGGGTTCCCCTTGAAAAGATCGTCCCAGTAGCCGTCATCATCGACCTCGACGATAATTTTATACCTTTGGGATAGCCGTTTTTCCATGATTGCCAAATCTCTCGGACTGGCAAATCGTAAGTTGGGCATCGACGCGACCAATTTGGACCACTTAATGGATCCACTTCCATCAACGGACTTCGCGATCTCCGTCGCCATAACGTCAATGCTGCCGGGCAACCCCAGCCCGCAGCCGTAAAATACTCCGCCCCCTTTCGGCGTGGATTCTCGCCAGCCAATGCCGACATTCCAATCCCACGCAGACACCGTGCCCGTCAATCGCCCATCGACATCCTGCAGATCAAGAATATAGAACTGATTTCTAATTCCCGGCTCATTGACATTCAAATATGCGCCAATGCTGGCGGCAGAAAAAACAATCGCCGCCCCGGAACTCCCGGCTGCAAAATTTATTCTCGCGTGATGCTTATGCCCATGGATCAATAGCCATGAGCCGTGCTCCTCGAGCATCGCGAGAATCTCTTCACCGCCCTCAATATGGTCGTGCGCCCCCAGATTAAGTTCCGAGTGCGTCATAGGAGGATGATGGCAAACAAGAAGGTTTATTCTTCCATCATCATTCGCCAAGCCGAGCGCTTCTTTTAGAGCAAGGCGAGATGACTGAGGGAAAGTACCTCGCTCATACTGATGCACTTCGTTCGAATGTTCGCCGCAACTATTAAGCACCACAAGCCGATAATTTTCATACTCGGCAAGCACAAAATTATCTCCGAAGTATGAACTCCGATTTTTCTTTGCGCGAAGGAGTTTGTCGGAGTTCTCCTGGCCCGGTCTCAATGCGTCGGTTATTGGATACGGTGGGGCAAGAAGCTTCAACTGCTCAATGGGGCCAATTACGGATGAAAGCCCCCGTACGGGATTCACTCGAATTTCCTTCTCTGTCCCTCGGGATGCCACGTCATGGTTGCCGGTAGCGCAGGCAATGTTTGAGACTGCCAAAGAGGCACCGATGTCCTGGAGATGATTCCATCCTGCTTTTAGCGCGGTGGGATTGGCGTGAGTTGTGATATCGCCCACGCAAAGAAGCAGATCTGACGTTAGGACTTTTTCTTCGACGAGTTGCCGCAACCCGACCCAAGGATTATTAATAGCGGAATTCTCTTTAAAACACCCGTGTTCATTCACACGAATATGAGAAACCGAGCGCCCACCTGGCTCTAGATCAAGAGCAAAGTGGGGATCGCCAATCACCGCCACACGCAGACCCATACCTTTCACCTTTGGCAATTTAGTGGCGCTCAGGCGCAACTTAGCGAGCAGTCCACGAATAATTCGACATCAGCACTTCCTGGGCCATCCTTCGAGAGCTTGCAAAACCGGCGACGCTCCTATTGACCGCGATAGGATGCACATTCCATCCTTTTAATCGATGCAAAAGAAATGGCGAAGGGGAGTAGGAAAGAAGCACTTTAGCCCCTCTGCTCGCAGCCATTTCCAAGACGCCAGCGAGTCGACTTTCATCAATATCCTTGAACGACCCACTCCCATATTCTCCGCGATCACGTTTTGTGCCGAGCGCATAAGGAGGATCAAGATATAGAAAGTCCTCTTTTCGCGCTTTCGACACTATTGACTCGAAGTCGCCACACCACAATTCCGTCGCTTGCAGACTTCGAGAGAAGTTCAGAAATACCCTATATTCCGGAACATACAAGTCACCGCTACCGCGCGGCACATTGAAAAATCCCTGTCGATTCGTCCGATAAACGCCATTAAAGCAAAAACGATTCAGATATATAAATCTTGCCGCGCGATCAAGAGCATTTAAAGTTGATGCATCAATCGCGCGCAAAGAATAATAAAACTCAGGCTCTTTGCTCATCGCGGCGACCCGATTCCAGACCGCTCGGGGATGGTTGCGAACCGCAAGATAGGTTCCCATCAGATCAGAATTGAGATCTGCCAACAGGGCGCGCTTTGGGCTAAGGCGGAGAAAATTAACCGCCGAACCAACAAAGGGCTCTATATATCGACTGAACGTTTTTGGCGTAGCCTGCTCGAGAATTGGCAAGAGCTTCTTTTTACTACCTGCCCACCTCAGGATCGGTTCGACCATGAGCTCTCCTGGAAACTGAGAATACTTTAATTCAGCCTCCGCCTGATTCCATGTCCGTGAATCAATTCGCCCAGACCTAAAATCGGTCTGGTGCGGCAACTGTGTACTCAACGGAGAGAAAACAAGAAGTGGTAGGCCGTACAGGACTTGAACCTGTGACCAAAGGATTATGAGTCCTCTGCTCTAACCAACTGAGCTAACGGCCCCTAGGGAATCTGCGCATGTGCGATGCCTAGCGGCATTGCGATCCGGCGTTGCACCGGAGGCGCGGATTCTACCCATGGACCTAAGCATGTTTAACCGAACCTGAGCATGCTCATTTTTGAGACAACGCGTTGCTCACCATCCTCGACGTGATGTCGACGATCTCGATCATGCGGTCGTAGGCCATCCGGGTCGGGCCGATGACGCCCAGCGTCCCGACCACCTCCCCGTCCACCTCATACGGCGCCGACACGATCGACAGCTCCTCCACCGGCACCACCTGGCTCTCCCCGCCGATGTAGATCCGCACGCCTTCCGCGCGCTCCGACACATCCAGCAGCCGCATCAGCTGCGTCTTCTGCTCGAACATGTCGAACATCCGCCGCAGGCTCCCCATGTCGTGGCTGAAATCCTGCACCGTCAGCAGGTTCCTCTCCCCCGAGAGGATCATCGGTTCGTGCTCCGTCACCCCCTGCTGCCCGACGTCCACCGCCGCGCTCATCAGCTTGGCGATCTCCCCGCGCAGCTGATCCACCTCCGACCTCAACCGGTCCCGCACCACATCCAGGCTCAGCCCCGCGTAGTGCGCGTTCAGCCGGTTGCTCGCCTCCGTCAGGTCCGACTGGGTCAGGTCTTGCGCCGTGAACACCAGCCGGTTCTGCACATCCCCGCCCGGCGACACCATGATCACCAGCACCCGTCGATCCCCCAACCGGAGGAACTCGATGTGGTGGAACACCGCCGTCTTGCGCGGCGACGTCACCACCCCCACGAAACTCGACAGGCTGCTCAGCAGCTGCGCCGCGTTGGCAATCACCTTCTGCGGTTGGTCAGGCAACAACTGGCTCTCGAACGAGCCCGCCCCCTCCCGCAACCCGCCCGGCTTGGCCGTCAGCAAGGTGTCCACGAACAGCCGGTACCCCCGCGCCGTCGGAATCCGCCCCGCGCTGGTGTGCGGACTGGCGATCAGACCCAGCTCCTCCAGGTCCGCCATCACGTTGCGGATCGTCGCCGGACTCAGCTCCAGCCCCGACGCCTTCGACAGCGTGCGCGACCCCACCGGCGATCCATCCGCGATGTACCGCTCCACCAGAGCCTTCAGCAGTGTCTTCGCGCGATCGTCGAGCATGTTTTTCATTCTAAAGAACCCGGCGCCACACCCCCTGCGCACCCCCGGTCCCAGCACATCGCTGTGGTGTAATTCCCGCCATGTCCAAGCGCTTCCGCCACGTGGCCATCGTCGGAAAACCCCAGTCCCGGGGCATCCGGCCCATCCTGGAAGAGATTGCCGATTTTGTCGCCTCCCAGGGATTGGATGTTTCCCTTGAACAGGAAACCGCCGACAGCACCGGCATCACCGCCCTGCCCGGCCTCTCCCACGCCGAACTCGGCGCCCAGTGCGACCTGGCCATCGTCGTCGGCGGCGACGGCACCATGCTCGGCTTCGCCCGCCAGGTCGCCCGCTACAACCTCCCCCTCGTCGGCATCAACCAGGGACGCCTCGGCTTCATCACCGACATCTCCGCCGACCAGTTCAAGGACGCCCTGCTCCCCATCCTCGCCGGCGACTTCGAGATCGAGCACCGCTCCCTCCTCGAAGGCGCCGTGATCCGCGACGGCGAGCAGATCTTCTCCGGCGTCGCCCTCAACGACGTCGTCGTCTCCCGCGGCGCCACCGCCGCCATGGTCGAGCTGCGCGTGGACGTCGGCGACGAGTTCGTCGCCAACATGCGCGCCGACGGCGTCATCGTCGGCACCCCCACCGGCTCCACCGCCTACGCGCTGTCCGCCGGCGGCCCCATCCTCCACCCCGGCATCGGCGGCTGGGTCCTGCTGCCCATCGCCTCCCACGCCCTCTCCAACCGCCCCATCGTGCTGCCCGACAACGGCGAGGTCCGCCTCACCATCGTCGCCGGCCGCGACGCGTCGGTGAACTTCGACATGCAATCCCTCGCCTCCCTGCTCCACGGCGACTGCATCACCGTGCGCCGCTCCCAGCACCGCGCCCCCTTCCTCCACCCCCGCGGCTGGTCCTACTACGCCACCCTGCGCCGCAAACTCCGCTGGAACGAAGGCAACACCTGATGCTGCGCCGCCTCGAACTCAAGGACTTCGTCATCGTCCCGGCGCTCGAGCTGGACTTCGCCGCCGGCTTCTCCGCCCTCACCGGTGAAACCGGCGCCGGCAAGTCCATCCTCATCGACGCCCTCCAGCTCGCCCTCGGCTCCCGCGGCGACGCCGCCGTCGTCCGCGAAGGCGCCTCCCGCGCCGAAATCTCCGCCGAATTCGACCGCCCCGCCCTCCTCGCCCCCTGGCTCGAGGAAGCCGGCTTCGAAACCGGCGTCAACGGGTCCGAAGAATCCCTGCTCCTGCGCCGCGTCATCGACGCCCAAGGCAAGAGCCGCGCGTGGATCAACGGCGGCACCGCCACCGTCGCCCAGCTGCGAGAACTCGCCGAACACCTGCTCGACATCCACGGCCAGCACGCCTGGCAAGGCCTGACCCGCCCGGTCAGCGTGCGCGCGCTGCTCGACGACTTCGCCCAGATCGACGGCAAGCCCATGGCCGCCGCCTTCTCCGACTGGCGTCAGGCCACCGAGGCGCTCGCCGCCGCGCAGTCCAAGCAGGCCGACCTCGCCCGGGAGCATGAGCGCCTGAGCTGGCAGATCGGCGAGCTCGGCCGCCTCGCGCCCGGCGCCGATGAGTGGGACGAGCTGAACGCGGAGCACCAGCGTCTGTCGCACGCGCAGTCGCTGATGGACGCCGCCCGCGGCGCGCTCGAACGCATCGCCGAGGCCGAGATCAACGCCGAGGCGCTCACCGATGAAGCGCTCTCCGCGCTGCAGGACGTGCTCAGCTACGACGCCGGCCTGCAGGACACCGTCACCGCGCTGCTCGGCGCGCAGGCGCAGTTGCAGGACGCGGCGCACAGCCTGAGTTCCTACCTGAATGCCGCGGACCTCGACCCCGACCGGCTGCAGCAGCTCGACGAGCGCGTGTCCGCCTGGGTCACGCTCGCACGCCGCTACCGCCGCCAGCCAGCCGAGATGGCCGCACTGCTGGTCGAATGGAAGGCCGAGCTCGCGCAGCTCGACGCCGCCACCGACCTCGACGCGCTGCAGGCCAAGCAGGCCGCCGCGCTGAAGCGGTACCAGAAAGAAGCCAAGACCGTCAGCACCGCGCGCGCCAAGGCGGCGCCGACGCTGTCCGATGCCGTCTCGCAGGCGATGCAGCAACTCGGCATGTCCGGCGGCCGCTTCGAGGTCGCGCTGCTGCCGCAGGACGAGCCGCAGAGCTTCGGTCTGGAGTCCGCCGAGTTCCTCGTCGCCGGCCACGCGGGCTCCACGCCGCGGCCGCTGGCCAAGGTCGCCTCCGGCGGTGAACTGTCGCGCATCGCGCTGGCCATCGCCGTCACGACCAGCCAGCAGAACAGCGGCGCCGGCACGCTGATCTTCGATGAGATCGACGCCGGCGTCGGCGGCGCCGTCGCGGAAACCGTCGGCCGGCTGATGAAGCAGCTCGGCCAGCGCGCGCAGGTCCTCGCCGTTACCCACCTGCCGCAGGTCGCCGCCTGCGCCGACCACCACTTCCTCGTCGCCAAGGCGCTCAAGGACGGCAAGACCAACTCCGACGTCCGCCCCATCGCCGGGGAGGCCCGCACCGCCGAGATCGCCCGCATGCTCGGCGGCGAACGGCTGTCGTCGACCTCGCTCGCCCATGCGCAGGAAATGCTGGAGCTGTCCGCCAAGGGCGCGCCCGTCGGCGCCACGGCCGGCAAGTCGCCCAATGCCTCCTCCAACGCCTCCCCCAACAGAAAGGTGAAGCCGTGAGCGCCCCCAACACCGCTCCCGTGCCTCCCACGCAAGCCACCCCCTCCGCCACCTCCCCGCGCGGCGAGGTCGTGCTCGTCACCGGCATGTCCGGCGGCGGCAAGTCGATCGCGATGCACGCGCTCGAAGACGCCGGCTTCTTCTGCGTCGACAACCTGCCGCCCGAACTGCTGCCGCAGTTCCTCGACCTCGAACGCCAGCGCGGCTGGCGCCGTGTCGCGATCGCGGTGGACGTGCGCAGCGCCGGCTCGCTGCCGCAGCTGCTGCTGCACATCAAGGAAATGCGCCAGGAAGGCGTCTCGCTGCGCGCCATCTTCCTGGACGCCGACGACGACACGCTGCTGCGCCGCTTCTCCGAGACCCGCCGCCCGCACCCGCTGCGCGTGGGCAACACGGACGCGGACACGCACCGCGCGCTGCAGGAGGCGATCGCGCTCGAGCGCGAGCTGCTGACGCCGCTGCGCATGGAGTCCACCGTCATCGACAGCAGCCAGCTCCGCCCCGCGCAGCTGCGCGGCTGGCTGCGCGACCTGGTGCATGTCAGCGGGTCCTCGCTGACGCTGGTGTTCGAGTCCTTCGCGTTCAAGCACGGCGTGCCCAGCGACGCGGACTTCGTCTTCGACGTGCGCGTGCTGCCCAATCCGTACTACGACCGCGAACTGCGTCCGCTCACCGGCCGCGACGAACCGGTCGCGTCCTACCTCGAAGTCCAGCCCGAGGTCCGCTTGATGCTCAGCCAGATCGGCGCCTTCATCGCGCAGTGGCTGCCGAACTTTGCGCAGGACCAGCGCAGCTACCTCACCGTCGCCATCGGCTGCACCGGCGGGCAGCATCGCTCGGTGTACCTCGTGGAGACGCTGGCCAAGCAGTTCGCCTTCCACGGGCAGGTGCTGAAGCGGCATCGGGAGCTGGACGCGCGCTGAGCGCGCTCAGCCTGCTCGGCCCGTTGACCGCCGCGGCCACTTGCCCTCACCCCCTCTCTCCCGCAAGCGGGAGAGGGAGCAAGACGGTCTCAGGCCGTGCTGCCCGCGCCGCCGTTTTCCCGCGCCTGCTGCTCCAACTCCTGCACCTGGTTGAACAGCAGGATGCCCAGCACCACCGAGGTGAACGGCATCAGCACCACCATCAGGATCACCCACAGCGTGGCGTTGCGCTCCGCGCGCTTGGCCGCGATGGCCATGTAGACGAAATGCGCGCAGAGTCCCGCAGACAAGCCGATCGCCAGCATCGTCAGCTTGGCCGGATCACCGTCGTCGGACGCCTGGGTCTCGCTGATCAGGAACCACAGGCACACGCCGCTGGCCAGCAGCGCGATGAAGGCCGATTCCAGTGCGCTCTTGATGGCCGCGGCGCGGCCCGGCTTGACGTCGTTCGACATGGTGTCCCTGAATGGGGTTGAGACCTGCGCGGACCGCTTTTCGTTCGCTAATCGTTAGTGCGATCACGCAATCGCCCGAGCATACCGGGAGCGAGGCCCCGCGCCCACCGGCGGAACCCGGTCGCCTCGCATGCCCGACAGTCAGTCCAGCAGCTTCTTCAACGGCGCCGGCAGCGCGTACTCCGCCAGCCGCTCGCGCGCGACCCAGACGCCTTCGCCCGCGGGCCGGGTCTCGCGCGGCAGCAGCGCGCGCCGCGGATGCAGCAGCCAGTCGAAGTGCGTCAGCACGTGCTTGACCCGCGGCAACGTCTCCGGCGCCGCGACCCCCAGCGCCGCGCTCTGGGCCGTCAGTGCGGCCTCGTCGTCGAAGAGCGGCAAGGTCCACAAACCTCCCCAGACGCCCTCGGCCGGACGCTGCTGCAGCCAGATGCGGCCCTCGTGCTCCAGCCACAGCCACCAGTTCTCCCGCTGGCCGCGCTTGAGCTTCTTCGTCTTGATCGGGTAGCGCGTGGGATCGCCCTCCGCGAGCCCCGCGCAGAGCGAGGACACGGGGCACAGCAGGCACTGCGGACTGCGCGTCGCGCACAGGCTCGCGCCCAGGTCCATCATCCCTTGCGTGTAGGCCGGCATGTCCTCCGGCGAGACCGGCAGCAGCGCCTCCGCCTGGCGCCACAGCCGCTTCTCCTGCGCCGACGAGGCCAGGTCGCCATCGAAGGCCAGCAGCCGGCCCAGCACGCGCTTGACGTTCCCGTCCAGGATCGCGACGCGTTCATCGAAGCAGAACGACGAGATCGCCGACGCCGTCGAGCGGCCGATGCCGGGCAGCTCCGCCAGCACCGCCGCGCTGCGCGGGAACGCGCCGCCGTGGCGCTCCACCACCGCCTGCGCGCACTTGTGCAGGTTGCGCGCGCGGCTGTAGTAGCCCAGGCCCGCCCAGGCGGCCATCACCTCGTCGTTGGGCGCGGCCGCCAGCGCGGCCACATCCGGGAAGCGCTCCAGGAAGCGCCGGTAGTAGCCCAGCACCGTCGTCACCTGCGTCTACTGCAGCATGATCTCGGACAGCCACACCCGGTACGGATCGCGCGTGTTCTGCCAGGGCAGGTCGTGCCGGCCGTCCCGGCGCTGCCAGGCCAGCAGCCGTGGCGCGAAGTCGCCGCGCACCGCCTCGACGCGGGCGCTCAGTTCGTCATCGGTCATCGGCGGGGTCAGGTCTCTCAAGGCTGGCAAATCGGCTCGCGGATCGGGATTCATCGCTTCTGGCAGCTCGGACAGAAGAAGGTCGACCGCTGTCCCTGCACGATGCGCCGGATCTTGGTGCCGCAGGCGCGGCATGGCTCGCCCTCGCGGCCATAGACCCGCGCCTGCATCTGGAAGCTGCCCGCCACGCCGTGCGCGTCCTTGAAGTCGCGCAGCGTGCTGCCGCCGGCTTCCAGCGCCTCGCCCAGCACCTGCCGCAGCGCGCCCGCCAGCTTCGCCGCACGCGGCTTGCTGAGCTTGCCCGCCGCCGCGCGCGGGTCGACGCCCGCCATGAACAGCGCCTCGCACGCATAGATGTTGCCCGCGCCGACGACCACGTCGCCCGCCAGAATCGCCTGCTTCACCGCGACGCGACGGCCACGGAAGCCTTCGTGCAGATAAGCGCCGTCGAACTCGATATCGAAAGGTTCCCGCCCGATGCGCGACAGCAGCTTGGCGGCCGGTTCGACGTCCAGTCCGTCCGACCACACCACCGCGCCGAAACGCCGTGGATCGGTCAGCCGCAGCACGCCGCGATCGGTGACGAGTTCGAAATGATCGTGCGGTCCCGCCGGTGGCTGCTGCTCGCGGAACGCCAGCGAGCCCGACATGCCCAGGTGCAACAGCAGGCCGCCGTCTTCCTCGTCGGCATGGCCAGGTTGTTCGCCCGTCGGCAGCAGCGGCAGCCAGATGTACTTGCCCCGCCGCAAGGCCTCGCCGACGCGGCGGCCGACCAGCCGTTCGGCCGCGACGCCCAGCGGCCAGCGCAGCGGTTTCCCCAGCCGCACGTCCAGCACGCGCGCCCCGGCGATGGCCGGCGCAAAACTTCGTCGTGTAACTTCAACTTCCGGTAACTCGGGCATCCCGGGATCATAGGCGCGGCCTCGTTCCAGGGTCCCTAGAATGGTCCGAGGCCCACGGTTTGCCCCGCGAGCCCTTCCCGCCCAGTTCAGGAGTCACGACATGCCCGCCCTTGTGCGCCACCGCTGGTGGCTCTCCGCCGCCCTCGCCCTGAGCTGCGCCGCCAACGCCCAGACCTCCCCGCCCACGGAGGCGCCGCCTGCCGCCGCCGACGCGCCCGCCTCCGCGGCCTCCGCGCCCGTGGTCAATTCCGACCTCGACGCACCGATGTTCTATCAGCTGCTGATCGGCGAGATGGAACTCCAGGGCGGCGAACCCGGCGTCGCCTTCCAGGTGCTGCTCGACGCCGCCCGCCGCAGCGGCGATGAGGAACTCTTCCGCCGCGTCGTCCAGATCGCGCTGCAGTCGCGCGCCGGCGACCAGGCCGTGATCGCCGCCCGCGCCTGGCGCGAGGCGATCCCGACCTCGCTGGAGGCGCACCGCACGCAGATCCAGCTGCTCGCGCTGCTGAACCGGCCGGCCGAGATCCCGCCGGTGCTGCGCTCGCTGATGGCGATGACGCCCGCCGACGGCCGCGGCGCGCTGATCGCGGCGCTGCCCGCGCTGTTCCAGCGCACGCCGGAACCGGTGCGCATCCAGGAAGCCTTCGAGCCGATGCTGCGCGAGACGGCCGCGAAGCCCGAGACCCGCTTCGCCTCGCTGCTGGTGCTGGCCGAGTTCGCCAAGAAGGCCGAGCGCTACGAGACCGCGCTGATCCACGTCCGCGCCGCCGCCAAGGACTTCCCGGAACGCGAGGAGCCGCTGCTGCTGGCGCTGGAGCTGCTGCCGCACCGCCCCGAGGCCGAGGCGCTGATCACCGCGGAGCTGCAGGCCAAGCCCGACCGGCAGTCGCTGCGCCTGGCCTACGCCCGCGCGCTGGCCCGTGCCCAGCGTCCCGGCGACGCGGCGCGCGAGTTCCGCACGTTGACGCAGCAGTCGCCCGACGAGCCCGGCCACTGGCTGGCGCTGGGTTCGCTGGAGCTGGACCTGCAGCATCCCGACGTCGCCGAGGCGGCGCTGCAGCGCTACATGAAGCTGGTCGAGCGGCCCGGCGTCTCGCCGCTGGCCGAACGCGCCATCGCCGCCGCCGGCCTGGACAAGGCCGACCGGGAAGCGAAGCAGCAGGGTCAGTTGTTGCTGGCCCAGGCCGCGGAGATGCGCGGCGACTTCCAGACCGCCGAGAAGCGCCTGGCCGCGATCGACGCGGCGCCGGGCAACCTCGACATCGCCTACCGCCGTGCGTCGCTGCTGGCGCGCCAGGGCAAGCTCGAGGAAGGCCGCAAGCTGCTGCACCAGCTGCCCGCCGACCGCGAGCAGGACCGCCGCGCCCGCACGCTGGCCGAGTCGCAGCTGCTGCGCGACAACAAGCAGTGGCAGGCCGCCTATGACCTGCTCGGCCAGGCGATCACGCAGGCGCCCGAGGACGCCGACCTGATCTACGAACAGTCCATGATGGCCGAGAAGCTGGGCCGCGCGCAGGAGATGGAAACGCTGCTGCAGAAGGTGATCCAGCTCAAGCCGCAGCACTACCACGCGTACAACGCGCTGGGCTACTCGCTGGCCGATCGCAACGAGCGGCTGCAGGAGGCGCGCGACCTGATCTCGAAGGCGCTGAGCTTCGCCCCGGGCGAGCCCTTCATCGTCGACAGCATGGGCTGGGTGGAGTTCAGACTCGGCCGCCTCGGCGAGGCCGAGCGGCTGCTGCGCCAGGCCTACGGCTCGCGCCCGGATCCCGAGATCGGCGCCCATCTGGGCGAGGTGCTCTGGGCCGCCGGCCAGCAGGACGAGGCGCGCCGCATCTTCGCCGACGCCAAGCGCCGCGATCCCGGCAACGAGGCGCTGCAAGCGGCGATGCAACGCCTGCAGGTCCGCCCCTGATGCGGCGGCGGCAGTTCAGCGCGGGCGCGCTCGCCGTGCTCGGCACGGCCTCGCTGGCCGGATGCAGTTCGCTGCCCAAGGCGGCGGGGACCGATGCCGCCGCGCTCGCCGCCGCGCCGCGGCTGACCGGCAAGTTCGGACTCATCGTGCCCGCCGGCGCCGGCGGCCAGCCGCGCGGGCAGAACGTCAACGCCAACTTCGAGCTGCTCGGCGATCCGCGCCGCGGCCAGCTCGAGATGAGCACCGCCCTGGGCAGCCTGGTGGCGCGCGTGTCGTGGCAGCCCGGCTCGGCCTGGGTGAAGACCCCCGACGGCGACCGGGCCTACGACGACATCGACGCGCTGACGCAGGAGCTGCTCGGCGAGACGCTGCCGCTGCAGGCCCTCTTCGACTGGCTGCGCGGGCGGCCGTGGCCGCAGGCGCCGTCGCGCCCCTCCGGGGAGTCGGGCTTCCAGCAGCTCGGCTGGCAGGTCGACCTGCGTCGCTTCGACGTCCAGTTGATCTCCGCCCAGCGGATGAATCCGAACGGGCCCGAACCGCTGGCAACCCTGCGCCTGAAACTCGACGCGCCGACGTCACCCTGAATTCCGCTGTCATGACTTCCTCTCCCTCCGCGGCGCCGAGCCCGGCGCTCAAGGCGCTCTACGACGTGCCGGCGCCGGCCAAGCTCAACCTCTTCCTGCACGTGGTGGGCAAGCGGCCCGACGGCTATCACCTGCTGCAGTCGCTGTTCGTGCTGATCGACTGGGCGGACACGCTGCACTTCGAGCGTCGCGACGACGGCGCGCTGCATCGCCATGACCGCGGCGACGCGCTGCCGGAGGACGACCTCTGCCTGCGCGCCGCACGCGCGCTGCGGCAGGCCAGCGGCAGCGCGTTCGGCGCGGACATCCACATCGAGAAGCGGCTGCCTTCGGGCGCAGGCATGGGCGGGGGCTCGTCGGACGCGGCCAGCACGCTGCTGGCGCTGAACCGGCTGTGGGGCTTGAACTGGTCGCGTGAGCGGCTGCTGCCGATCGCGCTGCAGCTGGGCGCGGACGTGCCCTTCTTCGTCGGCGGTCGCAACGCCTTCGTCGAAGGCATCGGCGAGGTGCTGACCCCGATCGAGGTGCCGGAGCTGCGGCTCGCGGTGGTCAAGCCGGGGGCGAGCATCGCCACCAAAGACATTTTTTCCAGCCCGCTGTTGCAAAGGTCTGAAAGCGTGGCTATAGTAGCGGGCTTTCCTGCAGCGAACGACGGACGCAGCGAAGAGGTTCTGGAAACAGAATCTCCGAGTAACGAAGTCAATAGCTGGGGTGGACGCAAAGGCAATATTGCCCGCGATCACCAAACGTCGGAAATACTCGTTCAGCAGTTGTTTGAAGGATGGGGCAGAAATGATCTGCAACCTCCCGCCGAAGCTGCCAGCCACGAAGTATCGAAGGCGCTTGAATGGTTGCAGAGCCGCTACGAAAATTCTCGTATGACAGGTTCAGGCAGTGCAGTTTTTGCTATAGTTCGACCCTCGCTGAATGCAATGCAGACAGCAGCGGAAAAGATAGATGCAGTTTCCGGCCCTGAGAGCAATCTCAAGGCGACACCGGAAGGTGAGTTCGAAAAACTCCCCGAAGGTTGGGTCGGAAAAATGTGTCGCAGTCTGTCGGTTCACCCTTTGCAGGGCTGGGCCGAAGATTGAAGGTTGTAGGGTGCTGTTCCACGAACAGTGTCCGGTGTAGGGGAGTCGCCAAGTTGGTCAAGGCATCGGATTTTGATTCCGACATGCGAGGGTTCGAGTCCTTCCTCCCCTGCCAAATTTTCAGTTTCAATCCGGGACCCGCTGGGTTGGCCACCGGGCCATAAGTCTAAGGATGGCCCGCTGTGCTGCTCAATACCGTCCTCTTCACGGGTAACGCAAACCCGACCCTCTCCAAAGAAATCGCCACGCATCTGGGCCTCGAGCTCGGCAAGGCCGTGGTCGGTCGGTTCTCCGACGGCGAGGTGGCTGTTGAAATCCAGCAGAACGTCCGCGCCCGCGACGTGTTCATCGTCCAGCCCACCTGCGCGCCGACGAACGAGAACCTGATGGAGCTGCTGATCATGGTCGATGCGATGAAGCGCGCCAGCGCGCGCCGCATCACCGCCGTGATCCCCTACTTCGGTTATGCGCGTCAGGATCGCCGTCCGCGGTCGACGCGCGTGCCGATCTCGGCCAAGGTCGTGGCCAACCTGCTGGAGACCGTCGGCGTCGAGCGCGTCCTGACGATGGACCTGCACGCGGACCAGATCCAGGGCTTCTTCGACATCCCGGTCGACAACATCTACGCCTCCCCGGTGCTGCTGTCGGACCTGAAGGCCCGCAACTACAGCGACCTGGTGGTGGTCAGCCCCGACGTCGGCGGCGTGGTGCGCGCCCGTGCGCTGGCCAAGCAGCTGGGCTGCGACCTGGCGATCATCGACAAGCGCCGTCCGTCGGCCAACGTCTCCGAAGTCATGCACGTCATCGGCGAGATCGACGGCCGCAACTGCGTGATCATGGACGACATGATCGACACGGCCGGCACGCTGGTGAAGGCGGCGGAAGTGCTGAAGGAACGCGGCGCCAGAAGCGTCTTCGCCTACTGCACCCACCCCATCCTGTCGGGCCCGGCGATCGAGCGCATCGCCGGTTCGATGCTGGACGAGGTCGTCATCACCAACACGATTCCGCTGTCGGAGACGGCCAAGGCCTGCGGCAAGATCCGCCAGCTGTCGGTCGCCTTCCTGTTCGCCGAGACCATCCGCCGCATTTCGGACGGCGAGTCGGTGACTTCCCTCTTCAGCGAACAGAACAACAACTTCTGATCGCATCCTGAGTTCCGGCCGCTGTCCGCAAGGTCAGCGGCTGTGTCGCGAAGGCGCCTGGTCGCGGGGCCTTCATCCGGAGCGTCAATCCTGGCGCTCCGTCCATTTTGGAGATTGATATGAAATTCGTCGCTTTTGAGCGCAAGCTGCAGGGGACCGGAGCGAGCCGCCGCCTGCGTCACGCTGGCAAGGTTCCGGGCATCGTTTACGGTGCTGGCGAGCCGGCCGTCATCGAGCTGGATCACAACGCGCTGTTCCACGCCATGAAGAAGGAAGCTTTCCACAGCTCCATCCTCGACATGGAAGTGGACGGCAAGACCACGCAAGTGCTGCTGCGTGACTTCCAGATGCACCCGTACAAGCAGCAAGTGCTGCACGTGGACTTCCAGCGCGTCGACGCCACGACCAAGATCACCAAGAAGGTGCCGCTGCACTTCGTCGGTGAAGCCGAGTCGCCGGCCGTCAAGACTGACAAGGGCACCGTGAACCACGTGCTGACCCAGCTGGAAATCACCTGCCTGGCGCAACAGCTGCCCGAGTTCATCGAAGTCGACCTGAGCGGTCTGACGATGGGTCACTCGATCCACGTGAACGACCTGAAGCTGGCCGATCACATCAAGATCGTCACGCACGGCAAGCCGAACCCAGTGGTCGCCACCCCGGTCCCGGCCGCGGCGGAAGAAGTCATCGTCGTGGCAGCCGCCCCGGTCGACGACAAGAAGAAGAAGAAGAAGTAATTTCTTCGTCTCCGGACGCGCGCCTGACGAGGATCGCGTCCGTTGTCTGGAGAGCCCCCTTAAGGGTGGCATCTCCCCCTTGAAGGAGGTCCCCGCTCGCGGGGCAATCCCTCTGAAGAAGGCCCCGCTTGCGGGGCCTT
Source organism: Roseateles sp. (assembly GCF_036486225.1). Classification (GTDB taxonomy): domain Bacteria; phylum Pseudomonadota; class Gammaproteobacteria; order Burkholderiales; family Burkholderiaceae_C; genus Roseateles. The sequence goes on along the minus strand of NZ_DASVNZ010000006.1, from coordinate 5,609 downwards.
CTGCTTTTCCGCTCGACACTGATAATCGCGCCCCATGATTCGTCTCTTTGTCGGCCTGGGCAATCCCGGCCCTGAATACGAGGACACCCGCCACAACGCGGGGTTCTGGTGGATCGATGCGCTGGCACGCGGCCTGAAGGCCTCGCCGCAGCTGGACACGAAGTACTTCGGTCTGGTCGCCCGCGTGAACGACGCGCCGGGCGCGCCGGGTCCCATCTGGCTGCTGCAGCCGATGACCTACATGAACCTCTCCGGCAAGTCGGTGGCGGCGCTGGCGCGCTTCTTCAAGATCGCGCCGGAGGAGATCCTCGCCATCCATGACGAGCTCGAGATCGCGCCCGGCGAGCACAAGCTCAAGCAGGGCGGTGGCAACGCCGGCCACAACGGGCTGAAGGACATGCAGGCCCAGTTGGGCAGCGGCAACTTCTGGCGCCTGCGCCTGGGCATCGGTCATCCGGGCCACAAGGACGAGGTCGCCGGCTACGTGCTGCGCAAGCCGCCGCTGGCGGAACGGCAGGCGGTCGAGGACAGCATCGGCAAGTCGCTCGAGGCCTTCAAGCTGATGACCGGCGGCGACATGTCCAAGGCCGTGGCGCTGCTGCACGCCAAGCCGCCGCGGCCCAAGCCGCCCAGACCGGCCCATCTGCCGCCCAAGCCCGGCGCCGACGGCGCCGCGCCGACGGCTGGCGCCCCGGTTGCTGGCACGGCAACACCTGCCCCCACGATTCCTCCTGCCCCACCCCCGACCTCCGGAGACTGACATGCCTGCGCGCGCCGCCCTGATCCTGACGACTGCTGTTCTGGTCCTCATGTTTGGCGCGGCGCACGCGCAGGACCGCCAGGACCCGCCCAAACCCGCATCGACGCCGGAGCGAACGCAGCAGGAGCGCCCTCAGGAGCGCACGCTCGGCTATTACCGGTGCGGCCCGGAGGGTCACGACTTGCGCGAGACGCCCTGCCCCGACGGCCAGGGCCGCAGCGCCGAGCTGCCGAAGGACAAGGTCGATCCCAAGGAGGCCGAGGCCGCGCGCAAGCGCACGGCCGCCGAGACCAGCGGCCTGGCCGCGCGCGAGAAGGAACGTGAACGCCAGGCGGCGAAGGCCCCGTCCAAGGCGGTCGGCATCGACGGCCGTCTGCCGGCGCAGCGCGCGACCAAGCCCGCGAAGCCGGCGGATCCCAAGAAGCCCAAGCCCAAGGATCCGAAGAAGCCGCCGAAGAAGAAACCCAAGGTGCCCGCGCCTTCGAAGACGCCTGACGGCGCACTGCAGCCCCGGCCCACGACGGATGCCGGCGCCACGACGTCCGCACCTCGCTAGAATGCGCGCCGTTGGTGCTCGTGCGGACATTGCGTCCGTGCAGTTAAACGGGAATCAGGAAGCGGACGCATCCCCGATGCGCGAACCAACCTGAGCTGTCCCCGCAACGGTAAGTGGCCGCCGGTCGCACGCCCGGGATCCTGAACCAGGAACACCGGGCGGCAGCCGGCACTGCCTGTCCCCACGTCCACTGGCGCGCTCGCGCTGGGAAGGACACAGGCAGCGGCCACCAGCCCGGATACCGGCCAACAGGTGGCGTCTCCAGCCGATCGCGTCCGTCCTTCGTGAGTGCCCAGTGCTCACCAGGACGACTCGACGACGAGCCGGCGACGCCGTTTCTCAGAGGCCCTGCGGGTGAGCAGGCGTCTGAACTCCGTCGTTGGTCCGCTCCTCATGCTTCCGTTCATTTCGCGCGCGCGCGCCCGTGCCCGCTCGCTGCCCGTCCTCACCCCGATGGCCGCCGCCCTGTCGACGCTCGTCGCGTTCTCTCCGGCCGCGTCCGCGCAGTCGACCGCCTCCGCCAGCCGGCTCGACGAAGTCACCGTCACCGGCACGCGCAGCCCGATGAAGCTGTCCGACGTTGCGGCCGACCTCACCGTCATCAACCGCGACACCATCGAGCGCCAGGGCTTCGGCAACATCGCCACGCTGCTGCGCAACGTCGCCGGCCTGCAGATGAGCAGCAACGGCGGACCAGGCAACACGACCTCGGTCTTCGTGCGCGGCGCCGAGACCCGCCACACCGTGGTCCTCATCGACGGCGTGCGCGTGGACGGCCAGTCCTCCGGCGGCGCCAGCTGGCAGAACCTGCCGGTCTCGCAGATCGAGCGCATCGAGGTCCTCAAGGGCCCCGCCAGCGCGCTCTACGGCTCCGACGCGATCGGCGGCGTGGTGCAGATCTTCACCCGCAAGGGCGCGGGCCGCACGCAGCTGGACCTCGGCATCGGCGGCGGCAACCTCGGCCAGGTCAAGGCCGACGTCGGCATCAGCGGCGGCTCGGCGGACTTCGACTACGCCGGCTCGCTCGCGCTCGACCGTGGCACCGGCTTCAACGCCTACCTGAACACGACGGCCAAGAGCTACAACCTCGACGCCGACGGCTGGCGCAACTACAGCGGCAGCCTGCGCCTGGGCGGTCGCGTGGCCGAAGGCCAGCGCCTCGAGTTCCTCGGCCTGAAGAGCCGCAGCAACGCCGGCTACGACGCCGGCAAGAACGCCGACGACCGCGGCGTCACCGAGACGCTCGCGGGCAAGCTGAGCCTGAACTCCACCTGGTCCTCGGCGCTCTCGACCCAGCTGTCGGCGGGCCAGTCGGAAGAGAACTACGAGACCAAGCCCAGCTCGCCCTACCTGACGAAGACGCGCATCCGCAGCGCCTCGCTGCAGGGCTTCTACCGGATCAACGAGCAGCACCAGCTCAACGGCCTGCTGGAGCGTCGCGAGGATCGCCTGGTCAACACCGACCTCGTCGGCGGCGGCAAGGGCACGCGCGACCAGAACGCGGTCGGCCTGAGCTACCTCGGCACGCTGGGCGCCTTCAGCCTGCAGGCGCACGGCCGGCATGACGACGACAGCGAGTTCGGCGGCATCGACACCGGCAGTCTCGCGGCCGGCTTCAAGCTCGGCGGCGGCTGGCGCGTCACGGCCTCGGCCGGCAACGCCTTCCGCGCGCCCACGCTGTACCAGCGCGGCAGCGTCTACGGTCCTGACACGACGAAGGCCGGCGTGGCGGAACTCCGCCCCGAGCGCGCGCAGAACCGCGAAGCCGGCCTGGCCTGGGCGCAGGGCGACTTCGACTTCGCGGTCACGACCTTCCACAACCGCGTCACCGACCTGATCGCCTTCGGCGCGGCCGGCAGCTGCCGCTCGACGACCGGCTGCTACAGCAACGTCGCGCGGGCCCTGCTCAAGGGCACCAGCCTGAAGGGCGGCGCGCAGCTGGGTCCGGTCAACCTGAGCGCCACGGCCGACTTCCTGGACCCCACCGACGCCAACAGCGGCCGCCAGCTGCAACGCCGCGCCAAGCGCTTCGGCACGCTGCGCGCGGAAACGACGCTGCAGGCCTGGACCCTGGGCGCCAGCGTGGTCGGTTCCGGCCAACGTTTCGACGACGCGGCCAACAAGACCCGGCTGGGCGGCTACGGCCTGCTCAACCTGGACGCGCAGTACGCCTTCGCGAAGGACTGGCGCCTGCAGCTGAACGTCGACAACGCGTTCAACCGCGACTACCAGACGGCCAACTTCTACCAGCAGGCGCCGCGCACCTGGTTCGTCTCGCTGCGTTACTCGCCCTCGCTGTGATCCGAAGCTGCGGGCCCAGGCGGTAAGGTCAACACTTCGACAATCCCTGGAGATCCCGGATGTCCGCTCATCACCTGATCGTCGGCGGCCAGCGCAGCGGCAAGTCGCGTCACGCGGAGCGCCTCGCGCTGCGCTGGGCGCGCACGCCGGGGCATCGCGTCACCGTCGTCGCGACGGCCGAGGCCCATGACGACGAGATGCGCGACCGCATCGCCCGCCATCGCGCCGACCGGCCCGCGGGCTTCGACACCGTCGAGGCACCGCTGCGCCTGTGCGAGGCCTTGCGTGCCGCGTCCTCGCCACACCGCCTGGTGGTCGTCGACTGCCTGACGCTGTGGCTGACGAACTGGCTGATGCCGATGGACGGCGCGCCGTGTCTCGAGGACTGGCGCGGCGAATGCGCCGATCTGCAGCGCCTGCTGCCGCAACTGGCCTCGCCGGTGGTCTTCGTCTCCAACGAGGTCGGCTGGGGCGTGATGCCGATGGGGCGCGAGGTGCGCGCGTATGTGGACGAACTCGGATGGCTCAACCAGCTCGTCGCGCGCCAGTGCGGCGAGCTCACCTTGATGGTCGCGGGGCAGCCGTGGACCCGGGCGGTCGAGGCCCTGGACGACACCCCCCGCGCGGCCGATGCGGCGAACGAAGCGAACGAGGAGAACAACGGATGATGTCGATGGAACGCTGGAAGCAAGGGGTGATCAAGGTCGCCGTCGGTGGCGCACTGCTGGGCGCGTTCGCTGCCACCGCGACCTTCGCGACGAGCGCCGTCGCCGCGCCGATCTCGTTGAAGGACGACCGCGGCCACACCGTGACGCTGCCGGACGTCCCGCGCCGCATCGTCAGTCTGCTGCCCTCGCTGACCGAGACCATCTGCGAGCTCGGCGACTGCGCGAAGGTCGTCGGCGTGGACCGTTTCTCCAACTTCCCGGTGAGCGTGCAGAAGCTGCCGCGGCTGGGCGGGCTCGACGACACCGGCATCGAGGCGCTGGTCGCGCTCAAGCCCGACGTCGTCGTCCTCGGCGTCTCCGCCCGCGTCATCGACCGGCTGGAGGGCCTGGGTCTGAAGGTCGTCGCGCTGGAGCCCAAGAGCATGAACGACGTCCAGCGCGTGCTGGGCAAGATGGGGCAGATCCTCGGCAAGGAGGACGATGCGCGCCGCCTGTGGAACCGCATCGACGGCCACATCGCGCAGAGTGCCGCGACACTGCCGCCCGGCGCGCGCGGCCTGAGCGTCTATTACGAGGTCGATGCCGGCCCCTACGGCGCGGGCACCGCGTCCTTCATGGGCGAGATCCTGACCCGGCTCGGCGCGAAGAACATCATCCCGGCCGAGCTGGGCCCCTTCCCCAAGCTCAATCCTGAATTCATCGTCCGCGCCGACCCGCAGGTCATCATGGTCGGCCAGCGCAACGCCGCGGGATTGACGCAGCGCCCGGGCTGGCCCGCGATCCGCGCGGTGAAGAACCAGCGCCTGTGCGTCTGGATCCCGTCGGAGTCCGACGTGCTCGTGCGTCCCGGTCCGCGCATGTCGGAGGCGGCCGCGCTGATGGCGCGCTGCCTGCGCGAGGCGGCGGCGGGTCCCGTGCCGCTGCCGACGGTGCCCTTCAACGCGCCGCCCGGGGGCATGCGCTGATGCGCGCCTCCTCCCTGCTCTCCGCCAAGACCGCGGCGCAACTGACGGCGCTGCTGCTGCTCGGCGCTGTCCTGCTCGCCTTGGGCCTGGCCATCGGCAGCATGGGCTGGAGCCCGTGGACCGAAGGCGGCGACACCATGCGCATGATCCTGTGGGACATCCGCGCCCCGCGCTCCGTCGGCGCGTGGCTGGCCGGCGCGCTGCTCGCGCTGGCCGGCGCCATCGCGCAGGGCCTGTTCCGCAACCCCCTCGCCGATCCCTATCTGCTGGGCTGCTCCGCGGGCGCCTCGCTGAGCGTCGCGGCGCTCCTCTTCGTCATGGGCGTCTCGCCCGCCGCGGCCGCGCTGGCGCTGCGCATC
>NZ_DASVNZ010000135.1:0-9611 GCF_036486225.1 Roseateles sp. | reverse complement strand
GGCGCCGGTGCGGGTGCGGGCGCGCGGGGTTTCTCCATCGGGCGGAAGGCCGGCAGCGGCGTGGGCGCGCTGATCGGCGAGACGGAGTCGAGCGGCAGGATGGACTCGGGTCCCTCGACCGTTTCATGCGGCATGGCCGCGATCGCCGCCTTGCGACGCAGCCGTTCCACGACGAGGCGGAGTTCGCCCAGCTCCATCTGCTGGCGCTCGATCTGGCGACGGGCCTGCGTGGTCTGCTCGTTGAGCAGCAGGCGCGACGACTCGATCCGATCGATCAGCCGGCGCGCGCGCCTGAGCTTGGGCCACCACCAGCCGCTCACCGCGGCTCCACCGACGGCCAATCCGGCCAGCGTCCCGACGACCACCATCCATGGCTGCACCGAATTCATGGGGGGATCCCTGTTCTTGTTTCCTGCCGATCAATGTAGTGCGGGCCCGCCGCGGCGGGGAGTCGCCGTCCACCCGGATCAGGGGACGGCGCAACGCGCTCGGGGGACCACGAACGTGGGGGGTGGGGATGTCGGGATGCGCCGCCGCGTCACGGAGACGCCAACGGCGCGTTCAGGACGGCCCTGGTCCGCGGCTTCCCGCCGCGGCGCTCAGACCTCCAGCCACTCCTTGCGCACGTAGGCATTCGCCCGCAGGTCCGCGGGCGTGCCTTCGAACACGATGCGACCGTGGCCCATCACGTAGCAGCGCTCGGAGATCTCCAGCGCGATGGCCAGCTTCTGCTCGACCAGCAGCACCGACACGCCGCGCCGCTTGAGCTCCTTGAGGTACTCCGCGACCAGCTCGACGATCTTGGGCGCCAGGCCTTCGGTGGGTTCGTCGATCATGATCAGGTCGGGGTCGCCCATCAGCGTGCGGCACAGCGTCAGCATCTGCTGCTCGCCGCCGGACAGCACGCCGGCCTCGGTGTGCTGGCGCTCCTTCAAGCGCGGGAACATCGCGTACATGTCGTCGAAGGCCCAGCGCGGCTTGGCGCCGCGCCGGCTCCCGCCCTTCTCGCCCAGCATCAGGTTCTGGTGCACGGTGAGCTTGGGGAAGATGTCCCGGTTCTCCGGCACGTAGCCGATGCCGCGGTGCGCGATCTCGTAGGCCTTGCGACCCAGCAGCGCCTCGCCGCCCCAGGCGATCGAGCCGGTGCCGTCGACCTGGCCCATGATGGTCTTCACCGTCGTGGAGCGCCCCGATCCGTTGCGGCCCAGCAGGCTGACGATCTCGCCCGGGCGGACCTCCATCGTCACGCCGTGCAGCACGTGGCTCTTGCCGTAGAAGGCGTGGACGTTGTCGAGCTGCAGCGCGCGCGTGCCCGCGACGGCCGCGGCCCCCGACGAGGCAGCGCGCATCGCGCCGATGTTGGTGTCGTTCATGGCGACGCTCATGCATGCGCTCCCGCGGTCTGCGATTCGGCCAGTACCGAGCCCAGGTACGCCTCCTGCACGCGCGGGTTCGCGCGCACCGCGTCCGGCGTGTCGAAGGCGATCACCTCGCCGTAGACCAGCACCGCGATCTTGTCGGCCAGACCGAAGACCACCCCCATGTCGTGTTCCACCGTCAGCAGCGTGCGGCCCTCGGTGACCTGGCGGATCAGCTGGATGAAGCGCTTGGTCTCGCTCTTGCTCATGCCCGCCGTCGGCTCGTCCAGCAGGATCACCTGCGCACCGCCGGCGATGGTGATGCCGATCTCCAGCACGCGCGCCTCGGCGTAGGTCAGGTTCACCGCCGGCACGTCGCGCTTCTTGTCGAGGTGCAGCATCTCCAGCAGTTCCTCGACGCGGTCGTTGACGTCGTCCATGCCGGCGAGGAACTTCCAGAACGCGTACTTGTGGCCCATGGACCAGAGCAGCGCGCAGCGGATGTTCTCGAACACCGACAGCCGCGTGAACAGGTTGGACACCTGGAAGCTGCGCGACAGGCCGCGGCGGTTGATCTGGTACGGCGCCAGCTGGTCGATGCGCTCGCCGAAGAGCCGGATCTCGCCGCTGGTGGGCGCGAAGCGGCCGCTGATCAGGTTGAACAGCGTGGACTTGCCGGCGCCGTTCGGGCCGATGATCGCGACGCGCTCGCCGGGCTTCACCGCCAGCTCCGCGCCGCGGATGATCTCGCTCTTGCCGAAGCTCTTGCGGACCGACTTCAATTCCAAGGCATAAGGGGCGTGGTGCGCGCTCACAGGCTCTCCCTCCGCTTGATCTCTTTCTCGATCTCTTCCTGGGCCCGGTCCCACTCGGCGCGGAACTCGCGGCGCACCAGCTCGAACAGGCCCAGCCCGGTCACCAGCACGAAGCCGGCGCCGAACCAGGACTCGACGCTCTTCGCATCGAGCGCCACGCCCAGGTAGCTCATCTTCGGACCGAGCGCCTCGTTGAGCTGCAGGTGGTAGAGCATCTCCACCATCGCCGAGCCGCCCACCAGCATCGTCAGCGCCGCGCCGGCCAGGCCGAGATACGACGGCCACAGCGAACGCAGCTTGCCGAAGGCCGCCAGCCGCAGGTTCATCATGATCAGCGAGGCGATGCCGCCCGGCGCGTACATCACCATGAACAGGAAGATCAGGCCGAGGTAGAGCAGCCAGGCCTTGGTCAGCTCCGACAGCAGCACGGTGGCCACGACCATCAGCACGGCGCCGATGATGGGACCGAAGAAGAAGGTCGCGCCGCCGAGGAAGGTGAACAGCAGGTAGGCGCCCGAGCGCGCCGCGCCGACGACCTCGGCGTTGACGATCTCGAAGTTCAGCGCCGACAGCCCGCCCGACACGCCGGCGAAGAACCCCGCGATCAGGAACGCGAGGAAGCGCACCCACTGCGTGTCGTAGCCGATGAACTCGACGCGCTCGGGGTTGTCGCGCACGGCGTTGAGCATGCGGCCCAGCGGTGTGCGCGTGAACGCGAACAGCAGCGCCGTGCAGACGAAGGCGTAGATCGCGATCAGGTAGTACACCTGGATCTGAGGCCCGAAGGTGATGCCCCACACCGCCTTGCCGACGACGCGATTGGAGGAGACGCCGCCCTCGCCGCCGAAGAACTCCGGCAGCATCAGCGACATCGACCAGATCAGCTCGCCCAGGCCCAGCGTGATCATCGCGAAGGGGGTGCCGGACTTCTTCGTCGACACATAGCCGAACAGCGCCGCGAAGAACAGGCCCGCCAAGCCGCCGACGATGGGGACCAGCCCGACCGGCAAGGCCAGCTGACCGGCGCCGACGACGTTGAGCGTGTGGATCGCCAGGTAGGCGCCCAGCCCGGTGTAGACGGCATGGCCGAAGCTCAGCATGCCGCCCTGCCCCAGCAGCAGGTTGTAGGACAGGCAGGCGATGATGGCGATGCCCATTTGCGAGAGCATCGTCTGCGCGAGGCTGCTGGTCCACATCAGCGGCGCCACGAACAGCGCCAGCGCGTACAAGCCCCAGATCAGCCAGCGGCCGACGTTGTGCGGTTTGAAGTGATACGTCTCACCGCGCCTGGCGCGGGGATGGACGCGACGCGTCCCACCGTTGGCCGGAGCGGCGGACGATGGGTCCGGCGCGGAGCCAGCAGAAGAGGCAGAAGCGGCAGGCGTGGAGGAAGAAGACATGACGACGGACATCGGTCAGCCCTCCCGCGTGCCGAGCAGGCCCTTGGGCCGGAAGATCAGGATGAGCACCATCAGCAGGTAGGGCAGGATGGGCGCGACCTGCGCCAGCGAGAGCTTGAGCAGCGGGTAGCCGAAGGTGTCGGGGCCGAGCTTGAAGACCTGGGCCAGTGAGGCATCGACTGTCAGCGGCAGGGTCTGCAGCAGCCCGATGACGATGGAGGCGACGAAGGCGCCGGCGAGCGAGCCGATGCCGCCGATCACGACCACCACGAAGATGATGGAGCCGACGAGCACCGCCATCGACGGCTCGGTGACGAAGGTGACGCCGCCGATGACACCGGCCAGCGCCGCGAGCGCGCAACCGCTGCCGAACACCAGCATGAACACGCGCGGCACGTTGTGGCCGAGGGACTCGACCATCTCCGGATGCGTCAGCGCGGCCTGGATGACGAGGCCGATGCGGGTGCGCGTCAGCAGCAGCCACAGCGACAGCAGCATGAAGAGCGCGACCAGCATCATGAAGGCGCGCGTCAGCGGGAACTTGGAGCAGCTGGCCACGGCGCAGACGGCGGCGGGCGCCTCGCCCCAGGCCATCTGCAGCGCCTGGCCCGGCGCATGAATGAGGGTGAAGGCCGCGCCCTGCAGCGACGGCGGCGGCGGGAACGGCACCGCCGTGCGGCCCCACACCAGCTGGACCAGCTCCAGCACGACATACGACAGGCCGAAGGTGATCAGCAGCTCCGGGACGTGGCCGAACTTGTGGACGCGCCGCAGCGCGCCCCGTTCGAACACGGCCCCGAGCCCGCCCACCACCAGCGGCGCGAGGAACAACGCGGGCCAGAACCCGATCCACCCGGCGATGGAGTACGCGACGTACGCGCCCAGCATGTAGAAGCTCGCATGCGCGAAGTTCAGCACGCCCATCATGCTGAAGATCAGCGTGAGGCCGGAGCTCAGCATGAACAGCAGCAGTCCGGAGGACAGGCCGTTCAGCAGGTTGATCAGGATCTGTTCCAAGAGTTCATCCTCTCAATCGCGTCGCATCACGCGACACCACCGCGAGCCGTCCGGCTCGCGGTGTGCGGATGCGCGTCAGCTGGGACGCTTCATCTGGCAGCTCGTGGGCGTGCTGCTCACGTAGGCGTCGTAGGTCTTCACCGGCGCGAAGTTGAAGCCGGTGTTCTCGACGTTGTACGGATGCTTGGCGTCGACCTTCTCCCAGCGCGAGATGAAGATCGGCTGCTGCAGCTGGTGGTCGCCCTTGCGGATCTCGACGTCGCCGTTGAAGGACTTGAACTTCAGGCCTTCCAGCGCCGCGGCCACCTTGACCGGATCGGTGCTCTTGGCCTTGGCCATCGCCGCGCCCAGCGCCGAGTAGATGTGGATGACGCTGCCGGTGTAGAAGTCGTCGTTGAACTTGGCCTTGAATTCGTTGGCCCAGGCGTCCATCTGGCCGCCCATGTTGTTGTAGTTGTAGGCCGCCTGGTAGACGCGGCCCGCGCCCGCGGCGCCGATGGCCGTCGGCGTGCCGGTAACGCCGGCGTAGTAGGTGTAGAACTTGCCGTTGTAGCCGGCCTCGGAGGCGGCCTTCACCAGCAGCGCCAGGTCCGAGCCCCAGTTGCCGGTGATCACCGTGTCGGCGCCGCTGGCCTTGATCTTGGCGACGTAGGGCGCGAAGTCGCGCACCTGGGCCAGCGGGTGCAGGTCCTCGCCGACGATTTGCACGTCGGGGCGCTTGCGGGCCAGGCCTTCCTTGGCGTACTTCGCGACCTGGTGGCCGTGCGCGTAGTTCTGGTTGAGCAGGTAGACCTTCTTGACGTCGGGCTGGTCCTTCAGGAAGGTGGTGATCGCTTCCATCTTCATCGACGTGTCGGCGTCGAAGCGGAAGTGCCAGTAGCTGCACTTGCTGTTGGTCAGGTCCGGGTCCACGGCCGAGTGGTTGAGGTACACCACCTCCTTGCCGGGATTGCGCTCGTTGTGCTTGTTGACGGCGTCGATGATGGCCAGCGCCGCGCCCGAGCCGTTGCCCTGCGTCACGTAGCGCACGCCCTGGTCGATCGCGGACTTCAGCGCGTTGAGCGACTCGGCCGGGCTGAGCTTGTTGTCGATCGGGATGATCTCGAACTTCACGCCGGCCGGGTTGGTGGCGTTGAACTTCTCGGCGAAGAACTGGAAGGACTTGACCTGGTTCTGACCCACCGGCGCCATCAGGCCCGACAGCGGATCGATCCAGGCGATCTTCACCGTCTCGCCCTTCTGCGCGTAGGCGGCGGTGGCCGCCGTGACGGCGAACGCCGCGACCGCGATGGCGCGGGCCACGGGACGGACGGGCGAGGAAATCGAACGCGTGCTGTGCTTGCTCATGCTTGTCTCCTGATGTGCTTTGTGTGTGTGCAAGGCGGTGAAGCGGCGGGTACGACGGACCGCAGCGGACTGCGGTGGACTGCGGAGAGGAAAAACGGTGGCGAACCTCCTGCGAACCTGCTGCGGACGCGCGGGACCGGCGGGCTCAGCAGCCCGGCAGCTTGTGGCCCTTGAACTGCTCGCGCAGCTTGAGCTTGAGCATCTTGCCGGTGGCGGTGTGCGGGATCTCGTCGACGAACACGACGTCGTCGGGCACCTGCCACTTGGCGATCTTGCCCTCGTAGAAACCGATCACCGCCTCGCGGGTCAGCGCCGCGCCGGCGTCGGTGGGCTTGCGCACCACGACGAGCAGCGGACGTTCGTCCCACTTCGGATGCGCGACGGCGATGACCGCCGCCTCGTGCACGGCGGGGTGCGCCATCGCGATGTTCTCGACGTCGATCGAACTGATCCATTCGCCGCCGGACTTGATCACGTCCTTGCTGCGGTCGGTGATCTGCATGAAGCCGTCGGCGTCGATCGCGGCGACGTCGCCGGTCGGGAACCACAGGCCGGCGTCGCGGCCGTCCTCGCCGGTGACGCGGATCAGCGGCGAACCGTCATGGCCGAAATAGCTGTCGATCACCCACGGGCCGCGCACCACCAGGTTGCCCGAGCTCTTGCCGTCCCATGGCAGCGCCTGGCCGCCGTCGTCGACGACGGCCATGTCCACGCCGTAGATCGCCTTGCCCTGCTTCTCCAGCAGGTGGCGCTGTTCTTCCTTGGGCAGCTCCAGCTGCCGGCTGCTGAGCCGCGACAGCGTGCCCAGCGGCGACATCTCGGTCATGCCCCAGGCGTGGATGACGTCGACGCCGTAGTCGTCCATCAGCGTGCGCAGCATCGCCGGCGGGCAGGCGGAGCCGCCGATCACCGTCCGCTTGAAGGTCGAGAACTTCAGGCCGTTCGCGCCGACATAGTTCAGCAGCCCCAGCCACACGGTGGGCACGCCGGCGCTGAAGGTGACCTTCTCGGTCTCGAACAGCTCGTAGAGCGACTTGCCGTCCAGGTGCGGCCCCGGCAGCACCAGCTTGCAGCCGACCAGCGCGGTGCTGTAGGGCAGGCCCCACGCATTGACGTGGAACATCGGCACCACCGGCAGGATCACGTCGCGTCGCGAGGACGCCATCGCGTCCGGCAGCGCCGCACCGTAGGCATGCAACACGGAGCTGCGATGGCTGTAGACGGCGCCCTTGGGATGACCCGTGGTGCCGCTCGTGTAGCAGATGCTGGAGGCGGTGTTCTCGTCGAACTCGGGCCAGACGTAGTTCCCGTCCTCGGCGGCGACGAGGTCCTCGTAGCAGCGCAGGTTGGGGATCGAGGACTCCGCCGGCATGTGGGCGCGGTCGCTCATCAGGATGAAGTGGCGCACCTGGCCGAGCTGCGGCGCGATCTTCTCCACCAGCGGCAGGAAGGTCAGGTCGAAGCACAGCGCGCGGTCGTCGGCGTCGCCGGCGATCCAGGCGATCTGCTCGGGGAACAGGCGCGGATTGATCGTGTGGCAGACCAGGCCGGAGCCGGAGGTGCCGTAGTAGATCTCGAGGTGGCGGTGGCCGTTCCAGGCCAGCGTGCCGACGCGTTCGCCGGCTTTCAATCCGAGCCGCGCGAAGGCCTGCGCGAGCTGCCGGGCGCGGAACTCGACCGCGCCCCAGGTGGTGCGATGCAGATCGCCCTCGACCCGCTTGCTGACGATCTCGGTATCCCCGGAATGGCGCGCCGCATGCTGGATCAACGATGAGATCAGCAAGGGCATCGACATCATCTGGCCCATCAGTGCCATGTCGTCTCCTGGATTTTGTTGCCGGAGCCTCTCGGCTGCCGGGTCGCGAAGGACGCGATCCGACAGCGCACGGGCGCCTTGATTCCGGCTGTTCGAGTCAGTCTATCGACCGCCCCGACCGCCTCGCGTCACCCTAGTGACGCGGCGGCGTTTCAGGCATAGGGGATTACACGGGACCGTCGGGAGCGCAAGCTCTCTTGGCAGCGTCACGAAGCGATGCTCAGAATCGGTGCGTCCAGGCCTTCACATCGAAAAACCAGAACCCCAAGGAGACGACGATGCGGCTCAACGACCTTCCCCTGACCAGCAAGCTCAACGGCGCGATCGTGCTGCTGCTCGTGTCGATGCTCGTGGTCGGCATGTTCACGCTGTGGCGCGGCGATCGCATCACCAGCGAATCCAGCGCGGCGATCAACGAGGCGCAGGACATCATCCGCAAGTCCGTCCAGTGGCAGGGCATGACGCAGACGGCGGTGGCGCGCAGCATGGCCAGCGCGATCAGCTCGGACCCGGCGGTCGGCGAGCTCTTCAAGGCCAACATCGCCAACGACGCGCCCGAGGTCGCCAAGCTGCGCGAGCAGATTGCCACCGAGGCCAAACGACCGGAGGACCAGGCCAAGCTCAAGGAGATCGTCGGGTTGGGGCAGACGCTGCTCGCGGCCAGCAAGAAGGCGCGCGAGGCCGGCGCATCCGGCGACTGGAGCGCCACCAGCCGCATCGTGCAGAACGAGTACGTGCCGTCGGTGAAGGTGTACCTGGAGGCGATCGGACAGTTCGTCGCGATGCAGGAGGCCCACGCGCAGGAGGCCCGCCAGGCCGCGGCCGATGCGCGTTCGGCGCTGCGCTGGCAGGCGGGATTCGGCGCGATCGTGATCGCGGCGGTGGGGCTGTTCACCGCGTGGCTGTTGAGCCGCGCGATCGTCGTGCCGATGGCGCAGGCGGTGAAGGTCGCCGAGGCCGTCGCGGCCGGCGACCTGCGCTCGGAGATCCGCGTCGACAGCCGCGACGAGACGGGGCAGTTGCTGGGCGCGCTGCAACGGATGAACGAGAGCCTCACCCGCATCGTCGGTCAGGTGCGGATGAGCAGCGACTCGATCGCGACAGGCACCGGCGAGATCGCCAGCGGCAACGCCGACCTGTCGCAGCGGACCGAGGAGCAGGCCTCGAACCTCGAGCAGACCGCGGCGTCGATGGAAGAACTCACCGCGACGGTGAAGCAGAACGCCGAGACCGCGCGCATGGCGACGCAGCTCGCGCAGAGCGCGTCGACCGTCGCGGCGGAAGGCGGCCAGGCGGTGCAGCAGGTGGTGGCGGTGATGCGTCAGATCGACGAGAGCTCGCGCCGCATCACCGACATCATCGGCACCATCGACGGCATCGCTTTCCAGACCAACATCCTGGCGCTGAACGCGGCCGTCGAGGCGGCACGCGCCGGCGAGCAGGGACGCGGCTTCGCGGTCGTGGCCAGCGAGGTGCGCGCACTGGCGCAGCGCAGCGCGGCAGCGGCCAAGGAGATCAAGACGCTGATCGGCGACAGCGGCACCAAGGTCGAGGCCGGCACCCGCATCGCAGGCTCGGCGGGCGAGACGATGGGGCAGATCGTCGAGCAGGTGAAACGGGTCTCCGACCTGATCGCGGAGATCAGCCACGCCAGCGTCGAACAAAGCCAGGGCATCGGCCAGGTCGGCGACGCCATCACGCAGCTGGATCAGGTCACGCAGCAGAACGCCGCGCTCGTGGAGGAAGCCGCCGCAGCGGCGGAGAGTCTGAAGCACCAGGCTGCCCAGTTGAACCAGGCCGTCGCGGTGTTC
Source organism: Roseateles sp. (assembly GCF_036486225.1). Taxonomy (GTDB): domain Bacteria; phylum Pseudomonadota; class Gammaproteobacteria; order Burkholderiales; family Burkholderiaceae_C; genus Roseateles. Next base: position 47 of record NZ_DASVNZ010000135.1, on the reverse strand, counting down.
AGGCTCTGAGGCTTTCGCTCCGGCTGCGGGAGCCGGGGGGCCGTCGG
>NZ_DASVNZ010000419.1:0-3639 GCF_036486225.1 Roseateles sp. | reverse complement strand
CTCGCGTTCTGCGCGGCGACGGACCGCGCCGTCGGCAACCTGCCTCGCACGAGGACCAGCCCGAACCCGCAGGACGACCTGGGCTATTACCAGGGGAATAGTCCGGTCCGCAACAGCCTGGACGCGACCCTCGGCTCACCTGTGCGCGCGGATCAGTGCCAAGCGTGGACGCCGATTAACGAGGACGTCTACCTGGCCGTGGCCAACGACGGCTCCGGCGGTGTGGTCTACGGAACGCTCGACATCAAGCTCCTCACGCGCCCGAGCGGCGCCGCCAAGCCGATCGTCAACGGCATGCCTTCGAGCGGGGACCATCCCGCGATCTGCTTCATCCCGCAGCGCAGCGACGGACGCTGGCCGGGGGGCAAGGTGCTGCGGCGCCTCAACGACGGCATCGGCACCTGGCGAATCATCGATTGGGCGACCAAGACGGAAAGCGCGTGGACGCCTGCCGGACTGCCGCCGCCGTTCGCGGCCCAGCCTGGCGGCTGGTGCTTCCTCTACACGCGGCACGACGGCCAGTCCTTCGTCATCTACATCTCGGCCGTCGACGACACGTCCGACGCCGTCTACGTCATGAGGGTCGGGGCATGAGCACCAAGGTACGCGACGAACTCAACGGCACGGGGAACCTGCAGGAGCACGTTCCCGACGTCGGAAACGGCACCCCGTGGGTGCAACTCGGCACGCCTGACTCCGCCACCGGCTTCGGCAACATCACGTTGAACGGCCTGGGCGCGGCGAGCTACCAGAACGCCAATCGTGTCGCCTACGAGCGGTCCGAGACGATGAAGAACGGCTACAGCGAGCTGGGCGGCGTCGAATGGGCCGACGGAACCTTCAAGTGCGGTATCGGCGTGCGCAAGCAGTCTGACGGCTCGCGCTATTCGTGCGGTGGGCAGGACGGCGGGTCGACCACGATCTACCGCAACAACGCCGGCACGTGGACGCCGCTCGTGACCAACGGTCTCGGGTATCCAAATCGAAGCACCGCGCTGCGTGTGGAGGTCTCCGGCGACAACCCGGTCGTCATCACGATGAAGGCCGGATCGACGACGCTGTGCACCTTCAACGACACGTCCCCCAACCGGATCACGACGGCGGGGAAGATTCAGTTCGAGATCGAGGGATCGAGCACTGCCATCTCGTACTACGAACTGGAGGACACCGACGGAGCGGGCAGCGCGCCCAGCATCACCGCGCAGCCCAGTAACCAGTCGGTGGTCACGCCGGCGACGGCCACCTTCAGCATCACGGCCACCGGCGCCACGGGCTACCAGTGGCAGCGCAGCACCAACGGCGGCTCGTCGTTCTCAGACATCTCCGGCGCGACGTCGAGCAGCTACACCACGCCACCTACCGCGGTGAACGGAGGTAGCGCCAACAACGGCGATCAGTACCGCTGCATCGCCAGCAACGGCACGGGTCCGACTACCTCGAGCGCCGCGACGCTGACCGTGACGTCCGGGAACTCGGTCCCTGTGTTCTCGGCGCACCCGGCCAATCAGAGCGTCGCCGTCGGTGCGACGCCGACCTTGACGGCCACGTCTACCGGGAGCCCGACACCGACGTCGCAGTGGCAGCGCAGCACGGATGGCGGCACTGTCTGGTTCGACATCCCCGGCGCCACGAGCTCGAGCTACACGCTGCCCGCAGTCGCGCTGAAGGGCGGCAACGCGGCCGCGGGCGACCGCTTCCGGCGCAAGGATACGAACGTGGCGGGAAGCCAGGTGAGCAACGCCGCGTCGCTGACCGTGATTGGCGGCGCCGCCTCGATGACCAGCCAGGGATTCGGCCGCAACAACGGCGCCGCCTCTGGCGCAAGCTCCCTGGTTTGGGCCAAGGTGGTCAACATCACCACGGGGGAGGACGTGACGCCGATCTTGACCGGGCTCACGGTCAACTCGTCCAGCCAGGTCACGCTCGCGGGATTGCCCGCGGGGACCTACGTGGTCTTCTGGAGAGAGGCCGGTGACCGGTACGGCTGGGGCCTGGGGGTCGCGGCATGACCTGGCGCTCTGATAGCACCCAGCTGATCCCCGGCTGCTGGGTGTCCTCGCGCTATGCCGGTCACGGCATCACCGGCGCGGCCATGCGCGCGGCGACCGGCGAGGGGCAGGATGGCCCCGGCCTGGGTTACGACGAGTGGGACGGCAGCGCGGACGACACCGCCGAGTTCCGCTGGACCATTGCCACGCCGCTCAGCGCAGGCGTTCTGGTGCTCGAGGAGGATGGCAGCGGCGGCTCTACGGACGCGCTGCCCGACGGCCTGCATAGCGCGGCGATCCAAACCTGGTGCAACGGTGTGGCGCTCGGAGCGCCCCAACCGCTGACGGTGCAAGTCGGGGAGGGCGGCGAGACGCCGGAAGCGATCACGATGGTCGTGGCTGGCCAGGAGACGGGACACGACGTCGCGTCGTTCTCGATCACCGTGCAGGCGCCGGTAGAGCCGGTCGATCCGATCACCGTCGCGGTCGCCGGCGTCGAGCAGGGTCACGACGCCTTTCATGCCGTTGTCAGCGTCGGCCCGGCGCAAGGAGGATGGATGGAACCCGTCACCGTCGAGCAGGCGGCGCTCGCGGCGCGCGTGGATGAGGTCGACGAGCTGTACGACCTCATTGCGACGCTGATCACCACCGCGCGCGAATCGGCCGAGCACATCACGGGCCGCTTCTACCGGACCGGTGTCTACGTCTGGGACGGCATGAACTGGCCCACCGTGGTGCTGCAGGTCGTCGACGTGACGTCGGCGAAGGTCACTTACTGGAACGGCACGGCGATGGTCGAGCTCGCGAGCGGTGCATACGTGTGCACGCCGGCAGTGGGCAGGCCCGGCACCGTCTTCGCTCCCGCCATCGGCCAGGCGCTGCCGCAGCTCGCGTCGATCGCCGCCGGCGCCCGCGTGCGCATCGAGCTCACGGTGAACGTAGATCCGCTCACAGTGCCGGCTTCGGTGCAGACGTACATCAAGGCGCAGGTGAGCGCCTGGCTGAAGAACCCCGAAGCCCTCACCGCCGCGGCGGTTGCGGCCAATCCGCTTTACGAGCGCCTGCTGGATCGGCAGCGCATCTACTTCCACTGACATGACCGAACGCATCTACAGCGCGGGTCAGCTGACCCAGAAGGTTCAGTTCGAGGTCCGCAGCTCCGTCGAGGACGCCCTAGGCGAGGTCAGCGGCGAGTGGGTCAACGACGGTCTGCCGGTATGGGCCCGGGTCAAGCCGCTGCGCGGTGGGGAGCGAATCCAGGCCGGCGCGCTGCAGCAGCCGGTCGACACGCTGGTGGTCGTGCGCTTCAGCTCGTCGCGGACCGACCTGGACATCATGGCGCGCAACCTGCGCATCCGCTGGAAGGGGCGGGTGCTCGGCATCACCGCCGCCGTGCTGGCCGAGGGCGGGCGCGAATGGATCGAGATCCAGTGCAGCACGGGGGCGGCCGATGTCCGGTGAGCTGGACGCCGTGTGGCGCGGCATCGACGAGTGCAAGGCGCGCCTGGTCGCGCTGCCCGACAAGCTGCGCCGGCGCGTGCTGCGCAACGCGCTGGCCGCGGGCGCTCGCATCGTGCGCGACGAGGCGAGGCGCGCGACGCCGCTGCTGCGCGAGCCGCATCCGTATCGCAAGCGCGGCACCGTGCGTGAC
>NZ_DASVNZ010000416.1:0-4998 GCF_036486225.1 Roseateles sp. | reverse complement strand
GCCGCGATGTGGCTCGGCGTCGTCGCAGCGGGGCTCTACGCGCTGTTCTCCGGCTGGGGCGTACCGTCGCAGCGCACGGTCGGGCTGCTCGTGATCCTCGCGCTGCTTCGTCAGGCCGGCGCACGCTGGCCGTGGCCGATGAGCCTGTGCGCCGCCGCCGCCGGCGTCTGCGCCGCCGATCCCTGGGCGCTGACGCAGGCCGGCTTCTGGTTGTCGTTCTGCGCGGTCGCGCTGCTGATGGCCGCGGACCATCGCGCCGATCCCGGCTGGCGCGGCGCGCTGCGCAATGCCTGGCACACGCAGTGGGTGGTGACGCTCGGGCTCGCGCCGCTGACGCTGCTGTTGTTCCAGCAGCTCTCGATCGTGGGCCTGCTGGCGAATGCCTTCGCCATCCCGCTGGTCTCCTACGTGATCACGCCGCTGGCGATGCTCGGTGCCCTGTGCCCGCCGCTGTGGACGCTGGGCGCGTGGTGCGTCGCGCTGATGAACACGATGCTGGAGGCGCTGCGTGTCCTGCCGCTGGCGGTCTGGCATCTGCCGTGGCCGCCGGCATGGACGCAGGCGCTGGGGCTGCTCGGCGGTGCCGCCCTCGCGATGCCGTGGCCGTGGCGGCTGCGCATCGGCGGTCTCGCGATGTGCCTGCCGATGCTGTGGCCCGTGACCCTCCGGCCCGAGCTGGGCCAGTTCGAACTCTGGCTGCCCGATGTCGGCCAGGGCGGCGCCACGATCCTGCGCACGCAGGGTCACACGATGGTGTTCGATACCGGCCCGTCGTGGGGGCCGGGCTCCGATGCCGGGCAACGCGTGCTGCTGCCGCTGTTGCGCGGCCTGGGCGAGCGGCGGCTCGATCTGCTGATGGTCAGCCACGCGGACCAGGACCACGTGGGAGGGGCGGCGAGCGTGCTCGCCGGGATGCCGGTCGAGCGGCGGCTCGGCGCCGTCCCGGGCGGGGAGGGCTGCCGGCGCGGACAGCGCTGGACCTGGGACGGCGTGCGCTTCGAGGTGCTGTGGCCGATGGTCGACGCTGAGGCGGGCGGGGCGGGCGAAGCCAACCAGAAGCGCAAGGAGGCGAAGCGCAACGCCGGTTCGTGCGTGCTGCGCGTCGAGGCGGCCGGCCGCCGCGTGCTGTTGACCGGCGACATCGAGGCGCCCCAGGAAGCGCGCCTGGTGCGCGAGGACGGCGAGGTCGGCCTGCCGGCCGAGGTCCTCGTCGTGCCGCACCACGGCAGCAGGACCTCCTCGACGGCCGCGTTCGTGCGCGCGGTCTCGCCGCGGGTGGCGGCGGTGCAGTCGGGGTATCTGAACCGGTTCGGGCATCCCAAGCCGGACGTCGTCGCGCGGTATGCCGCCGCCGGTGCGCTGCTGCTCAACACCGTCGACTGCGGCGCGTGGTCGTGGCGCAGCGATCGCCGGTCGTCGCCGATCGACGATTGCGAGCGGGCGAAGCGCCGGCGCTACTGGCTGCGCTTGCCGCTGGGAATCGCTGCCGAGAGCGCCCCGGAGCCCGATCCCGTCGACCTGATGCCGCCGGACTGAGGCCGCCGGTCTGAGGCCACGCCGTCTTGCGCCTGGCGCCCGATCCGCGCTGCCCCCTGTCACCGGGGCTGTGCACGCCGCCGGACTGGTGCTAGCTTGTGATGACGACGCCGCATCCGGCGCCGACGGGAGGAACACATGCGAATGCTGTCCGACTTGAAGGTGGGGGTGCGGCTCGGTCTGGGCTTTGCGCTGCTGTTGCTGCTGATGCTGACGATGGGCGCCTTCTCGGCGAGCCGCGTGGCGCAGGTTGAGGCCAAGGTCGACGATCTGGCCGTGAACTGGCTGCCGAGCACGCGCGTGCTCGGCGCCATCAGCGATTCGATGAACCAGATGCGGCGCGCGGAGCTGCAGATGCTGGTCGGCGGCGACGCGAAGGCGGTCGCGGACGAGGCGGCACGCCTGACCGAGCAGTGGGGCGTCCTGCCCGGGCTGCTGTCGACCTATGAGAAGCTCATCGCGGGCGACAAGGAGCGGCAGGTCTTCGAGGACCTCGGACGGCAGGTGAAGGCGTACCGCGCAGTGCAGGAACGCTACGTGGCGGCGCTCGGCGCCGGCCAGCGCGACGAGGCCGTGGCCTTGCTGCGGGGCGAATCGCGCGCCGCGTTCCGGGGCGCCACCCAGCGGCAGTCGGATCTCGTGAAGATCAACGCCGAGGGCGCCGATCTCGCGCACCAGCAGGCGCGCGCCGACTATCGGGTCGTGCTGACCGCGATCTGGACGCTGGTCGCCGCCGCGATGGCCTTGGGCGCGGTGGTCGGCTGGCTGCTGACGCGGTCGTTGACCCAGCCCTTGCGCGCGGCGTCCGCGACGGCCGACCGGATCGCCGACGGCGACCTGCGCGGCATCGACGCGGCCTCCCGCCGGGACGAACTCGGCGACCTGCTGCGGGCGTTGGGCAAGATGCGCGACGCGCTGCATGCGTCGGTGTCGACGGTCCGCTCCAGCGCGGATCAGATCGCCGAATCCAGCCGCGAGGTCGCCGTCGGCAGCAGCGACCTCTCCAGCCGCACCGAGGAGGCGGCATCCAGCCTGGAGCAGACCTCGGCGGCGATGCACCAGCTGACCGACGCCGCCCGCCAGAGCGCCAGCAGTGCCGACGAGGCCAGCCGCATCGCGCAGGACGCGGCCGGCGTGGCCGGCCGGGGCGGGGAGATGGTGGGCCGCGTCGTGGCGACGATGGCGGGCATCCAGCAGTCGTCGCGGCGCATCGCCGACATCATCGGCGTGATCGACGGCATCGCCTTCCAGACCAACATCCTCGCGCTCAATGCCGCGGTGGAGGCGGCCCGCGCTGGCGAGCAGGGACGCGGCTTCGCCGTGGTGGCGTCCGAGGTGCGCGGCCTGGCGCAGCGCAGTGCCCAGGCGGCGCGCGAGATCAAGACGCTGATCGCGGATTCGGTCGAACAGGTCGAGACCGGCTCGCGCGCCGTCGGCGACGCCGGCACGACGATGACGCAGGTGGTCGACGCGGTGCGGCAGGTCAGCCAGCTGATCCGCGAGATCGCCGCGGCCACCGGCGGGCAGACGCAGAGCCTGTCGGAAGTCAACGCGGCGGTGACGCAGCTCGACAGCATGACGCAGCAGAACGCCGCGCTGGTCGAGGAATCCGCGGCCGCGGCCGAGGCGCTGAAAGAGCAGGCCGCGCGGCTGAGCCAGGTGGTGGCGAGATTCAGGCTGGCGAACTAGGCCCTGGACCAGGCGCAGGCTCCGGCCCCGGCGCGGGGCCGCGGATCGGGCGACAGCGTCAGGCCGTGAACACCAGTGCGATCTGCTCCGGCTCGCGCATCGCGCGGGCCTTCGTCGAGGTCGAGGCCGACGTCGAGGACGAGGTCGTTCTCGCGCCGGGCTCGGTCGCCTTCAGATGGTCGACCAGGAAACGCGCCGTCTCCGGCGAGCGGCGCATCTCGGCCGCGACGACCGCCTCCAGTTCCGACGGATGCACGTCCATCGCCGCGCACAGCTTGAGCAGGCGCGCCTCGGCCTCGAGGTAGTGCCGCTCCACCGTCAGCTTGCGCGAGAACAGCCCGATCACCTGGCCGATGCGCAGCAGATGCACGTCCAGCAGCGCGATCTCTTCCGAGGCCGACCAGCCGCGCACGATCGCCGAGGCCGTCTTCGGACCGACGCCGGGCAGCGCCATCAGCCAGTTGCGCACCTCCTGGCCCGCTTCGAAGTCCGGCGCCGACAGCAGCGCCGGCATCACTGCCGCGAGGTGCCTGGCCTTCTGCGTCGCGAAGCGGAAGGCCAGCACCTGCCCTTCGACGTCGAGCGGTTCGCTGAGCCACGCGGCGAGCGTGAGCTCGCAGACGCCGGGCTGCACGAAGGCGCCGCGCTCGCGGATGCGCGCGAACGCGGCCAGTCCGACGGCCGCCGGGATGCCTGGGCCGCCCAGCAGCGACGCGCCGACCTCTTCGGCGAGCGATCGGCCCGACGCCGCGGGCCACGCCGCGTCCGGGTGATCCGGGCCGTTGAGGCGATCCAGGCGGCGAGCCAGCGTCTGCTGCATCCAGTAGGCGGGGGTGGGGAACTCCTCGACGGCGCCCCAGCGCACGCCGGTCAGGAGGAGGTGATGGGGGTCGGGAAGTTCTCTCTGGAGGGAGGCGTGTCGGGAGACGAGGGCAACGATCTGGGTCATGGGAGAAGGGGAGCGCCGCCTCTCTGGGCGGCTGGATAGGTGGTGTTCAGCCATTGGGCGAACGCGGCGCGCTCGACCGGATCCATGGCATGGACACGCTCTTGAAGGCGTTCGAGACGCCGTTTGTGGGTCTGGCGCTCGCGGAAGGTGGCTCCGCGGTGCCGGCTGTCGTGAAGCATCTCAGGCGGCTCGAAGTTGAACCACAGCGTCTCCGTCCGCACATCGGTGTGGGTCTTCGCGCGGAATTCCACCGAGTGCCACCCCCGCAGGAGGGCGTCGTAGGTCGGATGCGCGTAGCCCGACACGATCACCCGGCACGGCAGCACCGCGAGTTGCGCCAGCAGCGCCTCGTGGTCCGCGGCGCCGTATTCGTGCCGGTAGATGCGCGTCTGCCGGCGTGTCTCGGGGTGATAGGGCGGGTCGACGTAGACCAGCTCGTCACCCTCGAACACATGCCGCGCGAGGAACTCCTCGGCACGGCCGTGAACGAGCTCGACGCCGGGAAGGGCCAGGTCGCGCCAGTGCGCGATGACCCGTTCGTCGGCGTCGATGGCGATCGATCGCGCCGCCGGCAGCTTGTGGCGCAGGACCGCGCCACCACCGACATGCGTCTCGATGTACACCCGGTGCGGAGGCATCAGGTTGATGACGTGCTGGTACGCCTTGCCCTTGCCGCCTGGATACTTCATGCGGCGGATCATCGTCAGAAGTGACGATGATGTCAAGGCGACAGCACGCCGTTCGGGCGGGCGAGCGCAAGCCGGCGGAGCCGGTGCCCCTCTCCGCTCAATCTCCTCCTCGCCGCTCGGAATTCGCTCCGAGGG
>NZ_DASVNZ010000403.1:0-15580 GCF_036486225.1 Roseateles sp. | reverse complement strand
CGACGTCCGCGGCCTTCACCACGCGCAGCACGGGTTTGGCGGGTTCGACCGGAGCCGGTGCCGGCACCGGCGCGGCGACCACCGGGGCCGGCGCGGGCGCAGCAGCGGCAGCGGCCTTCTCGGCGGCCTTGTCCGCGGCCTTCTCGGCCTTGGACTTGGCGGCGTCGGCGATCTTGCGCGCTTCCGCTTCGGCGGCGGCCTTGGCCGCGGCTTCGGCGGCGGCAGCTTCAGCCGCTTCACGCGCGGCGCGCTCTTCCTCGCGACGCTTCTCTTCGGCTTCACGAGCGGCGCGCTCGGCCTCCTCCCGCTCGCGGACCTTGCGGGCGAGTTCCTCTTCCTGCTGACGCAGCGCTTCGGCCTGGGCCTGCACTTCTTCCTCGCGGCGCTTCAGGTCGGCTTCCTCGGCGGCGGCGGCGGTGGCGTCATCGACACCATCCTCGCGCTTCACGAAGACGCGCTTCTTGCGCACCTCGACCTGGATCGTGCGCGCCTTGCCCGAGGCATCGGCCTGCTTGATCTCGCTGGTGGACTTGCGGGTCAGCGTGATCTTCTTGCGCTCGGCGCCGCCGGCGGTCCCGTGCGCGGTGCGCAGGTGATCCAGCAGACGTTCCTTGTCGCTTTCGTTCAAGGTGTCCTCGGCGGACGCCTTCTTGACGCCCGCAGCTTGGAGCTGCTCCAGCAACGTGGTCGCAGGCCTGTTGAGCTCTGCGGCCAGCTGGGCGACGGTGGTCACGGCCATTGTTGAAATCCTTAAATCTTGTGTGGGGCGGAGCGGTCTGGTTTCGCTTGAATTCGCTTCAGAGCGTGTCTGCTCGGGCGTTATGCGTTGAACCAGTGCTCGCGCGCCTTCATGATCAAAGCGCGTGCCGCTGCCTCGTCCAGGGACGAAATCTCGACCAATTCGTCAACGGCCAGGTCTGCCAGGTCGTCACGGGTATGGATGTCGCCGGCCGCCAGCTTGGCGATCAGCTCGGGGGTCACGCCGTCCAGGTCGCGCAGGTCCTGGGAGACCTCCTCGACCTTTTCTTCGCGGGCGATTTCCATCGTCAGCAGAGCGTCCTTGGCGCGGGTGCGCAGCTCGTTCACGGTCTCTTCGTCGAAGGACTCGATCTCGAGCATTTCCTGCATCGGAACGTAGGCGACTTCTTCCAGCGAGGCAAAACCTTCGGCGATCAGGATGTCGGCGACTTCCTCGTCCACGTCCAGCTTCTCGACGAACAGCTTGCGCACGCCGTCGGATTCCTCGGCCTGCTTGGCGGCGGATTCCTCGGCGGTCATGATGTTGATCTTCCAGCCGGTCAGCTCCGAGGCCAGACGCACGTTCTGGCCGCCGCGGCCGATGGCGATCGCGAGGTTCTCCTCGTCGACGACGACGTCCATCGCGTGGCGCTCTTCATCGACGACGATCGACTGCACGTTGGCCGGGGCCAGCGCGCCGATCACGAACTGCGCCGGATCTTCCGACCACAGCACGATGTCCACGCGCTCGCCGGCCAGCTCGTTGGTCACGCCGTTGACGCGGGAACCGCGCACGCCGACGCAGGTGCCGATCGGGTCGACGCGCTTGTCGTACGAGACGACGGCGATCTTGGCGCGGCTGCCGGCGTCGCGGGCGGCGCTCTTGATCTCGAGCAGCCCCTGCTCGATCTCCGGCACTTCCTGCGCGAAGAGTTCCTTCATGAACTCACCCGAGGAGCGCGACAGCATGATCTGCGGACCGCGCTGCGTCGGGTCGATGCCCAGGATCACCGCGCGGACGCGGTCGCCGGTGCGCAGGTTTTCCTTCGGGATCATCTCGTTGCGCTTGAGACGGCCTTCGACGCGGCCCGACTCGGCAATGATGTCGCCCTTGTCCAGGCGCTTGACCGTGCCGACGAAGATGCGCTCGCCGCGCGACATGAAGTCGTTCAGCAGCTGCTCGCGTTCGGCGTCACGGATCTTCTGCAGGATGACCTGCTTGGCGGCCTGCGCGCCGATCCGGCCGATCGGCACGGACTCGACGCCTTCCTCGATGTGGTCGTCGACCTCGATGTCGGCGATCTGCTCCTGCGCTTCGAACAGCAGGATCTCGGAATCGGCGTTCTGCAGGCCGGCCTCGTTGGGCACGACGTGCCAACGGCGGAAGGTCTCATACTCGCCGGTGTCGCGATCGATGGCCACGCGGATATCGACCTCGCCGCCATACAACTTCTTGGTGGCCGAAGCCAGTGCCGCCTCAACGGCGCCGAACACCACATCGCGCTCCACGCTCTTCTCGCGCGAGATGGCGTCCACCAGCATCAACAGTTCGCGGTTCATTGATCGAGACCTCCGTCAACCTTGTCATCCGTCTGCCGGGACTTGGCATTGCTCTTCTTCTTCGACGCCTTGGGCTTTGCAGCCGCTCCGTCAGCCGATTCCGATCCGGGCGCCAAGCCCGTGTTCTTTTTTGCCGCATCCGCGGCAGCGTCGCCCGTCGACTTCGACGCGCGACCCTTGAAAACGATCTCCGGCACCAGCTTTGCCGAACGCACTTCGTCGAGCGCGAAGTCCAGCACCTGCTCGGTCTTGCCGTCCATGAAGATCACGCGCCAGGCGGTGTTCTGCGCCAGCGCGGCAAAGTCGTCCTGCGCCACGCCTTCGGCCGCGACCAGGACACCCCGGTACTTCTTGCGACCCTGGAAAGCCTCGCGCAATGTGATTTCCACTTCGTGACCGTTGAACCGGGCGTAATCGCCGGCAGTGTTCAGCGGACGGTCGAGGCCGGGGGTCGACACTTCCAGGCGCGTATAGTCGACTTCCTCGACTTCCATCACGTAACGCAACTGGCGCGTGACGCGCTCACAATCCTCGACGTTGACCGGCGTCTCCGGTTCCTGGCCGTTCACGAGCGGCTTGTCGATGTACACGCGCAGCAAGCCCCCGGCGCTGCGTTCGCAGCCCACCACCTCGTAACCGAGCCCGGTCACGGTTTTCTCAACAACGGCTTGCCAGCTCAAATTCATCGACGAAGGTATTTGCCCTGTCACGGGCTCGTAGGAACAGCCAAAAAAAATGGGCTGGATGAATCCGCCCACCGTTCACTTTTCAGCGAAGCTAGAAGTGTACTATGCAAACAGCATGCCGACAAGGCTGCGTCATCCGTCACAGCGTGGCGTGCGAGAATCCCGGCCTCCCTCGAATCTATGAATACCAGGAGCAGACATGGGATTTCTCGCTGGCAAGCGACTGCTGATCACGGGCGTGCTGTCCAACCGCTCGATCGCCTACGGCATCGCCAAGGCCTGCCACCGCGAAGGCGCTGAACTGGCCTTCAGCTACCAGGGCGAGCGCTTCAAGGATCGCATCACCGAATTCGCCGCCGAATTCGACTCCAAACTGGTGTTCGATTGCGACGTGAGCGACGACGCCCAGATCGATCGCCTGTTCGAGGACCTCGGCCAGCACTGGCCGGAATTCGACGGTTTCGTCCATTCCATCGGTTTCGCGCCGCGCGAGGCGATCGCCGGCGAATTCCTGGACGGCATGACGCGCGAGAACTTCCGCATCGCGCACGACATCTCCGCCTATAGCTTCCCGGCCATGGCCAAGGCCGCCCAGCCGCGCCTGCGCGCCGGCTCGGCCCTGCTGACCCTGTCCTATCTGGGGGCGGACCGCTTCGTTCCCAACTACAACACGATGGGCCTGGCCAAGGCCTCGCTGGAAGCCAGCGTGCGCTACCTGGCCTACGGCCTGGGCGGCAAGGGCATCCGGGTGAACGGCATCTCCGCCGGCCCCATCAAGACGCTGGCCGCCTCGGGCATCAAGGACTTCGGCAAGCTGCTCAAGCAGTTCGCCGACAGCGCCGCCATCAAGCGCAACGTCACGATCGAAGACGTCGGCAACACCGCCGCCTTCCTGCTGTCGGACCTGGCGGGCGGCATCAGCTCGGAAATCGTCTACGTGGACGGCGGCTTCAGCCACGGGGCAATGGCCGGGACAGAGTGAGAGTCGGCTGACTCCGGTCACCAGCGGAAGCCGGGCCGGGGTCTCCTCATACGTCTCGCGGGCTCCACAAATCGTCGACCCCGGCCCGGCTTCCGCCGGCTCCGACTGAGGTTCACGAGCGAAAACAGGCCCCTCGGGGCCTGTTTGCGTTTGTGGGGCGCAGGTTACTTCTTCGTGTCGATCACGCAGTCCACGTAGTAGCGCGTGACGCCATCTTCGCCCTTCTCCGCCACGAGCCCGTGGACGTCGGTGGCGAAGCCCGGGAACTTGGCGTTGAAGTCTCTGGTGAACTTCAGGTAGTCGACGATGCGCTTGTTGAAGCGCTCACCCGGGATCAGCAGCGGGATGCCCGGGGGATACGGCGTCAGCAGCGCGGTCGTGACACGACCTTCGAGCTTGTCGATCTCGACGCGCTCCGTCTTGCGATGCGCGATGTGCGCATACGCATCAGACGGCTTCATCGCCGGCTCCAGCTCGGACAGGTAGACCTCGGTCGTCAGGCGCGCGATGTCGCCCGAGGCATAGGCCTCGTGCACGCTCTGGCTCAGGTCGCGCAGGCCCATGCGCTCATAGCGCGGGAACGCGGCCACGAAGTCCGGCAGGATGCGCCAGATCGGCGCGTTGCGGTCGTAGTCGTCCTTGAACTGCTGCAGCGCGGTCAGCAGCGTGTTCCAGCGGCCCTTGGTGATGCCGATGGTGAACATGATGAAGAACGAGTACAGCCCCGTCTTCTCCACCACCACACCGTGCTCGGCCAGGAACTTGGTGACGATGCTGGCCGGGATGCCGGTCTTGGCGAACTTGCCGCTCATGTCCAGCCCCGGCGTGATGACCGTGGACTTGATCGGATCCAGCATGTTGAAGCCGGCCTCGATCGGGCCGAAGCCGTGCCACTTCTCGTTGGCCTTGAGCATCCAGTCGGCCGCCTTGCCGATGCCGTCGGTCGCCAGCTTGTCCGGGCCCCAGACCTTGAACCACCAGTCCTTGCCGTAGTCCTTCTCGACCTTGCGCATCGCGCGGCGGAAGTCCAGCGCCTCGCTGATGGACTCCTCCACCAGCGCCGTGCCGCCGGGAGGTTCCATCATCGCGGCCGCGACGTCGCAGCTGGCGATGATCGAGTACTGCGGGCTGGTCGAGGTGTGCATCAGGTACGCCTCGTTGAACAGGTGCTTGTCCAGCTTGACGTTCTGCGAGTCCTGCACCAGCACCTGCGAGGCCTGCGAGATGCCGGCCAGCAGCTTGTGCGTGGACTGCGTGGCATAGACCATCGCGGTCTTCGGACGCGGACGGTGCTTGCCCATCGCGTGGTACGAGCCGTAGAAGTTGTGGAAGGCCGCGTGCGGCAGCCATGCCTCGTCGAAGTGCAGCGTGTCGATCCAGCCGTCCAGCTTGGACTTGATGGTCTCGGTGTTGTAGAGCACGCCGTCGTAGGTGCTCTGCGTCAGGGTCATGATCCGCGGCTTGGCCTTCTTCGCGTCCACGCCCTTGAGCAGCGGGTTCTTGGCGATCTTCTTGCGGATGGTCTCGGCCGAGAACTCGCTCTCCGGGATCGGGCCGATGATGCCGTAGTGGTTGCGCGTGGGCGTCATGAAGACCGGCACCGCGCCGGTCATGATGATGCTGTGCAGGATGGACTTGTGGCAGTTGCGGTCCACGACCACGATATCGCCCGGCGCCACCGTGTGGTGCCAGACCATCTTGTTGGATGTCGAGGTGCCGTTGGTGACGAAGAAGCAATGGTCCGCATTGAAGATGCGGGCGGCATTCTTCTCGCTCTCGGCGACCGGGCCGGTGTGGTCCAGCAGTTGCCCGAGTTCCTCGACCGCGTTGCAGACGTCGGCGCGCAGCATGTTCTCGCCGAAGAACTGGTGGAACATCTGGCCGACCGGGCTCTTCAGGAAGGCCACGCCGCCGGAGTGTCCCGGGCAGTGCCACGAATAGGAACCGTCCTGCGCATAGGCCATCAGCGCCTTGAAGAAGGGCGGCGCCAGGCCGTCGAGGTAGCTTCTCGACTCGCGGATGATGTGACGCGCCACGAATTCGGGCGTGTCCTCGAACATGTGGATGAAGCCGTGCAGCTCGCGCAGGACGTCATTGGGCAGATGCTGCGAGGTCCGCGTCTCGCCGTACACGTAGATGGGGATGTCCGCATTCTTGAAGCGGATCTCCTGGATGAACTTGCGCAGGTTCAGGACAGCCGGGTCCAGCTCGGCGCCGTCGCCGTTGCCGGAGAACTCCTCGTCGTCGATCGACAGGATGAAGGCGCTGGCGCGGCTCTGCTGCTGCGCGAACTGGCTCAGGTCGCCGTAGCTCGTGACGCCCAGGACCTCGAAGCCCTCTTTCTGTATGGCCTCCGCGAGCGCGCGGATGCCCAAACCCGAGGTGTTCTCGGAGCGATAGTCCTCGTCGATGATGACGATGGGAAAGCGGAAACGCGGCGTCATGGAGGCCTCCGGATCGGGGCAGGTCAAACAAGAAAGGCGCGAAGTGTAGGGCTACAGCCGTGTCACGCAAGTGTTGATCGGGCGTTGTCGCAGAAACAGAACGGCCATGCCGTCCGCGCTCCGTCAATGGCCCGTCCATGACACGGCGATAGCCCGGAAAAGCAGGAGGCAGGCCCCCTTTGGAGCGCCCTGGCAAGCACCGACCCCGGGCGTACACTGACCCGACTCGAAGGACCGGGCGAATCACGGATCGTCCGGCATGCAGCTAGGAGGAATCGATGGACTGGAGTCTCGCCACCTGGTGGTGGGTGATCTGCGGCGTGCTGGTGGCGGCGGAGCTCGCGACGGGCACGACGTTCTATCTCTTGATGCTGGCGCTCGGCGCCGCCGCGGCGGCATTGACCGCCCACGTCGGCGGGCCGTTCTGGGCGCAACTGGTCATCGCCGCGGCGATCGGCGGCGGCGCGGTGACCTGGTGGCATCTGCGCCTGCGTCGCCATCCCAGACTGCCGGCCGCGGAGAACCCCAACGTCAACCTCGACATCGGCCAGAGCCTGGAGGTCGCGCACTGGCGCGCCGACGGCACCGCCGAGGTCCGCTACCGCGGCGCCGCCTGGCAGGCGCGTTTCGTCGGCACCGGCATGCCCGCCGTCGGCCGCCATGTCATCCGGGCTGTCGAGGGCAGCTGCCTGCTCGTCGAGCCCGCCTGAACCGGCCTGAACCCGCCTGAACCCGTTTTCGTTTCAATCCCCGGAGGAGACCCCCGCTCATGGAAATCATCGCCCTGGTCATCTTGATCGTCGCCATCGTCTTCGTCATCCAGTCGGTGAAGGTGGTGCCCCAGCAGAACGCCTGGGTCGTGGAACGGCTCGGCAAGTACCACGGCACGCTGACGCCCGGCCTGAACATCCTGGTGCCCTTCGTGGACCGGCTGGCCTACAAGCATTCGCTCAAGGAGATCCCGCTGGACGTGCCCAGCCAGGTCTGCATCACGCGCGACAACACCCAGCTGACGGTGGACGGCATCCTGTACTTCCAGGTGACGGACGCGATGCGCGCCAGCTACGGCTCGAGCAACTACATCATCGCGATCACGCAGCTGGCGCAGACGACGCTGCGCTCGGTGATCGGCCGCATGGAGCTGGACCGGACCTTCGAGGAGCGCGACGTGATCAACAGCTCCGTCGTGCAGGCCCTGGACGAGGCGGCGCTGAACTGGGGCGTGAAGGTGCTGCGCTACGAGATCAAGGACCTGACGCCGCCGGCGGAGATCCTGCGCTCGATGCAGGCGCAGATCACGGCGGAGCGCGAGAAGCGCGCGCTGATCGCGGCCTCGGAAGGCCGTCGCCAGGAGCAGATCAACATCGCCACCGGCGAGCGCGAGGCGGCGATCGCCCGCTCCGAGGGCGAGAAGCAGGCCGAGATCAACAAGGCGCAGGGCGAGGCCGCGGCCATCCTGTCCGTGGCGGAGGCGAGCGCCGAGGCGATCCGCAAGGTCGCGGCCGCGATCCAGCAGCCCGGCGGCAGCGACGCGGTACAGCTGAAAGTCGCGGAGAAGGCGGTCGAGGCCTTCTCGCAGCTGGCCCAGAAGAACAACACCATGATCGTGCCGGCCAACATGAGCGAGGTCTCGGGCCTGATCGGCACGGCGATGGCGCTGATCAAGAGCGACAAGGTGATCCAGCCGGGCCGTTGAGGGCACAACCTGCCCCCTCCCCGCCACCGGCGGCAAAGTGCTCCGCAAGTTTGATTCGGGGCCAGAAATCTGCGCTATGATGGCGGGCTTCGGAGAGATGGATGAGCGGTTTAAGTCGCACGCCTGGAAAGCGTGTGTAGGTTAATAGCCTACCGAGGGTTCGAATCCCTCTCTCTCCGCCAGACTTCCAGCACAACGGGCCTCGAGTGATCGAGGCCCGTTTGCTTTTCCGGGCTCCTCGCGGGCTCGCATCGGCGAAGGCGCCCGGGCGGCCTATCATCCCGCCCATGCTGACCTTCGAACAATTCTTCGGTTTCCTGCTCGCCGCCACCTTGATCACGGCGTCGCCGGGCCCCGACAACCTGATGGTGCTCGGCATGGGCATCTCGAAGGGCCGCCGTCACGGCATGGTCTTCGGCCTCGGGTGCGCGCTCGGCTGCCTGAGCCATACCGTGCTGGCGGCGATCGGCGTCAGCGCGCTGATCGCGGCGTCGCCGGTGGCCTTCACCGCATTGAAGGTCTGCGGCGGGCTCTACCTCATCTGGCTCGGTTTCAAGGCGTTGCGCAGCCGCGGCGGGGCGACGGTCGGCGACGCGTCGCAGGTCGAGGATTCGCTGGTGCGCCTGTTCTTCAAGGGCGTCTTCGCCAACGCGATCAACCCAAAGGTCGTGCTCTTCTTCCTGTCCTTCCTGCCGCAGTTCGTCGTGCCCGCGCAAGGGCACGTGGCGGCGCAGACGACCCTGCTCGGACTGACCTTCACGCTGCAGGCGGCGGTGCTGTTCGGGCTGCTGGGCTACTTCGCCGGCGCGATCGGCCAGTGGCTGCAGCGCAAGCCGCGCGCAGGGCTGTGGCTGGACCGCATCGCCGGCGCGGTGTTCGTGGCGCTGGGGCTGCGGCTGATCGTGGCGCGCTGAATTCGTCTCCGGACGAGGGCATGCGGCACACGGATTGCCGTCCGTTCCCACCCCTTCGTCAGGAGACTCGCATGACCTTTCGTCCCTTGCTGGCCGCCGCCCTCGTGGCCTGCCTGCCCGTGACCGCCGCGCTCGCCGCGCCAGCCTCCGTGACCTTGAAGGTCGCCACCCCGCAAGGCGAAGCCGGCCCGGTCGGCACCGTCACGATGGAAGACACGAAGTACGGCCTCGTCTTCACGCCCAAGCTCACCGGCCTGCCGCCAGGGCTGCACGGCTTCCACGTGCATGCCAATCCTTCCTGCGCCGCCGCGGACAAGGACGGCAAGCCCTCCCCGGCCGAAGCGGCCGGCGGCCATTTCGATCCGAAGAAGTCGGGCAAGCACGGCGAGCCCTGGGGCGACGGCCACCTGGGCGATCTGCCACCGCTGTTCGTCAACGCGGAAGGTGAAGCGACCCAGCCCGTGCTCGCGCCGCGCCTCAAGCTGGCGGACGTGAAGGGACATGCGCTGATGGTCCACGCGGGCGGCGACAACCACGCCGACCACCCGGCGCCGCTCGGCGGAGGCGGCGCGCGCATCGCCTGCGGCGTGATCCAGTGAGCGTCGACTCTGCGACTCGTCGACCTGAAGATCCGCTGATCAGCGGATCCTGGTGAGCTGAACCGGCCACCCCGGCAGGTGCCGGGGCAGGCCGATCACGCCGAGGCCAGCGGCAACGCGTGCGCGTCGCCATGCGACAGCACCGGCGCGTCGTACAACGCGCGGATCGCGTCGCGGCCCACTGCCACCGTGCTCAGGATACGGCCGTCGGCGCCCACCCACAGTGCGCTCGGCGTGGCGATCACGCCGAAGAGCTGGTTGATGTCCTGCCCCGACTGGAGCACCACGCGATCCGGCGCGAGGTTGTTGAAGGTCGTGCGGTTCGATTCGGCGCTGCCGCTGCTGATGGTCAGCCAGTGCACGGGCTCGCCGTCCTGACGGCGCCAGGACGCCATCTCCTTCATGACCTCGTGACACGGCGCGCATTGCGGTCCGACGAAGACCAGCAACTGCGAGCCCGACTGCGCGACGTAGTCCGCCAGCGTGCGCGTGTTGCCCGCCACGGTAGTCGCGGCGAAGGCCGGCGCGGCCTGGCCGACATGCAGCACCTGGTTGGACACCAGCGTCTCCAGGCTGGGCACGCCGCCCGCGGGCTCGATGCCCAGCGACTGCAGCCGCAGCTCCAGGTGATCGATCTTCAGCAGCAGACGCCCCTGCTGCCGCGCCAGGTGCAGGACCAGCCAGCCCAGCAGCCCCACCGCCAGGACCAGCACGGTGGAGAGCAAGACCTGACCCCGCCCGCCCGAGACCAGCGTGCCGGTCAACGATGCCGCCCCTTCGACCGCCAACGCACTGGCCAGCAGCCAGGCCGCGAGCGCGACCAGCAGGCCGTTGCGTACGACGCTAGCCCACGAGATCGGCTGCGAACGCGTCTGCCCGAAGCAGTTGCACGAGGGCTTGTTGCCCTGCGCCAGCTGCACCGCCATCGCCGCGGCAAAGACAGCCAGCAGGCCGGCGGCCAGCGCGATGCCCAGCGCCGGCGCCCACGGCAGCACCACCAGCAAGGCCACCGCGAACTCCAGCAGCGGCAGCAGCCAGGCGCCGGAGCGCGCCAGCGACGCCGGCACGCCGAAGCTGCGCAGCGCCTGCGCGGTCGCATCCGGCTCCGCGAGCTTGGACCACGCCGCGAGCGCGAACACGCCCGCCAGGAACCAGCCCCCCAACACGATCAGGATGTCCACGATGCGTCTCCCTTCCCGTTCCGATGTCTGGTGTCGCCACCAATGGTTGTGCCCGGCCGAGTGGCCGGGCGAAATGACGGCGCCCTGCGTCGCGACCGCAATCGCGAAGCGAGGCGCTGATCGACTTCCCGATCGCCGACCCGCCGGGCCGTCGCGATCGAGGCGTTGCTTGCGGTGATCGCGGTTATTTCGCCCGCATCTCGCCCGAGCCCTGCGCCGGACCCGCCGTCGTCATGCCGAAGCTTGGGACCGACGCGGAGCGGCTCGCCAGACTCGACCCGACCACGAAGCAGGGTCGGATGCAGATCGGCGTCGAGCCGCAGCAGGTCACGCTGACGCAGGCCCATCCGGACGGGCAACCCGCGGAGGACGAGCAGGTCGGCAATCCCGCGCACGACTGCGGCAGATGGCAGAAGCCGCGGCCCTCGATGGTCTGGAAGCAGACGCAACCCGGGTCCTGGCAACTCGGCAAGGCGCCGCAGGTGCCGCCGGGGCAAGTCGGGCAAGGCTGCGTGCCGCAGCAATCGCAACCGGCCTGCTGCGCCGCGGTGAAGGCATCGCCGCCGGCGTTGTTGACCGCCTGGTAGTACGCCCCCGCCGCCGCCTTGCAGGCGCCGCGCTTGATCTTGTTGCTGTCCACCGTGATCGGCCCGACCGGAACCAGGTTGACCGGATACGCCGCATCACAGGAGCTCGTCATGCAGCTGTAGAAGGTGTTGTCGCAACCGGCCTTGCCCTGGTTGCACTCGCCGTAGCAGCAGTCGTGGCCGTTGCAGCAGCCGAGGAAGCTGGCCGCGCCGTATTGCGACGGGAACTGCGTGCCGCCCGCCGCGCCGCAGCCGTTGGGCGTGCAGCTGTAGCCGGGGTGCGCGACCTTGTTGGGGCAGGCCGCGAGGTCCGCCACCGGATGCTTGTTGGCGATGGCGCCGCTGGGCAGGCAGCATTGCAGCGCCGGGTCGTAGAGCTGGCGGCCGCACAGGCAGTCCGCCGCCGCCTGCGCCGTGCGCGGCAGCAGGCCGCCGGCCAGCGTGGAGAACACGCCCAGCACCGACACTTTCAGCACGTCGCGGCGCGAGCCCTGGCTGCCCAGCGAGCGGGTGAAGTTGTCGAAGGCGTTGTCCGCCAGGTGTCCCTGGAGGTCGATGGCGTCATCCGATCGCAGGGCGGGCGAATCGCTGGCGGAGAAACCGCCCATGCCGCGCCGCAAGAGCGCCGCGACGCGTTGCCCGAAACCGAAGGTGCGTTCTGTCATGGATCACTCCTTGCTGGCGCCGCTCAGGCGCGCGACGGCGTCAGCGTGTAGTCGGCGGACACCTTGCCGGCGTCGTCGGCCGCGTGGTCCCAGGCGACCAGGCTCGCGCCGGTCGATTCGGAGCCCGTGCGCGGGCTCATCAGCTGGAACCCGGACAAGGTCGCCCCCGGCGCCACGTGATTCGGATACGGCGGCACCAGGTCCGAGGCGACCCAGGTCACGTAGGTCATGCCGTCGGTGTCCGCTTCCCAGCCCGCCGGCGTGCCGGTCACCGTCACCGGCGCGTTCACCGACAGCGACAGCGTCGCGATGTACTGCCCGCTGCCCGCCGACTCGTTGTTGGTCAGCGCGTAGCTCCAGTAGTTGGGCGTGGTCGTGACCGCGAGCGAGGCGCGCAGCTCGTCGGCCGGGAAGCTCCCCGCCGCCGGCACCCGCACGTAGCGGCTGACCGTGAGGCCGTAGGCCACGCCGGCGACGACGTAGGACCCGCGCACCGTCAGCAGCAGGTTCGCGTTGTCCACCAGCCCAGCGTCGGAGAAGCGCCCGGCGAAGGTCGTGGACGACGAGGCCCCGAGCGTGCCCAGCACGATGGGCGCGTTGGGCGGACTCTGCCGCGTCGCGCTGCCGTAGGTGATGCTCGTGATCTGCACGCCTTGCAGCGCCGATTCGCCGATGTTCATCAACGGGATGTTCAACCTCACCTGACCGGCGAAGCGCTGGATGAATGGCGCGCCGAGGGTCACGCGCGCGGAGACGACTGTGGCCATGCCTGCCCCTTGTGATGTCTCGAAGAGAGAGTCGATGTGGACCCGTCATGTCCGGGCGCGTCCGCCTGATGCCTGAGGGCTGTTGGCCGGTCGCTGCGGGAGACGGGAGAGGAAACCGGCCGGCGGCGCGATGTCCGCCGACCGTCCGTTCTCAGGTTCCGACGAGTGGTGCCGGGGACAGCGTCGCGGACGCGCCGGAAGAGCCCGCACTACGTCCGGCGCGACGCATCACCAGCGGCGCCAGCGCGATCAGCGCCAGGGCGAGCGTGCCGGGTTCAGGCACTTCGCTGGCCGCCGCGGCACGCACCGTCACCGCCACGGACACCTCGTCGGCGAAGTTGCCGTTGATGTCCGACAGCAGGATGGAGAGGTTGAAGTTCAGGTCCGCGAGGATGTCCGGCAGCGTCGCGATCATCAGCAGGTCCAGCACCGGGCTGATGGTGCGGTCCGGGATCACGATTTCGGGATCGCCCAGCAGCGGCGTCACGTCCACGAACGGGAACGGGTAACCGCTGAGGGACAGGAAGAAGTCGGTGGTCAGCAGCGGGCCGCCGCTGACGTTGGTGATCTGGCCGGTGATCACGAAGCTGTCGCCGGCGTCCAGCACCACCGAGGTCTGGGTGGTGGTGAGTGTGATCGGCGCGGCGGCGGCTGGCACCGCGGACAGGCCGAGCAGGCCCGCCACGGAAGCTGCCAGGAGGACGCCTCTTGCCAGGAGTCGGGCACCGACGTGTCCACTTCTCTGGAACCAGGTTGTCGCGAGCATGGTCACCCTCCTGTGCGCCGATGGCGCCCCTGTTGCGATGCGATTGCTGCGAAGTCTAGGAGTCGACACACGGCCCGCGCACCCCCTATCTCTTAAGCGGGGACAGCCCCCCTCATTCGAGGCAGCCTGCCGTCGAAGCCCGTGTTCATCGGGGTTGTGGCGCATTCGTTCTCCTCTGAAGCCGCCCCTCGAGTCCCACATCGGGCGGATTCCAGGCCCCGGCCGCGCGAGTGGCGGGAGGGACAGCGACGACCATCGCCTGGGTGACAGGCAGGGGACAGTCGATGTCCCTGCAGGGGACAAAGCAGGGACATGGAGGGTCTTCCCGCGCGGTTGACATCGCGCTCGAATTCATGCCTTGGCACGGGTATGTGGATGGCCATGAAAGCGGCGGCCGACGGAATGCTTGCGCAGGCATGGGGCTTGCCAAGCAGATACGTCCGGTTTCAGACCGCTTCATCCACTTGCAGAGAGGTTCCCACCATGAACAGCCCAGTCGGCCCGCTCCGTCCGATCGTCCAGGTCGGCCCGGTCGGCACCGCCGTCCCGCATCTGCATCTCTATGACCAGGCGTTGCAGCGCCATCTGCTGCAGTGCGCGAAGGCCCGAGGGCGATGGTTCGGCCTCGCGCTGTTCGCTGAACGTGCACGTGGCCTCGTATTGCCGCGCCTGGCCACCACCGCCGCCCTGAGCGCCATCACCCTCGGTCTGTTCGCCCACTGGCTATGACCGACATCCGGAGCGCGAACGACCCAGCACTTTCCTCGACGGCCGAGTCGGGGGCTCCGTCGGACCGCTCTCCGGATCCGGGGGGAGCCATCCCCCCGGAAATTGCGGAAGAACTTGCGTTGCTCGACCCGGCGCTCGGCACGATCGAGCCGCCGGTCCGATCGATGCTTTTCGGTCAGGCGCGTTTCGAGCAGCACGGACGCAGCCTCGCGCAAGCGCAGGCGATCCAGGGCACGGCCGGCGCCGGCCAGTTCTTCCCGCGGCTCGACGACAACGTCGCGATGCTGCAGCAGGCGCGGCGCCTGATCGAGAAGCGCCATCGCGACTTCCGCCACCTCGGCGCCGCCGGCAAATGGCTGCTGGACAACGCCGCACTGATCGACGAGCAGACCCACCAGGTGCGACGCGGCCTGCCGCGCGGTTTCTTCCGGCTGCTGCCGCGCCTGCGCGACGAGCCGCTGGCCGGCCTGCCCCGCATCTACGGCGTCGCCTGGGCCTGGGTCGCGCACACCGACGGCGGTTTCGACACCGAGTTGCTGAAGGCCTATCTGCGGGCCTATCAGGAAGAGCGGGCGCTGTCGCTGGCCGAGCTCTGGGCGCTGCCGACGACGCTGCGCGTGGTGCTGGTCGAGAACCTGCGCCGGCTGGCAGAGCGCTTCGCGACGCTGCAGGCCGCGCGCGACGTCGTCCACCACTGGTTCGACGGCCACCCGACGGACACCGGCATCGAGGCGATCACGCGGCTGGAGCCGCGCATGAAGGAACGCGGCGTCGTCGAGGCCTTCTGGCTGCAGCTCGATCATCGCCTCGAGGAACTGCCGCAACCGCTGATGGGTGAGCTGGCCGCCTGGCTGAGCACGCGGCAACCCGCGCCCGCGCAGGCCCTCGCGCGGCAACAGGACGAATCGATCCGGGATCTGCAGAGCATCCGCAACGCGATCACCGCGCTGCGCCACATCGACCAGACGGACTGGCGACGGCTGATCCAGGCTGTCAGTCCGGTGATGCAGACGCTGGGGGAGTCGCCGGTGTTCGCCGCCGAGGCCGCGGACACGCAGGACATGACGCTGCACGAGATCGAGGAGCTCGCGCGCAAGTGCGAGAAGAGCGAACTCGACATCGCCCGCCTGCTGCTGGAACTGACGCAACGCGCCGGCCCGCCGGAGGACGGTGAACCCGATCGCCGCAGCGCGCCGGTCTACTGGTGGCGGGGCGCCGGCCGGCCGACGCTGCTGGCGGCGCTGGGCCTGCGCGAGCGCCGCTGGC
>NZ_DASVNZ010000368.1:0-4995 GCF_036486225.1 Roseateles sp. | reverse complement strand
CGCGCCCCACGCGTGGCCGCTGGGCAGCGCGGCGGGGCGCAGCGACCAGGCCGGCAAGGCGAGCAGCAGCGCGGCGGCGAACTGGCTGCCGGTGGCCACGGCCAGCGGGCTGGCCCCGGTCAGGTAACGCTTGGTCGCGCTGGCGGCGATGCCGTAACTCAGCGCGGCGATCAGGCAGGCGACGATCGCGAAGCCGCTGCCGCCGGGCTTGAACGAGGCCTTGTCCCAGGCCAGCAGCACGACGCCGGCGAAACCCAGCGCCAGGCCCAGCAGGCGCGACCCGTCCAGGCGTTGTCCGAACCAGGCCCAGGCGACCAGCGCGCCCCACATCGGCGTGGTGGCGTTGAGGATGCTCGACAGGCCGGCGTTGATCGACAGCGCCGCGAAACTGAACAGCGCGAAGGGGAAGGCGCTGTTGAGCAGCCCGACCAGCAGCAGGCCCTTCCAGTGGGTGCGCAGGTCGCCGAGGCCCTCGCGCAGGCCCAGCAGCGGAATCAGGAACAAGGAGGCGCCGGCCACGCGCACGGCGGCCGTCGCCACGGCGCCGAACTCCGGCGCGGCGACCCGCATGAACAGGAACGAGGCGCCCCAGATGGCGGCCAGGACGAGCAGTTCGATCAGATCGCTACGCTTCACGCGGTCACCCTTGGTTTGTTGTCCCGGCGCGGGGCCGGCTTGTGGGAAGGCGAGGCGCGAAGCGTAGTCGGAAGGCCGCCCTCGATTGTCAGTAGGGCTTCCTTGCGGTGCAGGCCGCCCGCATAACCGGTCAGGCTGCCGTCGGCGCCGAGGACGCGGTGGCACGGGATCAATACCGAGACCGGGTTGCGGCCCACCGCCGCTGCGACCGCGCGCACGGCCTCGGGCCTGCCCAGGCGGGCGGCGAGCTGGCCGTAGGTGACGGTCTCGCCCGACGGGATGCCGAGCAGCGCCTGCCAGACGGCCTGCTGGAACGCCGTGCCCGTCGGGGACATGGGCGGCAAGGTCGCCGCGCGGCCGGCGAAGTAGTCCTTCATCGACGCGACCGTGTCGCGCAACAGCGCGTCGTCATCGTCCCGCGGGGCGGCGAGGACGCCGGGGTGGTACTTCTGGCCCTCGAACCACAGACCCGACAAGCCCTCGGCATTGCGGGCGATCAGCAGGCGGCCGAGCGGGGTGTCGGTCTCGGTCCAGGCGGTGTGGCGGTCTTGCTTCATCTTGTCTCTCCTGGTTGACGGGAGGCCCTCCGACTCCGGTGGGCCAAGCGCGGGCTCTCCACGAGGCAGGGGGCATCCCGTCCGGGAACCCCCAGCCTCATTCCGGCCCCACAGTCCTCGGTTGACCTCGGGTGGTCCTGGCAGCGGCGGACTTCGTCGCGGCGTCCCGCCACAGTTGCAACACGGCGTAGCTGCGGTAAGGCGCGAAATGCTCGGCGGCGGCGATCAGTTCGCGCGGACGGAGCGGTTGGCCAGCGCGCGCCTCGAGGCATTGCTTCAGGACCACGTCGCCCGGCAGGTAGGCGTCGGGCCAGCTCCAGCCGCGCATCAGCATGTAGTGCGCCGTCCAGGGGCCGAGGCCGGGCAGGGCGGCGAGTTCCGCGATCGCGTCCTCCACCGTGCCGCGCCCCTGGGCGAAAGCGAGCGTCGGCCATTGGCGGGCGAGGTGGATCAACGCCTCGGCGCGGCGTCCGGGCATGCCGATCGGCGCGATGTCGTCGACCGTCGCGGCGGCCAGCGTGGCCGGCGTCGGGAACACGTGGGTGACGCCGGGTGGCGCGCCGGCGGCATCGGGCAGCGGCTCTCCGAACCTGGCGATCAGGCGCGTGGCCAGCGTGCGCGCCGCTGCGACCGTGATCTGCTGGCCGAGCACCGCGCGGATCGCGAGCTCGAAGCGGTCCAGCGATCCCGGCAGGCGCAGGCCCGTGGCGGCGGGGCCGAGCGTCTCTCCGAGTGCCGCCGCGATGGCCTGCGGGTCGGCGTCGAGGTCCAGCCAGCGGCGTAGGCGCGGCATCAGCGGCGCGATCACGGGCCACAGCGACGGGCTCAGCGACAGGCGCACACGCGGCCGCTCGTCGCCGTCGGCGGGCAGCCGCACGGACAGCCAGCCCAGCACATCCGGCTGACCGGGGCGCACGAAGCGCACGCTGCGCGAGAGTGAGAGGCGCTCGACATCGACCTGCTCGACGCCAGGCACCGCGCGGGCCGCGAGGAAGTTCAGCAGCGCCGAGCTCAGCAACGGCGGGCGCAGGTCCAGGCGCAGCTCGGCGGTCTCGAAGGCGGCACCGGGCGCATTGCCGTGTGCGTTGGCGGGCGCCTTGCCGGGCGTCTTGCCGGACATGCCGGTGTCCGCGTCCGTGCCGCCCTTGCGCAGCGCCGACGGGCTCAGCCGGTAGTGCTCCTGGAAGGCGGCGTTGAAGCGGCGCAGGCTGGAGAAGCCGGCGGCCAGCGCGACTTCGCCGATCGGCAGGCGCGTGTCGGTCAGCAGCTGCTTGGCCAGCAGCAGCCGGCGGGTCTGCAGGTACTGCAGCGGGGCCACGCCGTGCACGGCGGTGAAGACGCGCCGCACGTGGCGCTCGCTGACGCCCAGGTGGGCGGCGAGCGCGGGCAGCGAGGCGTCTTCCGGCGCGCATTCGTCGAGCCGTCGGGCGGCTTCGCGGGCCAGCACCTCGGCGGCGTCCATCGTGCTCCACGGGCGTGCGGCGGGCGCCAGTTCGGGGCGGCATTTCAGGCAGGGGCGGAAGCGTGCGGCCTCGGCCAGCGTCGCGCTGGGGAAGAAGCGGCAGTTCTCGCGCCGTGGTGGCCGTACCCGGCAGATCGGACGGCAATAGACGCCGGTCGAGGTCACGCCGACGAACCATTGACCGTCGAAGCGGGCGTCGCGCGCCAGCAGGGCGGGATAGCAGTGCTCGGGGTCGAGGAGGAAGTCCATGGGAAGGATCATAGGAGCCGGGGTCCGGCGGTTCTCGCCGTTTTCGGACATCTCCCTCCGACCATCGGGGCTCACCACGAGACGTATGGAGGGAACCGGCCAGGGGCCCCTTTTCGGAAGTATTAGGAAGGAATTTGGAGGCCGGGGCGGCCGACAAAGGAGGGACATGGAGAAAAGGGGCCCCTGGCCGGTTCCCGAGCGCCCGGTCTCTGACCGGTCCCGGTCCCGGTCCCGGTCCCTGGCCCGGGAATTGCCCTCTGTGGGACCTCCGTGCACCGGGTTACACGGAGGCCTCATAGGCGCTGCCTACAATGCGCCCCAGTTTCGAATCACCACCAATTCCTGCAAGGAAGCACATGCAAGTTCACGCCTCCATCTTCAAGGCTTACGACATCCGCGGCGTCGTGGGCACGACGCTGGACGAGACGCTGGCCGAGCACCTCGGCAAGTCCTTCGGCACCGAGGCGGTCAACGCCGGTGAAAAGGCGGTCGCCGTCGGTCGCGACGGTCGTCTTTCGGGCCCGTCGCTGGTGGACGCGCTGATCCGCGGTCTGAAGTCGACGGGGCTGGACGTCGTCGACATCGGCGCTGTCACGACGCCGATGCTGTACTACGTCGCTGCGACGCGCGGCAAGCATGGCTGCAACTCCGGCATCATGGTCACGGGCAGCCACAACCCGAAGGACTACAACGGCTTCAAGATGGTCCTGAAGGGTGCCGCCGTCTACGGCGAGCAGATCCAGGGCCTGAAGCGCCGCATCGAGGCCGAGGACTACGTCACCGGCGACGGCCGCGTCGCCAAGATGGACGTCATCGCCGAGTACACCCACCGCATCGTCACGGACGCCAAGCTGGCGCGTCCGATGAAGATCGTGGTCGACAGCGGCAACGGCATCCCGGGCGCGACCGCTCCGGCGATCTTGCGCGCACTCGGCTGCGAGGTGGTGGACATCTTCTCCAAGGTGGACGGCGACTTCCCGAACCACCATCCGGACCCGTCGCGTCCCGAGAACCTCGAGGACCTCAAGCGCATCGTGCACGCCACCGACGCCGAGCTGGGCCTGGCCTTCGACGGCGACGGCGACCGCCTGGGCATCGTCACCAAGGACGGCACGATGATCATGCCGGACCGCCAGATCATGCTGATCGCCGCGGACATCCTGACGCGCCTGCCGGGCTCGGAGATCATCTTCGACGTCAAGTGCACGCAACGCCTGGCCCCGTGGATCGAGGAACACGGCGGCAAGCCGCTGATGTGGATGACGGGCCATTCGCTGGCCAAGGCCAAGCTGAAGGAAACCGGCGCGCCGCTGGCCGGCGAGCTGTCGGGCCACATCTTCTTCGCCGAGCGCTGGTACGGCTTCGACGACGCGATGTACACCGCCGCGCGCGTGCTGGAGATCCTGTCGCGCAGCGACGATCCCAGCAAGGTCCTGCACGACCTGCCCAACAGCGTCAACACGCCGGAACTGAACGTCCCCTGCAAGGAAGGCGAGCACCACGAGGTCGTCGCCAAGCTCAAGGAGATCGCCGAGTTCCCGAACGCCAAGGACATCATCACGATCGACGGCATCCGCGTGGAATACGACGACGGCTTCGGCCTGGTGCGTGCATCCAACACGACGCCGGTGCTGGTGCTGCGCTTCGAAGGCCACACCCAGGAAGCGCTGGAGCGCATCCAGAAGGAAGTGCTGGCCCAGCTCAAGCGCGTGAAGCCGGACATCACCTTCACGTCCGGCCACTGATCGTCCGTTGCATCGTCCCTTGCCCGCCGATTCGTTCAAGGAGCGCCTGGCGCGCGGCGTTTTCAGCATGGTGCTGAGGCTCGCCTCGCCGGCGTACTTCCTGCGCCTGTTCCTGCGCGGACGCCAGGAGCCGCTGTACGCGGTGCATCCGGGTGAGCGTTTCGGCTTCGGCGAGGCGATCGCCCCGGGCGCGATCTGGGTGCATGCGGTGTCGCTCGGCGAGACGCGGGCGGCGGCGGCGCTGATCGAGCGCCTGCGCCAGGAGCGGCCCGGCATGCGGCTGCTGCTCACGCACACGACGGCAACCGGCCGGGAGGCCGGCCGCGCGCTGCTGCGCGAGGGCGAC
>NZ_DASVNZ010000363.1:0-7259 GCF_036486225.1 Roseateles sp. | reverse complement strand
AGATTGAGCGGAGAGGGGCACCGGCCTGCCCGGCGGTGCGCTCGGTCAACCGCATGCACGTGGGCAGCACACCCCGCTCCGTTCGCTGCACCGCACAACCCACCCCGGCAGAAAAAGCCACCGTCAATCCTGGTGCGCGCTGCGGTTCTTCCTCTCATGAGCGGGTGAGTCCTCATTGGACAAAGCGGATGCTTTGTGCCGAAATGCTTGAACGGGCCGCGTGACGGTCGTGCATTTCACCCAGGTCGCCTGAACGGCGAGCCCAGGAGGCACAAGATGGACATGAACCGGAGGCATTTCTTCCGGGTGAGCGGGGCGGCCGTGATGGGCTCCAGCCTCGTGGCGCTGGGGTTCTCCCCGGCTGCCGCACTGGCCGAGACGCGCCAGTTCAAGCTTGCCCGGGCGACCGAGACCCGCAACACCTGCCCCTATTGCTCGGTGGGCTGCGGGATCATCATGTACTCGCTCGGGGACAAGGCGAAGAACGTCACCTCCGAGATCATCCACATCGAGGGCGACCCCGATCATCCGGTCAACCGCGGCACCCTGTGCCCGAAGGGCGCGGGCCTGCTGGACTTCGTCCACAGCCCCAACCGCCTGAAGTATCCGGAGATCCGCGAGGCCGGCGCCAAGGAGTGGAAGCGCGTCAGCTGGGACGAGGCGATGGACCGCTTCGTGAAGCTGCTCAAGGCCGACCGCGATGCCAACTTCATCGCGACCAACGCCGACGGCAAGCCCGTCAACCGCTGGCTCTCGACCGGCATGATCTGCGCTTCCGCGTCCTCGAACGAATCGGGCTACATCACCCACAAGGCGATGCGCTCGATGGGGCTGCTCGCGTTCGACAACCAGGCCCGCGTTTGACACGGACCGACGGTGGCCAGTCTGGCCCCGACGTTCGGACGCGGCGCGATGACCAACCATTGGGTGGACATCAAGAACGCCGACCTCGTGCTGATCATGGGCGGCAACGCCGCCGAAGCGCATCCCTGCGGCTTCAAGTGGGTGATCGAGG
Source organism: Roseateles sp. (assembly GCF_036486225.1). GTDB lineage: Bacteria > Pseudomonadota > Gammaproteobacteria > Burkholderiales > Burkholderiaceae_C > Roseateles. The sequence continues at coordinate 6,244 of NZ_DASVNZ010000363.1, read as the reverse complement.
CCAAGCACCACAACAAGGCGCGGCTGATCGTCGTCGACCCGCGCTTCACGCGCTCGGCCGCGATGAGCGACTACTACGCGCCGATCCGCGCGGGGTCCGACATCGCCTTCCTGGGCGGCGTGATCAACTATCTGCTGAGCAACAACAAGATCCAGACGGAGTACGTCCGGAACTACACGAACGCCCCGTTCATCGTCGGTGAGGGCTACAAGTTCGAGGACGGCATCTTCTCGGGCTACGACGAGGCCAAGCGCGCCTACAACAACGCGTCATGGGCCTACGAGATGGACGAGAAGGGCTTCGCCAAGGTCGACATGACGATGCAGCATCCGCGCTGCGTGCTCAACGTCATGAAGACCCACTTCTCGCGCTACACGCCGGAGAAGGTCAGCGAGATCACCGGCACGCCCAAGGACAAGTTCGTCGAGATCTGCCGGCAGATCGCGGAGACCTCGGTCCCCGGCAAGGTGATGACGATCATGTACGCGCTGGGCTGGACGCAGCACAGCCAGGGCTCGCAGATCATCCGCACCGGCGCGCTGGTGCAGCTGCTGCTCGGCAACATCGGGCAGCCCGGCGGCGGCATGAACGCACTGCGCGGCCACAGCAACATCCAGGGCCTCACCGACCTGGGCCTGCTGTCGACCTCGCTGACCGGCTACATGACCTTGCCCAAGGACTCGGAGCAGGACCTCGAGACCTACTACAAGACCAAGGCGCTCAAGCCGCTGCGTCCCAACCAGATGAGCTTCTGGCAGAACTACCCGAAGTTCTTCGTCAGCCAGCAGAAGGCGTGGTGGGGCAAGGCCGCGACCAAGGAGAACGACTGGGCCTACCACTACCTGCCGAAGTGGGACAAGGGCTACGACGTGCTGCAGGCCTTCGACCTGATGCACCAGGGCAAGGTCAACGGCTACGTCTGCCAGGGCTTCAACCCGGTGGGCTCCTTCCCCAACAAGAAGAAGGTGGTCGAAAGCCTGTCCAAGCTGAAGTTCCTCGCCATCATCGATCCGCTCAACACGGAGACCGCCGAGTTCTGGAAGAACTACGGCGAGCACAACGACGTGAAGACGGAAGAGATCCAGACGGTGGTGTTCCGCTTCCCGAGCACCTGCTTCGCGGAGGAGGACGGCTCGCTGACCAATTCCGGCCGCTGGCTGCAGTGGCACTGGAAGGGCGCCGAGCCTCCGGGCGAGGCCAAGGGCGACGCGGAGATCATTGCCGAGATTTTCCTGAGACTTCGCACGCTCTACCAGAAGGATGGCGGCGCCTTCCCCGATCCCATCGTCAACCTGAGCTGGCCGTACAAGATCCCGCACAGTCCCTCGGCCGAGGAACTGGCGATGGAGTTCAACGGCAAGGCGCTGGCCGACGTGACCGATCCGAAGGACCCGACCAAGGTGCTGCAGAAGGCCGGCGAGCAGTTGTCGGGCTTCGGCCTGCTGCGCGATGACGGCTCGACGTCCAGCGGCTGCTGGATCTACGCCGGCGCGTGGACGCAGGCGGGCAACCAGATGGCGCGGCGCGACAACAGCGATCCGTGGGGCATCGGCCAGACGCTGAACTGGGCCTGGGCCTGGCCGGCGAACCGGCGCGTGCTCTACAACGCCGCGTCCTGCGATCCGAGCGGCAAGCCGTGGAATCCGAAGCGTCGCCTGATCAGCTACACCGACAAGTGGGGCGGCTCCGACGTGCCCGACATCCGTCCGGACGCCAATCCCAACGACGAGGACGCGGTGCGGCCTTTCATCATGACGGCCGAGGGCGTGGCGCGACTGTTCGCGCCCAACGGCATGGTCGACGGTCCGCTGCCGGAGCACTACGAGCCCTTCGAGTCGCCGCTCACGGTCAACCCGATGCACCCGAACAACCCCAAGGCGATGAACAACCCGGCCGGCCGGGTGTTCAAGGCCGACCGGGAGGCCTTCGGCAAGCCGGACAAGTTCCCGTATGTGGCGACGAGCTACCGGCTCACCGAGCACTTCCACTACTGGACCAAGAACGTGCGTACCAGCGCCATCATCCAGCCGCAGCAGTTCGTGGAGATCGGCGAGGAGCTCGCGAAGGACAAGGGCATCGCCAACGGCGACCAGGTGAAGGTCAGCTCCAACCGCGGCTTCATCAAGGCCGTGGCGGTGGTGACCAAACGCGTGGCGTCGCTCGATGTCGGCGGCAAGCGGGTCCACACCGTGGGCCTGCCGAACCACTGGGGCTTCGTCGGCGTGGCCAAGCCCGGTTATCTGGTCAACACGCTGACCCCCTTCGTGGGCGACGCCAACACCCAGACGCCGGAGTTCAAGAGCTTCACCGTCAACATCGAGAAAGCTTGAGGCCCCGCCATGTCTTCATTGCAATCCCTCGACATCGCCAAGCGCTCCGCGACGACGCTGCCCAGCCCCGACGCGCGGCGCACGACGACGGAAGTCGCCAAGCTGATCGACGTCTCCTCGTGCATCGGCTGCAAGGCCTGCCAGGTCGCCTGCATGCAGTGGAACGACCTGCGCGACGACGTCGGCGAGACCCACGGCACCTACGACAACCCGCGCGACCTGACGCCGCAGTCCTGGACGGTGATGCGCTTCTCCGAAGTGGAGGTCGTCGAGAACAAGCTCGAATGGCTGATCCGCAAGGACGGCTGCATGCACTGCGACGATCCCGGCTGCCTGAAAGCCTGTCCCGCGCCGGGCGCGATCGTGAAGTACCAGAACGGCATCGTCGACTTCATCTCGGAGCACTGCGTGGGCTGCGGCAACTGCGTGACGGGCTGTCCGTTCGACGTGCCGCGCATCAGCAAGGCCGACAACAAGGCCTACAAGTGCAGCCTGTGCTCGGACCGCGTCGGCGTCGGCCTGGAGCCCGCGTGCGTGAAAGCCTGCCCGACCGGCGCGATCCGTTTCGGTTCGAAGGAGGACATGCATGAGTTCGCGTCCGAGCGCATCGTCGACCTGAAGGAGCGCGGCTACACGAATGCCGGCGTCTACGACCCGCAAGGCGTCGGCGGCACGCATGTGATGTACGTGCTGCAGCATGCGGACCAGCCGGGGCTCTATCACGGGCTGCCCAAGGACCCGCAGATCAGCCCGTTCGTGTCGCTGTGGAAGGGCGCGGCCAAACCGCTGGCCGTGGCCGCGATGGTCGGCGCGGCGGTGGCCGGCTTCTTCCACTACATGAAGGTCGGTCCGCAGAAGACGGAACACGACGAGCCGGATCCCGAGGAGGAACTGGCCTACGAACGCGCCAAGCGGGGCGAGGGCCCTGACGGCCCGCCGGGTGACGCACCGAGGCGTTCGAGCTACACCCCGCCCAGCGGCGGCCTCTGACCCACCGGGAGACCCTCATGTTGCTGCAACGCTATCGCGACAGCCAGCGGCTCAACCACTGGCTCATCGTGCTGCTGTTCCTGTGTGCCGGGCTCTCGGGCCTGGCCTTCTTCCACCCGAGTCTCTTCTTCCTGAGCAATCTTTTCGGCGGCGGCCCGTGGACGCGCGTGCTCCATCCCTACATGGGCTTGGGCATGGTGATCGCCTTCGCGTTCCTCGCGGCGCGGATGTGGCGGGACAACCTCTGGATAGACGCCGATTCGCAGTGGATGCGCCAGAGCCCCACCATGATCACCGGCGCCGGCAAGGAAGGCGTCCAGCCCGCGGCCAAGTACAACGCCGGGCAGAAGATCGTCTTCTGGGTGATGGTGGTGACGCTGACCATCCTGCTGGTCACCGGCTTCATGTTCTGGCACGCCTGGTTCCCCGAGGGCAACATCCTGATGCGGCGCATCGCGGTGCTGCTGCATGCGGCCTCGGCGGCGATCCTGATCCTGACGATCATCATCCACGTTTACGCGGCCATCTGGGTCAAGGGCTCGTTCCGGGCGATGACCCGTGGTACGGTCACCGACACCTGGGCCGCGCACCATCACCCGCTGTGGCACAAGGAAGTGAAGGAGCGGCCACGCGCATGACGTCTTCCAGCCCCATCCGGGTCATGTCCCCGGAAGAGATCGCGGTCAACGCCGGCGCACGCGCCGCGCCGGTGAAGGTGCCCGATCCCGGCCTCTTCGCCGAGCGCGCCGTGCGCCTGCGACAGCTGGCCGAGGGGCATGCGATGCGGGACTACCTGCTGTTCGTGGCCGAGCTGGCGCAGGCGCAGCATGAGCGCTTCAAGCGGACCGACGCGATGCGTCTGCCCGACGAGGTGCTGATCAACGGCGCGATGGTGGGCGGGCTGCCGCCGCTGGATGTGGCGACCTTCCCGCGCGATGCGGTGTGGCGCGAGGAGCTCCGCGCGCTGCTGCGCGCGATGGGCACGGCGGCGATCCCCGATGCGGCGAAGGCGCAGATGAAGCGGCTCGCCGATGCCGACGACGACTGGCTGGAGCATCAGGCGGCCGCGCTGCTCTCGGGCGGAGCGCCGGGCCTGGATCCGGCCTGCGCGCCGCTGATCGCGGCGGCCCTGCAGGTGTACTGGGCGCGCCTCGTCGTGCGGCTGCAGGCGCGTTATGACGAGAGCGACCAGGGCGAGCACGTCGCGCCCTTCGGCATGATCGACGACCCCACCGTCTGCCCGTGCTGCGGCTCGCGGCCGGTGGCTTCGATCACGCGCATCGCGGCGGAGCAGTCCGGACAGCGCTTCCTCGCCTGCTCGCTGTGCGGCTCGCAGTGGCACTACGTGCGCATCAAGTGCACGCACTGCCAGGGCACGAAGGGCATCACCTTCCAGAGCCTCGTCGACGACGACGGCCACAAGTCCGACGCGGTGGCGGCCGAATGCTGCGAGACCTGCGGGCACTACCTCAAGCAGGTCCACATGGAAAAGGACCTGCAGGTCGAGCCGCTGGCCGACGATCTGGCGACCCTGACGCTGGACCTGCTGGTGGGCGAGCTGGGGCTGGTGCGGCAGGGCTTCAATCCGCTGCTGATCCTGGGAGAAGCCGACGCATCGGGCGACGGCGCGCCGCCTCCCGATCCCGGAGGCCACTGAGCATGAAGCCCGAGGCATCCATGGTTCATGGTCCGACGGCAGGCTCCCCGGTCAGCAGTCCCGACCCGGCCGCGCCCCACGATCGCTCCCCGCCCCCGCACGGGCAGGCCGTGCCGCGCGCCGCGGCCCCGAAGGACCTGCCCTCCGTCGATCGCCTGCTGCGCGACGCGGCGGTGACGCATCTGATGGCGCGACACGGTCACGCCTTCGTCGCCGCGCAGGCGCGACGCCTGCTCGAAAGCTGGCGCGAGCGCGCGCTGGCGGGCACGCTGACGGCGGAGGAACTCCACCACCTGCCAGCCGAGCTCGAACGCCATTGCGTCGAGCGCCTGGCGCCGCGCATGCGCCGCGTGATCAACCTGACCGGCACGGTGCTGCACACCAACCTGGGCCGGGCGTTGCTCGCCGACGAAGCGCTGCGCCACGTGCTGGCCTGCATGAGCTCGCCCAACAACCTGGAGTTCGACCTCGTGCGCGGAGAGCGCGGCGACCGCGACAGCCTCGTCGAATCGCTGCTCTGCGACATCACCGGCGCCGAGGCGGCCACGGTCGTCAACAACAACGCCGCCGCGGTGCTGCTGGGCATCGCCGCGCTGGCGGGCGGGAAGGAAGCCGTCGTGTCGCGCGGCGAGCTGGTCGAGATCGGCGGCGCGTTCCGCATGCCCGACGTGATGGCGGCGGCGGGGGCGCGGCTGGTGGAAGTCGGCACGACCAACCGCACGCATGCGCGCGACTACGAGGCCGCCATCGGCCCCGACACCGCGCTGCTGATGAAGGTGCACACCAGCAACTATGCGATCCAGGGCTTCACCTCGTCGGTGAGCGAGGCCGAACTCGCTCCGATCGCGAAGGCGGCGGGCGTCCCGCTGATGACGGACCTGGGCAGCGGCTCGCTGGTCGACCTGGCGCAATGGGGCTTGCCGGCCGAGCCCTTGCCGCAGGCGATGCTGGCCGACGGCTGCGACATCGTGACCTTCAGCGGCGACAAGCTGCTGGGCGGACCCCAGGCGGGTCTGATCGTCGGCCGCCGGGACCTGGTGCAGAAGATCCGCAAGTTCCCGATGAAGCGCGCGTTGCGGCTGTCCAAGCTGCCGATGGCCGCGCTGGAAGCGACGCTGCGCCTGTACCTGCAGCCGGACCGCCTGACGCGGGACCTGCCGACGCTGCGCCTGCTGACGCGCCCCGTCGACCAGATCGAGGCGCAGGCGGAGCGCTTGCTGGCGCGCGTGGCGGACGCCGTCGCGCCGCGCTTCGGCGCGCGCGTGAG
>NZ_DASVNZ010000345.1:0-19170 GCF_036486225.1 Roseateles sp. | reverse complement strand
TTGAGGCGCCGGCCGAAGCACCGGTTGAAGCGCCGGTCGAGGCGCCAGCCGCAGAAGCGGAAGCGCCCAAGCCCAAGCGCCGCACGACGAAGAAGGTCGCCGAGGCTGCTGAAGCCGCCGCCGAGGCGGAGGCCGCGCCGGCGCAAGCCGAACGCGCCACAATCCACGTGCCGGTCGCGACCGTCGAGGTCTCGCCCGCGCCGGTGTCGCCGGTGGCCGAAGCGGTCGGCGAGCTGGTCTCCCACGAGTCGCATGCAGCGGGTCCGGTGATCGGCGAAAGCGCCGAGGGGGCCGAAGGCGACGCGAACGGCGAACGCGAAGGTCGCGGACGCAACCGCCGCCGCCGTGGTCGCGACCGTGACCGCGAGCCGGGCGACGGTCAGCCGGCCCAGGCGCAGCGCCAGGCGCCGGACGCCGGCGAAGGCGCCGATGCCGCACCATCGCAGGCCGACAGCGCCCAGCTCCAGGCCGAGGCGCAGGCGCGCTTCGACGCCCTGGTGTCGGGTGCCTTCGATGCCGACGTCGAAGATGACGGCAGCGCGCCCGCCGAAGCCGCCGATGTCGAGGCCTCGTCCGACGACGACTCCGAAGCCGCCGACCAGCCCGCCAAGCGCGTGCTGGCCCCCGATGCCGACGCGCCCAAGCTGCAGAAGGTGCTGGCGCAAGCCGGCGTCGGCTCGCGCCGCGACATCGAGGACATGATCGCCAAGGGCCAGATCACGGTGAACGACGAGGTCGCCCACGTCGGTCAGCGCATCTCCTACGGTGACCGCGTGGCGGTGGCCGGCAAGCCGATCAAGGTCCGCATCGCGCCGGTCGCGCCGCGGATCCTGGCGTACCACAAGCCCGTCGGCGAGGTCGTCACCTTCAACGACCCCGAAGGCCGTCCCACCGTCTTCCGCAACCTGCCGCGCTTGCCGCAGGGCAAGTGGCAGTCGGTCGGCCGCCTGGATCTGAACACTGAAGGCCTGCTGCTGTTCACCAACTCCGGTGAGCTTGCCAATCAGCTGATGCATCCGCGCTTCGGCGTCGAGCGCGAGTACGCCGTGCGCGTGCTGGGCTCGTTGAGCAAGGAGCAGAAGGAGAAGTTGCTGGCCGGCGTCGACGTCGACGGTCAGCAGGCCAGCTTCAAGAGCATCGAGGACGGCGGCGGCGAAGGCGTGAACCGCTGGTACCGCGTCGTCATCACCGAAGGTCGCAACCGCGAAGTCCGCAAGCTGTTCGAGACGGTCGGTCTGGCCGTCAGCCGCCTGATCCGTATCCGCTACGGCACCGTCGTGCTCCCGCGCGGTCTGCGTCGTGGCGTGTACATCGAGCTCGGCGACGCCGACGTGCGCATCATCCGTCAGCTGGCCGGCAACGAGCCGCGTCCGCCGCGCCACAACGATCGCAACGACCGCGGTGAGAAGCGTCGTCGCGGCAACAGCGACGGTCCGCGCCCGAGCCGTCCGGAGCCGTCGCGCGAGCAGCGCGGCGACCAGCGCGGCGATCGCAATGACCAGCGCGGCAACCGCGGCGATCAGCGTGGCGATCGCAACGATCAGCGCGGTGAGCGCCAGGATCGCCCGCAGCGCAACGATCGCAACGACCGCAACGATCAGCGTGCCCAGCCGCAGCGTCCGCAGCATCAGCAGGATCGCCCGCAGCAACAGCAGCAGGAGCGTGAGCGCGATCGCCGGCCCCGCGACGAGGACGATGACGACTTCATCCCGAAGCACATCAACCCGCTGGAGCAGACGTTCGACCGGCGCTTCGCGACCGGGAGCAAGCGCATCCCGCAGGGCTTCGGCAAGGGCGGCAGCGATCCCGGCCACAACCCGAACCAGGGCAACAAGCGCGGTCCGGGCGGCGAGCACCAGCCGGATCCGATGAAGACCTCGATGGGTTACATCGGCGCCGACGCCTTCATCAATCGCGGCGGCAACCGGGGCGGCGGTCGCCGTGGCGGTGGCGGCGGAGGTGGTGGAGGGGGCGGCGGTGGCCGCGGTCGTCGCTGACCTGTTTGAATGCCCGGCTCCCGCCATCCTGGTGGGGCAGGGCGATCCGGGCCGGGTTCAATCCCGGCTTTTTGCCATCCGGTGACAGCCGTCTGATAACGGGATGTCACTTGGGGGCTTGACTTCACGCATTACAATCCCGGGCTTTGCCAAGCCCAAGATTTTCAAGGAAAAAGACATGGCCATCGAACGCACCCTCTCCATCATCAAGCCCGATGCCGTGGCCAAGAACGTCATCGGCCAGATCTACAGCCGCTTCGAAGGCGCCGGCCTGAAGGTCATCGCCTCCAAGCAGAAGCAGCTGTCGCGCGCCGAAGCCGAAGCGTTCTACGCCGTGCACAAGGCCCGCCCGTTCTTCAACGACCTGGTGACCTTCATGATCTCCGGCCCGGTGCAGATCCAGGTGCTGGAAGGCGAAGGCGCCATCCTGAAGAACCGTGACCTGATGGGCGCGACCGATCCGAAGAAGGCCGAGAAGGGCACCATCCGCGCCGACTTCGCCGACAGCATCGACGCGAACGCCGTGCACGGCTCCGACGCCGCCGAGACGGCCGCCGTGGAAGTGGCCTTCTTCTTCTCCGGCCTGGAAATCAACGCCCGCTGAAACGGGCAAGGCCTCTGACCTCCGGGCCATGAGGCCCTGAGTGGAAACGAGGAACGCATGATGGACACGGTCAACCTGCTCGGATTCGATCTGCAAGGCCTGGCCGCGTACTGCGAGCAGCTGGGGGAGAAGCGCTTTCGCGCGACCCAGCTGTTCCGCTGGATCCATCAGAAGGGCGCGTCGGACTTCGCCCAGATGTCCGACCTGGCCAAGTCGCTGCGCGACAAGCTGGCCGGGCGCGCCCACATCACCGCGCTGCCGGTGATCTCCGAACACGTCTCGGCCGACGGCACCATCAAGTGGCTGTTCGACGTCGGCCAGGGCAACGCCGTCGAGGCGGTCTACATCCCCGAGGACGACCGGGCCACGCTGTGCATCTCCAGCCAGGCCGGTTGCGCCGTGGGTTGCCGCTTCTGCTCGACCGGTCATCAAGGCTTCAGCCGCAACCTCGAGACCTGGGAGATCGTCGCCCAGCTCTGGTATGCCGAGCACTCGCTGCGGCAACGGCTGGGCAAGGACGAACGCATCATCTCCAACGTCGTGATGATGGGCATGGGCGAGCCGCTGCAGAACTACGGCGCGCTGGTCCCCGCCCTGAAGATGATGCTGGACGACCACGGCTACGGCCTGTCGCGCCGCCGTGTGACGGTGTCGACCTCGGGCGTGGTCCCGATGATCGACCGCCTTCGCGACGATGCGCCGGTGGCGCTGGCCGTCTCGCTGCACGCGCCCAGCGACCCGCTGCGCGACCAGTTGGTGCCGCTCAACCGCAAGTACCCGATCGCGGAACTGCTGGCGAGCTGCAATGCCTACCTGGAGAAGGCGCCCCGCGACTTCATCACCTTCGAGTACTGCATGCTGCAGGAGGTGAACGATTCGCCGGAGCAGGCCCGCGAGCTGATCGCGCTGCTCAAGGGCAAGGTGCCCTGCAAGATCAATCTGATCCCGTTCAATCCGTTCCCCGCGTCGGGCCTGAAGCGCAGCACCAACGAGCGCGTGAAGGCCTTCGCCGACCTGCTGATACAGGCCGGCATCGTGACGACCGTGCGCAAGACGCGCGGTGACGACATCGACGCCGCCTGCGGCCAGTTGGCCGGCGAGGTGCAGGACCGGACGCGGGTCCATCTGCGCATGGTGCGCGCGCCCGTGGTGGTACAGCGTGACGCGGCATCGACTCCCATCACCCCCGTCACTCCCACAGGCTCACGTCCATGACCGCTCCGTTGCCCGGCTCCGTCTTTCCGCGTCGTTCCGCCCGGACCCTGTCCGTCGTGCTGCTGATCGTTGCGGCCCTGGCCGGGTGCGCGAGCGGTTCGCAGCAGCAACAGCAGCCGCGCACCGAGAGCGACAAGACTGACAACGACCGTCGGGCGCAGGTGCGGCTCGAGCTGGCCAGCGGCTACTTCGCCCGCGGCCAGTACGAGACGGCGCTGGACGAGGTCAAGCTCGCGATGGTCGCCAAGCCGGATCTGCCCGAGGCGATCAACCTGCGCAACCTGATCTATGCCGCGATGGGCGAGTATGGGCTGGCCGAGGACGGCTTCAAGCAACTGATCGCGCGCGATCGCAACAACGGCGATTCGTTGCAGAACTATGGCTGGTTCCTGTGCCAGCGCCAGCGTTACGCCGAGGCCTACCAGCAGTTCGAGGCGGCCGTGGCGCTGCCGACCTACCGCACGCCGGCGCGCACGCTGCTGGCCTGGGGCGCCTGCGAGGCGCGCGAAGGCCGGCTGGTGCCGGCGCAGGCCCACCTGACCAAGGCCTTCGAGATCGAACCCGGCAATCCGACGATCGCGATGAACCTGGGCGAGGTGCTGTATCGCCTGGGCGAGTATGAGCGGGCGCGTTTCTATGCGCGCCGCGTCAACAGCAACGTGGAACAGGCGAACGCCGCCAGCCTCTGGCTGGAACTGCGCATCGAGCGCCGCCTGGGGAACACGTCGAGCATGGACGATCTCGGTCAGCAAATGCGGCGCAAGTATCCGCAGGCGGCAGAGACGCAAGCTTTGAACAACGGTCGATTCGATGAATGAGGGACATCGCATGACTCCGACGGCCACCGACGAGGCGTCGCTCGCAGCTGATTTCGCTGCCTCCATGTCCGCGCCCAGCTCGGCCGGTGCCGTGCTGCGCCGTGCGCGCGAGGCCCGGGGCCTGCATATCGCCGCGCTGGCCGCGACGCTGAAGGTGCCGCAGTCGAAGCTGGAGGCCCTGGAGGCCGATCGCTACCAGGACCTGCCCGACGCGACCTTCGCCCGGGCGCTGGCGCGTTCGGTGTGCCGCGTCATGAAACTCGACGCCGCGCAGGTGTTGATCCTGCTCCCGAGCAGCGGCGCCGAAGCCTCGCTGGACCGGGTGACGCCGGGCTTGAACCAGCCGTTCCGCGCGCGCTCGGTGAGTCAGGATCCGGCACTGTCGGCGGCCTTGCTCAAGCGGCCCGCCGTGTTGGGCGTCGGCGTGCTGCTGATCGCCGCGGCGGCGGTCTATGCGATCCCTTCGAGCTGGATCGACCAGGTCACGGAACGTTTCCGGAAGGCCGAGTCCTCCGTCACGACGGCGCCCGGCCCGGACAACGTCGCCGGGACGCCGCCAGCCGCGACCGACACGCCGCCGACGGCGATCGAGGCTCCGGCGGGAACGGCGTCCGAGCCGGTCGTGCCGACGACCAACGGCGTAGGCGCCCAGACATCGCCAACCGCGCAGACGTCCACCGCCGCCTTGCCTGCCCCGTCCGGAACGACGCCGGCAGTGACGACGGCGCCGACGGTCGCCCAGACGCCGCCTGCCGCCGCGTCCGTCGCGCAAGCCGGGCAGCCGGTGCAGGCCGGCGCCCCCGCAGCCGGCACGTCGCCACTCAAGGTCCGCGCGAGTGCGGAGTCCTGGGTCGAAGTGGTGGACGCCAAGGGTCAGGTGTTGTTGTCGCGGTTGTTGCGTCCCGGCGACCTGGTCGACGTCAACGGCGTCGCGCCGTTGAAGCTGCGCGTGGGCAACGTGTCCGGCACGGAGCTGGTGTTCCGCGGCCAACCGGTGGACCTCGCCGCCCGGTCGCGCGACAACGTCGCACGATTCGAACTGAACTGACTGCACCCGACTCGAACCGGACACGAACCCGAACCAACGGGCGCCGCACCAGCCGTAACTCCTTCGCAAGAGCGCCGCAAGATGGACAAGCAAGCCACCCCCGATGTCACTGAAGTCAACGCCGAAGCCGACGATCTGTCCGACCTGATCGCCGCTGCCGCGCCGTCCGCGCGCCGTTCGCGCCAGGCCCAGGTCCGCTGGGGCGACCGCGTGGTGACGATCGGCGGCGACGCGCCGGTGCGCGTGCAGTCGATGACCAACACCGACACCGTCGACGTCATCGAGACTGCGATCCAGGTCAAGGAGCTGGCGCAGGCCGGTTCGGAACTGGTCCGCATCACCGTCAACAACGCCGAAGCCGCCGACGCCGTCCCGCACATCCGCGAGCAGCTCGACCGCATGGGCATCGACGTGCCGCTGGTGGGCGACTTCCACTACAACGGCCACCGTCTGCTGACTGAACATCCTGCCATGGCGCGGGCGCTGTCGAAGTACCGGATCAATCCGGGCAACGTCGGCAAGGGCGACAAGAAGGACCGCCAGTTCGCCCAGATGATCGAGGCCGCGATGCAGTACGACAAGGTCGTGCGCATCGGCGTCAACTGGGGCAGCCTGGACCAGGAACTGCTCGCCCAGATGATGGACGACAACGCGAAGCGTGCGTCGCCCTGGGACGGCAAGCAGGTCATGTACCAGGCGCTGATCCAGTCGGCGCTGTCGTCGGCTTCGTATGCCCGCGAGCTGGGCATGAACCCCGACAACATCATCATCAGCTGCAAGGTCAGCGGCGTGCAGGACCTGATCTCGGTCTACCGCGCGCTCAGCAAGCGCTGCGATTACGCGCTCCACCTGGGCCTGACCGAAGCCGGCATGGGCACCAAGGGCACGGTGGCTTCGGCCGCGGCGCTGGCGGTGCTGCTGCAGGAAGGCATCGGCGACACGATCCGCGTCTCGCTGACGCCGCAACCCGGCGAGTCGCGCACCCAGGAAGTGGTGGTCGCGCTGGAGATCCTGCAGTCGCTGGGTCTGCGCGCGTTCAACCCGAGCGTCACCGCCTGCCCCGGCTGCGGCCGCACGACCAGCACGACCTTCCAGGAACTGGCCAAGCAGATCGACGATTTCCTGCGCGCGCAGATGCCGGTCTGGCGCGAGAAGTATCCCGGCGTCGAGACCATGAAGGTCGCGGTGATGGGTTGCATCGTCAACGGCCCCGGCGAGAGCAAGCATGCCGACATCGGCATCAGCCTGCCGGGCAACGGCGAGGCGCCGGCGGCGCCCGTCTTCATCGACGGCGAGAAGGCGCTGACCCTGCGCGGCGACAACATCGCCGGCGAGTTCCACGCCCTGGTCGAGACCTACATTGAAAAGCGCTTCGGCGCGAGCACCACCACCGCATGAGCAAGAACATCCAGGCCGTCAAGGGGATGAACGACATCCTCCCGGCCAGTGTCGACCGCAAGGACAAGCTGCCCAGCAGCCAGCTGTGGAGCTGGTTCGAGACCACGCTGCGCGGCGTGCTGCAGCGCTACGGCTACCAGTACATGCTGACCCCGATCGTCGAGCCGACCGCGCTGTTCGTGCGCGGCCTGGGCGAGGTGACCGACATCGTCGAGAAGGAGATGTATTCCTTCACCGACAGCATGAACGGCGACAAGCTGACGCTGCGTCCGGAAGCCACCGCCGGCATCGTGCGCGCGATGGTCGAGCACAACGCGCTGTACAACGGCCCGCTGCGCCTGTGGACGCTGGGCCCGATGTTCCGCCACGAGCGCCCGCAGAAGGGCCGCTACCGCCAGTTCAACCAGCTGGACGTCGAGGCGCTGGGCTTCGCCGGTCCGGACGTGGACGCCGAGATCATCCTGATGGTCCGCCGCCTGTGGCAGGAGCTGGGTCTGGTCGTCGGCGAGCACGTGCGCCTGGAGCTGAACTCGCTGGGCCAGCCGGAGGAGCGCGCCGCGCATCGCGCCGCGCTGATCACCCACTTCGAGGCGCATGCCGACAAGCTGGACGAGGACGGCAAGCGTCGGCTGCACACCAACCCGCTGCGCATCCTGGATACCAAGAATCCGGCCATGCAGTCGGTCGTCGAGGCGGCGCCGCACCTGATGGATTTCCTCGGCGAGGAAAGCCTGGCGCACTTCAACGCCGTGCGCGCGATCCTGGACGCCGCCGGCGTCGAGTACCGCATCAACACGCGCCTGGTGCGCGGCATGGACTACTACAACCTGACCGTCTTCGAATGGGTGACCGACCAGCTCGGTTCCCAGGGCACGGTCTGCGGCGGCGGCCGTTACGACGGCCTGTTCGAGCAGCTCGGCGGCAAGCCGACGCCGGCGGTGGGCTTCGGCCTCGGCATCGAGCGCCTGCTGCTGCTGATCGATGAACTCGGTCTGCCGGTGCCGTCCTCGGCCCCGGATGTCTACGCGATCCTGCCGGACGCGGCCGCGCTGCCCCAGGCGATTCCCGTGCTGGAGGCGCTGCGTGCGGAAGGCGTCGCGGTGCAGATGCATGCCGGCGGCGGCTCGTTCAAGTCGCAGTTCAAGAAGGCCGACGCCTCGGGCGCCCGTTTCGCGCTGGTGTTCGGCCCGGACGAACTCGCCCGCGGCGAAGTCGCCGTCAAGCCGCTGCGCGGCGGCGGCGAACAAGTGACACGCCCGCTTAACACGGTCGCTGCATGGGCAGCGGACCTGCGCACCGCATAATCGCGACCTCGAATTTCAACCCGGACCCTCACTCGAACATGGCGGCTCATCTCGATCTCGAAGAACAGGAACAGCTGGAGCAGCTCAAGGCGTTCTGGAAGCGCTGGGGCAATCCGATCACCTGGCTGCTGACGCTGGCGCTGGTCGCCTATGCCGGCTGGACCGGCTGGAACTACTGGCAGCGCACCGAGGCCGCCAAGGCCGCCGCGATGTTCGGTGAGCTGCAGCGCGCGGCGCAGGCCGCCGATCTGGGCAAGAGCGTGGCCGTCTTCGGCAACCTGAAGCAGGACTACGCCGGCACCGGGTACGCCGCGCAGGCCGCGCTGGTGACCGCCAGGCTGCAGCTGGACAAGGAAAAGGCCGATGACGCCCGCGCCACGCTGACCTGGGCCGCCGCCAACGCCAAGGGCGATGCCTACCGCGATCTGGCGCGCCTGCGTCTGGCTGCGCTGCAGATGGACGCCAAGCAGCTCGACGAAGCCGGCAAGACGCTGGATGCGGTCAAGAGCGCGGACTTCGCGGCGCTGGTGGCCGATCGCCGCGGCGACCTGGCCCTGCTGCAGAACAAGCCCGACGTCGCCAAGACCGAGTTCAAGAAGGCCTACGACGGCCTGGACAAGCAGCTCGACTACCGTCGCCTGCTCGAAGTGAAGCTGGCCAGCCTGGGCGTGGCGGTCGGCGGCGACGAACCCGCCGCGGGAGCCGCCCAGTGAGCGCCGGCCTGACCCTCGGTCGACTGGCTCGCGCGCTGCTGCTGGGCGGCGTCGCGGCGACGCTGGGCGCCTGCTCGCTGTTCAGCAGCTCCACCGCGCCCAAGCCGGCGCCGCTGGAGAACATCACGCCGTCGCTGCAGGCCCGCGTGGCCTGGGAAGCGCGCGTGGACAGCGTCAAGTTCCCGCTGACGATCACGGCGGTCAACGACCGCTTCGTCGTCGGCGGCTCGGACGGCGTCATCAGCGCGATCTCCGCCGCCGACGGCACCACGCTCTGGCGCGCCGACATCGGCAAGGGCCTGACCGCCGGCGTCGGCAGCGATGGCCGCTTCGCCGCGGCAGTGACCCGCGACAACGAGCTGGTCGTCACCGAGGGCGACAAGATCCTGTGGCGCAAGACGATGACGACCCCGGTCGTGACCTCGCCGTTCGTCGCCGGTGAGCGCGTGTTCGTGCTGACGCTGGACCGCGCGGTGCTGGCCTTCGACGCGGCCGACGGCCGCCGGTTGTGGGAACTGCGCCGTCCGGGCGAGCCCCTGACGCTGCAGCAGGCCGGCGTTCTCGGCGCTTTCCAGAACACGCTGCTGGTGGGGCAGGGCTCGCGTCTGGCGGGCATCGATCCCAACCGCGGTCTGCTGATGTGGGAGGCGACCGTCGCCAACCCGCGCGGCACCAACGAGGTCGAACGCCTGGCCGACCTGGTCGGTCCGCTGGCCCGCGACAACGACGTCTTCTGCGCCCGTGCGTTCCAGTCGGCCGTCGCCTGCGTCAACGCAGAGCGCGGCAACACGATCTGGACCCGCAACAATGCCGGCCTGCGCGGCGTGGCCGCCGATTCGACCATCGTCGTCGGCGGCGACGCGTCCGACCGTCTGACCGCCTGGGGCACCCGCACCGGCGACGTCGTGTGGACCGCCGACCAATTCCAGAACCGCAAGCTCAGCGCGCCGGTGGTGACCGACAAGTCGGTCATCGTCGGCGATAGTGAGGGCTACGTGCACTTCCTGTCCAAGGACAAGGGCCTGACCGTGCAGCGCCTGCAGACCGACAGCTCCGGCATTGCCGCGGCGCCGGTGCAGCTGGGCGGCACGGTGCTGATCGCCACCCGCAGCGGGCGCCTGTTCGCGCTGCGTCAAGACTGATATGAAACCTGTGATCGCCCTGGTGGGCCGCCCCAACGTGGGCAAGTCCACGCTGTTCAACCGGATGACGAAGAGCCGCGACGCCATCGTCGCGGACTTCGCCGGCCTCACGCGCGACCGCCATTACGGCGACGGTCGTCTCGGCGATCGCGAGTTCATCGTCATCGATACCGGCGGCTTCGAGCCGGACAGCACCACCGGCATCGTCAAGGAGATGGCCAAGCAGACCCGCCAGGCCGTGGCCGAGGCGGATGCCGTCATCTTCGTGCTGGACGTCCGCACCGGCCTGGCCGGTCAGGACATGGACATCGGCCGCTATCTGCGCCAGTGCAACAAGCGTGTCTTCGTCGCCGTGAACAAGGCCGAGGGCATGAGCGACAGCCCGCTGCTGGCCGAGTTCCATGAACTCGGCATGGGCGAGCCGCATCCGGTGTCCGCCGCGCACGGGCAGGGCATCCGCTCGCTGCTCGAGGCGGTGCTGGACAGCTTCGAGGCGCCGGTCGAGGACGAGGAACCCGCGGAGGGCGCCGGGCCCGACGATGAGCGCGCGATCCGCCTGGCGGTGGCCGGCCGCCCCAACGTCGGCAAGAGCACGCTGATCAACACCTGGCTCGGCGAGGAGCGTCTGGTCGCCTTCGACATGCCCGGCACGACGCGCGACGCCATCAGCGTCGACTTCGAGCACAACGGCCAGAAGTTCAAGCTGATCGACACCGCCGGCCTGCGCCGCAAGGGCAAGGTCTTCGAGGCGATCGAGAAATTCTCGGTGGTCAAGACGCTGCAGGCGATCGCCGACGCGAACGTCGTGCTGCTGCTGATCGATGCGACGCAGGGCGTCACCGACCAGGACGCGCACATCGCCGGCTACGCGCTGGACAGCGGCCGGGCCGTGGTCATCGCGATCAACAAGTGGGACGCGATCGACAGCTACCAGCGCGAGACCATCGAGCGCCAGATCCAGACGCGTCTCGGCTTCCTGCGCTTCGCGCCCATCCTGAAGATCTCCGCGCTGAAGCGGCAGGGCCTGGGCCCGCTGTGGAAGGCGCTGGCGGACGCCTATTCATCGGCCTATCGCAAGATGACGACGCCGGTGCTGACGCGCCTGATCCAGGAAGCGGTGCAGCATCAGCAGCCGCAGCGCTCGGGCGTCTCGCGTCCGAAGCTGCGCTACGCGCATCAGGGCGGCATGAACCCCCCGATCGTCGTCATCCACGGGAATGCGCTCGAAGGCGTCAGCGACGTCTACAAGCGTTATCTCGAAGGGCGCATCCGCGACCACTACAAGCTGGTGGGCACGCCCATGAAGATCGAACTGCGATCCTCGAAGAACCCGTTCGCCGAAACCTGAAGACAGCGCGGTCCGGGGAAACCCGGTGCTGTGATAAGGTGTGGCATTCCAACACCTCACTTCCAACACGGAGCATATCGTGAGCAACAAAGGACAACTCTTGCAAGACCCTTTCCTGAACCTGCTGCGCAAGGAGCATGTTCCTGTGAGCATCTACCTCGTGAACGGCATCAAGCTGCAAGGCCATATCGAGTCCTTTGACCAGTACGTGGTGCTGCTGCGCAATACGGTGACGCAGATGGTCTACAAGCACGCCATCTCGACGGTGGTCCCCGGCCGTGCGGTGAACTTCCACACCGGCGAGAGCAACGACGCCAGCTGAAGCTGATTGACCACACAAGACCCCACCCATTCGACGCCGCCCCCCGAGGCGGCGCGCGCCATTCTGGTGGGGGTCGATCTGGGCCGCGGCGAGGCCTTCGACCCCACCCTCGACGAACTCGCGCTGCTGGCCGAATCGGCCGGTGACACCCCGGTCGCCCGGGTCGTCGCCCGGCGCAAGGCGCCCGACGCGGCGCTGTTCATCGGTTCCGGCAAGGCCGACGAGATCAAGCTGATGGTGCAGGCGCTCGGCGCCCACACCGTGCTGTTCGACCAGGCCATCTCCCCCGCCCAGCAACGCAACCTGGAGCGCCATCTCGGCGTGCCCGTGGCCGACCGCACCGCGCTGATCCTGGAGATCTTCGCGGCCCGCGCACAGAGCTTCGAGGGCAAGCTGCAGGTGGAACTGGCGCGGCTGCAGTACCTCTCCACGCGCCTGGTGCGCCGCTGGAGCCATCTGGAGCGTCAGAGCGGCGGCATCGGCATGCGCGGCGGCCCTGGCGAGCGCCAGATCGAGCTGGACCGCCGGATGATCGACGACCGCATCAAGTCGATCAAGGAACGCCTCAAGAAGGTCCAGAAGCAACGCGCCACGCAACGCCGCGCCCGCGCGCGCAACGGCGTGTTCCGCGTCTCGCTGGTGGGCTACACCAATGCCGGCAAGAGCACGCTGTTCAATGCCCTGACCAAGGCGAAGGCCTACGCCGCGAACCAGCTGTTCGCGACCCTCGACACGACGACCCGCTCGCTCTACCTCGAGGAGGCGGGCACCAGCGTGTCCTTGTCCGACACCGTCGGCTTCATCCGCGACCTGCCGCACAAGCTGGTCGAGGCGTTCAAGGCGACCCTGCAGGAGGCGGCCGATGCCGATCTGCTGCTGCACGTCGTCGATGCCGCCAGCCCGGTGCTGACCGAACAGATGGAAGAGGTGGAGCGGGTGCTCGCCGAGATCGGCGCGCAGCACATCCCGCAGATCCTCGTCTACAACAAGCTCGACCTGCTGGAAGACAACCAGCGCCCGCGACAGCTGCAGGACTGGCTGACGCGTGTCGGTGGCGAGCACGGCGGCCAGCGCCTGCCGCGCATCTTCGTGAGCGCGGTGAAGGGCGAAGGCCTGGATGAGCTGCGCACGATGATCGCGTCGCTGATGCAGGCGGCGCCGGTGCCCGAGTACGCGGGGCAGGAGACGGACCCGGATGTCGACCAGGGCGATGACCAGGACGTCGACCTCGCGGACGAGGACGGCTTGACCGATGTCGACGGGAGGGGCGACCTCCACGACGGTGACTTGAACCCTCAAGACCCGCCCCAAGATCGGTGGGACCCGCAGGATCATCCGCAGGGACGCACAGGCTGAGGCCGTTCGCCAATGCCCGATACTTGCAACAAGACTTCCTCATCAGGATGCGTATGAATCAAGACGATCGCATGTCCGTCGCCGGTGGCGGACGTGACCCGCGGGGTGGAGCCGGCAGCCTGCGCCGCCGGCTGGGGCTCTGGATGAGCAACGGCCGCAATGAAGGTCCGCCGGATCTGGACGAACTGTGGCGCGACTTCAATCGCAAGCTGTCACGCCTGTTCGGCGGCGGCCGGGGCGGCAATGACGGCAGCGGCCCCTCCGGCAACGGCGGCGGCAACCTGCAGCCCGACATGCGCGGCGCCGGCATCGGCGTGGCGCTGGTCGTCGGCGTCGTCCTGCTGGGCTGGCTGGCCAGCGGCGTCTTCATCGTGCAGGAAGGTCAGCGCGGCGTGATCACCTCGTTCGGCAAGTACAGCCGCACGGTGGACGCCGGCATCCAGTACCGCCTGCCGTATCCGTTCCAGGGGCACGAGGTCGTCTCGTTCACGCAGCTGCAGACCGTCGAGATCGGCCGCAATTCGGTCGGCCAGGCGACGGGCCTGCGCGACTCGTCGATGCTGACGCAGGACGAGAACATCATCGACGTCCGCTTCACCGTGCAATACCGGTTGAAGGATGCGCGCGACTACCTGTTCGAGAACTTCAACACCGACGAAGCGGTCAGCCAGGCGTCCGAGTCGGCCGTGCGCGAGATCGTCGGCCGCAGCAACACCGACGCGGTGCTTTACGAGCAGCGCGACGCGATCGCCAATGACCTGGTGAAGTCGATCCAGACGCAGCTCGACCGCCTGAAGACCGGCATCGAGGTCGTCAACGTCAACCTGAGCAGCGTGCAGCCGCCCGAGCAGGTGCAGGCCGCCTTCGACGACGCGTTCCGCGCGACCGCCGACCGCGAGCGCCTGAAGAACGAAGGCGAGGCCTACGCCAACGATGTGATCCCGCGCGCCCAGGGCCAGGCAGCCCGCCTGCGCGAGGATGCCGAGGCCTACCGCGCCCGCGTGGTCTCGTTCGCCGACGGTGATGCGCAGCGTTTCAAGTCGGTGCTGGCCGAGTACCAGAAGGCGCCGGCCGTCACGCGCGACCGCCTCTACATCGACACGATGCAGCAGGTCTATTCGCGGGTCACCAAGGTGATGGTGGACGCCAAGAGCGGCTCCAACTTGCTGTACCTGCCGCTGGACAAGCTGATGCAGCAGACGTCGGGCACGGTCACCACGACGGCCCCGACGCCGGTGGTGCCCACCGAGACGACGCCGACCGGCGCCTCGTCCCTGAGTACCGATCCGCGGTCGCGCGACGCCATGCGCAGCCGTGATCGCGACGGCCGCTGATCGAGGGAGCCCACAACAATGAATCGCATCGTCTCCGTCGTCGTCGGTCTGCTGATCCTGTTCGTGATCGCCAGCTCGACGTTGTTCGTCGTCGACCAGCGCCAGTTCGCGGTCGTCTATTCGCTGGGTGAGATCAAGGAAGTGATCACCGAGCCCGGCCTGAAGTTCAAGCTGCCTCCGCCGCTGCAGAACGTGGTCTTCCTGGACCGCAGAGTGCAGACGCTGGATGCGGCGGATCCGCGTCCGATCTTCACCGCTGAAAAGAAGAGCCTGGTCATCGACTGGCTGGTGAAGTGGCGCATCGTCGATTCGCGCCAGTACATCCGCAACAGCGGCACGCAGCTGCGCAGCCTGGAAACGCGCCTCAGCCCGATCGTGCAGAACGCGCTGAACGAGGAAGTGACCAAGCGGACCGTGCGCGCGGTGCTGGCCACCGAGCGCGAGAAGGTCATGCAGGACGTGCGCAAGCGCCTCGAGGAAGAGGCCAAGCAGTTCGGCATCGAGATCGTCGACGTTCGCGTCAAGCGCGTGGACTTCGCGGCCAACATCACCGAAGCGGTCTACAACCGGATGAAGTCGGAACGCGCCCGCGTCGCCAACGAACTGCGCTCCACCGGCGCGGCCGAGGGCGAGAAGATCAAGGCCGACGCCGACAAGCAGCGCGAAGTCATCACCGCCGAGGCCTACCGCGACGCGCAGAAGATCATGGGCGAGGGCGATGCCAAGGCGGCTATCCTGTACTCGGAAGCCTTCGGCCGCGACCCGCAGTTCGCTCAGTTCTACCGCTCGCTGGATGCCTACCAGCGTTCGTTCAAGAACAAGGGCGACGTGATGGTGCTCGATCCGTCGAGCCCGTTCTTCAACGCGATGCGCAACGGCGGCCCCGGCGCGCCGGCGGCTCCCGCTCCGAAGAAGTGATCCCGGGACGGGCCGGGCGACGCGACGATCGCGTCCACCGGCCCGCGTCATCAGGCTGACCGGCGGCAGCCGGGGAGGGCGGCCTCATCATGGGTGGCGACAAGTGGCTGGCAGCGCTGGCGCTGCTGCTGATCATGGAGGGCCTGATGCCCTTCCTGAGCCCCGGCGCCTGGCGCCAGTTCTTCGCCAAGCTGTTGGCGATGAGCGACGGCCAGTTGCGCTTCCTTGGCCTCGCGAGCCTGGTCTGCGGCGGCGTGCTGCTGATGCTGCTCTGAGCAGCCTGTCACGAAGCCTCGCTGAATCGTTGGCGAACCCGCGCCGGACCCCTTCCTGAGGGGCGCGGCGGTCGAGCGGTGTCCCGACCCCGGTACAATGCCGTTTTTAACCCCCTCCCTGAACGTCCATGGCCTCTGCTTGGCTGCTGCCCGAGCACATTGCTGACGTCCTCCCCTCCCAGGCCCGCCGCATCGAAGAACTTCGACGCGAGCTCCTGGACATGGCGCGGACCTACGGTTGCGAGTTGGTGATGCCCCCGTTGCTGGAGCATCTCGACTCGCTGCTCTCCGGCACCGGTCAGGCGCTGGACCTCAAGACCTTCAAGCTCGTCGACCAGTTGTCCGGTCGCAGCCTCGGCCTGCGCGCGGACACGACGCCGCAGGTGGCGCGCATCGATGCCCACCTGTTGAACCGTGCCGGCGTGACGCGCCTGTGCTACTGCGGCCCGGTGCTGCATACCCGCGCCGAAGGCCTGACCGCGACGCGCGAGCCGCTGCAGTTCGGCGTCGAGATCTACGGCCATGCCGGCCTCGAAGCCGATCTGGAAGCGCAGGAGCTGGCCATCGACGCGATGCAACGCGCCGGGGTGACGCGCCTGGTGCTGGATCTGGGTGACGCGCGCCTGGTGCGCGGCGTGCTCGGCGATCACATGCTGAGCGAAGACCGCCTGAATGCGCTGGTGGCCGCGATGGCCGCCAAGGATGCGGCCGGCGTGGCCGCGTTCTCCAACGACCTGCCGGACGACGTGGTCGCCGCGCTGCAGACCCTGCTGCGCCTGTATGGCGGCG
The DNA here is from genome assembly GCF_036486225.1 of Roseateles sp. Lineage (GTDB taxonomy): Bacteria > Pseudomonadota > Gammaproteobacteria > Burkholderiales > Burkholderiaceae_C > Roseateles. The sequence continues at coordinate 2,589 of NZ_DASVNZ010000345.1, read as the reverse complement.
TCGAGGTGCTGGCCGACGCGCGCAAGGCGCTGCCGGCCAACGCGCTGGTCACGGCTGCGCTGGACGACCTCGAGTGGTTGATCCGCCACCTCGGCGCGGCGTATCCCGACGTGCGCATCGGCGTCGACCTCGCGGACCTGCCGGGCTTCGGCTACTACAGCGGCGTGCGCTTCGCGCTGTACGCGGAGGGCGGCAGCGATGCGGTCCTGCGCGGCGGCCGCTACGACGAGGTCGGCGCGGTCTTCGGCCGGCGTCGTCCGGCTGTCGGCTTCAGCCTGGACCTGAAGACGCTGGTGGGCCTGATCCCCGCCACGTCGCTGCGGGCCGCGGTGCGCGCCCCGTGGGGCGAGGATCCCGACCTGCGCGCGGCGGTCCGCCGCCTGCGCGAGCAGGGCGAGACCGTGGTCTGCGTCCTGCCGGGCCACGAGCAAGAGAACGACGAATTCGAATGCGACCGCGAGCTGGTGCAGTCCGGCGGTCAATGGGTGCTGCGATCGCTGTGAGCGACGCGATTCGCCCCTCCACCCTCAACCTCCAAATCATCGGATGAACGACATGCAAAGCAGTGAGATCGCGCGCGGGCGCAACGTGGTGGTCGTCGGCACCCAATGGGGCGACGAAGGCAAGGGCAAGGTCGTCGACTGGCTCACTCCCCACGCGCAAGGCGTGGTCCGCTTCCAGGGCGGTCACAACGCCGGCCACACGCTGGTCATCAAGGGTGTGAAGACGGCGCTGCAGCTGATCCCGTCGGGCATCATGCGCGACGGCGTCGCCTGCTACATCGGCAACGGCGTGGTGCTGGACCCGACCCATCTGCTGTCGGAGATCGAGCGCCTGGAAAAGGCCGGCGTGGAAGTGCGTTCGCGCCTGTACATCAGCGAGTCCTGCCCGCTGATCATGCCGTTCCACGTCGAGGTCGACCGCGCCCGTGAGGCGCTGCGCGAAAGCAGCGGCAGCGGCAAGATCGGCACGACCGGCAAGGGCATCGGCCCGGCCTATGAGGACAAGGTCGCCCGCCGCGCACTGCGCGTGCAGGACCTGAAGCATCCGGACCGTTTCGCGAAGAAGCTCAGGGAGCTGATCGACCTGCACAACGTCGCGCTGACGGGTTACCTGAACGCGAAGGCGCTGGAGTTCCAGCCGATCTTCGACCACGCGATGTCGCTGGCCGACCAGATCAAGCCGATGATGGCCGACGTCGGCTACATGCTGCACAAGGCGCATCAGGCGGGCCAGAACATCCTGTTCGAGGGCGCGCAGGGCACGCTGCTGGACATCGACCACGGCACCTATCCGTACGTGACCTCGAGCAACTGCGTGGCCGGCAATGCCGCCGCCGGCGCCGGCGTGGGTCCGCAGATGCTGCATTACATGCTGGGCATCACGAAGGCCTACGCGACGCGCGTGGGATCGGGACCGTTCCCGACCGAGCTGGACTGGGAAACCCCGGGCACCGTGGGCCACCACCTGTCGACGGTCGGCCAGGAGCGGGGCACCGTGACCGGTCGCGCCCGCCGCTGCGGCTGGATCGACGCCGCCGCGCTGAAGCGTTCGATCATCATCAACGGCATCACCGGCCTGTGCCTGACCAAGCTGGACGTGCTGGACGGTCTGGCCGAGATCAGCATGTGCGTGGGCTATGAGCTCGACGGCAAGCAGATCGACATCCTGCCGCTGGACGCGGACGAGATCGTCGCCTGCAAGCCGGTGTACGAAGTCTTCCCGGGCTGGACCGAATCGACCTTCGGCATCACCGAGTGGGACCGCCTGCCGGCCAACGCGCGTTCGTACCTGAAGCGCGTGGAGGAAGTGATCGGCGCGCCGATCGCCATGGTGTCCACCGGCCCCGACCGCGAGCACACCATCCTGCTGCAGCATCCGTTCCAGGGCTGAGCGACCGCTCGCGCCCTGTCGCCTTTCCCGTCTTATCCAGACCTGACCCCATCCATCGCTGAGGAGCCTCCCCCATGTTGACCGACGACGGCAAACATCTGTACGTGTCGTGGGATGAATACCACCTGTTGATCGAACGCCTCGCGCTGAAGGTGCATGCCTCCGGCTGGGAGTTCGATCAGATCCTGTGCCTGGCCCGCGGCGGGATGCGACCCGGCGACGTGCTGTCGCGCGTGTTCGACAAGCCGCTGGGCATCATGTCGACCAGCTCGTACCGCGCGGAAGCCGGCACGATCCAGGGACGTCTGGACATCGCCAAGTACATCACCATGCCCAAGGGCGAACTGGCCGGCCGCGTGCTGCTGGTGGACGATCTGGCGGATTCGGGCGTGACGCTGAAGGCCGTGGTGGAACGGCTGCGCGGCATGCCGTCGATCAGCGAGCTGCGCTCGGCCGTGATCTGGACGAAGAGCGTCTCGGAATACACCCCGGACTACTACGTCGAGATGCTGGAAACCAGCCCGTGGATCCATCAGCCGTTCGAGGACTACGATTCGCTGCGGCCCGATGCGCTGGCGAAGAAGTTCGCGATCTGATGAACGAAGGGCTGACGACTGTCAGCCCTTTTCGTTTGTGCGGCTCGGTATCGAGAAGCTGGGGCCGACGGTGCCCCTCGGAGCGAATGCCGAGCGTGAG
>NZ_DASVNZ010000337.1:0-43218 GCF_036486225.1 Roseateles sp. | reverse complement strand
GAAGGCCTCACGAAGGACGAGTTCGACGCCTTCGTCGCGGCCAAGAAGCGATCGGTCAAGTGAGGCACCGGCATGACCCACGACCTTGGCCCACGAACCTGAAACACGGCGGATACCCATGAAGATCGTTCTGACCGGCGCGACCGGCTTTGCCGGCGGCGAGGTGCTCCGACAGGCACTCGCGGATACCGCCATCACGCAAGTCACCGTGCTGACGCGCAGGTCGCTGGGCCTCACGCACCCCAAGCTGAAGGAGGTCGTCATGCGCGACTTCCTGGACTACTCGGCACTGGACCTGTCCGATCACGCGGCCTGCATCTGGTGTCTTGGCGCGTCTCAGGTCGGCATCGGCGAGCAGGACTACCTCCGCATCACGCTCGACTATCCGATGGCCGCCGCCCGCGCCCTGCAGGCGATGAACCCGCGCCTGCGCTTCTGTTTCGTCAGCGGGCGCAGCGCCGATCCCACCGAGCAGCGGCGCTCGCTGTTTGCGCGGATCAAGGGGAGGGCGGAACGGCAGCTCGGCGAGACGGGACTCCCGCTCTTCGTCTTCCGTCCCGGCTATATCCGACCGACGGCCGTCAGCGGCGCGCGCAAGGACTTTGCGCGCTTCCTCGCGCCGGTGGGATCGCTGCTGTCGCTGTTCAGCGCCGACTACGCCGTCGACTGCGATCAGCTGGCGCGTTGTCTGCTCGACGTCGCCAAGCGCGGGGCCGATCACCCGCTGCTCATCAACAAGGAGCTGCGCGCATGGTCCGTACGCTGAGATCACGGATGGCCCGCGTGGGCATGGTCGCGGCCGTCGCGCTGCTCTGCGCGATCGGCACCTTGCTGACGATCACCGACAGCGCCGCGCTCGGCGACGCGCCGTCCGGCGACCGGCTGCTGCGCACGCAGCAGTCGCCGCAATGGCACGACGATCATTTCGAGAACCGTCAGCCGATCTGGGCCGACGGCCTCGCCGGCTGGCGGAACTTCCTGCTCGGCTCGGCTTCGCCGGACAGCTCGCCGCGCTCCCCCGTCCCGGTGGTCCGGCCCGATCCCCGGGCCTACGCGTCGCCGCCGGACTCGGGGCTGCGTCTGACCTGGCTCGGACACGCCACGACCTTGCTGGAAGTGGACGGCGCGGTGCTGCTGATCGACCCCTTGTGGAGCGAGCGCGCATCGCCGGTGTCCTGGGCCGGACCGCAGCGCTGGTATCCCCCGCTGATCGCGCTGGCCGACCTGCCGCGCGTGGATGCCGTGTTGATCTCGCACGACCACGTCGATCATCTGGACATGGGGACCATCGTCGCGATGCGCGACTGGTCGACCGTGTTCGTCGTCCCGCTGGGCATCGGCGCGCACCTTGAGCGCTGGGGCATCCCGGCCGCGCGCATCGTGGAACTGGACTGGTGGCAATCGACGCGGGTCGGCGCGGTCGAGCTGGTGGCGACACCGGCGCGGCACGCCTCGGGACGCCTGCGCAGCAAGACCAACAAGACCTTGTGGGCCGGCTGGGCCGTCGCGGGTCCGCGGCACCGCGTCTGGTACTCGGGCGATACCGGCTTCCACACGGACCTGGCCGCCATCGGCGAGCGCCTCGGGCCGTTCGATCTCACCCTGATCGAGGCGGGGCAGTACGACGCGAACTGGCCCGACACCCACCTGGGTCCGGAGCAGGCGGTCGAGGCCCATCGCCTGGTCCGCGGCGAGGTGATGGTGCCGGTGCATTGGGGACTGATCCGGCAGGCGCCGCACGCGTGGACCGAGCCCGTCGAGCGCGTGCTGGCCGCCGCCCGCTGCCGTCAGGTCCGCGTCGTGACGCCTCGACCCGGCGAGATCGTCGAGCCGATGCAGGCCACGACCGCTCCCTGGTGGCCAGCATTGCCATGGCGCACGGCCGAGCAGTTCCCCGTCCAGGCGACGGTCAGCGGGGATCCCGCGCATCGCGAGCGCGTGCCCGCGTGCCCGTCATGACGAGGCCCATAGCGACGAGGCCCGTGACGGGAGCCCGGTCCGTGACTTGTCGCGAGGCCCGTGACCCGTGGCCGGCTCAGTCCGCCGCGCCGGCCCGGCTGAACAGCATCGCGTCCATCACCTGCATGTAGGCCTTGGCCGTCTTCGCCTCCGACACCTGCACGCCGGTCGTGGCCGCGATGTCCGGCCCCATCACCGCCAGCGTGTTGGCCAGCGAGACCATCGCGTAGTACAGCAGCACCGGCTCGCCCTGGGGCAGGTCGCCGTCCTTCTGCGCCGCCTTGATCAAGGGGCGGGCCAGCTCGAAATGCGGCCGCAGGAAGTGCTGCGCCAGCCACTCCTGCCGGTCCTCGCTGTGCGTGCCCTCGCGCCGCTGCATCATGAAGCGATGCAGGTGCGGCTGGTCCAGCGTGAACTGGAAGTACGCGATGAATTCCTGCCGCAGCTGGCCGATCGCGGTCGCCGGCTTCGCCTGCCGGATCAATCCTTCGCGTGCCCGTGCAAGCTCTTCGTAGACCAGCGTCGCCACGGCTTGCCACAGTACCTCTTTCGATTGAAAGTGGTACGTGATCAGCTGATGCGTCAGCCCGCTCTGCTCCGCGATCGCACGCATGCTCGCCGCCTCGAAGCCGCGCTCGGCAAACTCCTTCAGCGCGGTCCGCAGGATCGTCTGCTTCGTGTCGGCCGAGCGCTGCTGTTCGCGGCGGCGGGGCGTGGAAATATCCGGAGTGCTCATGCCCGACATCATGCCTTTGTCATGCGCTGTAACTACCTCGCCGGAGGTAGCTTTCCGCCTTGAATTCCGGTTGCGTATCGCCCCTGTTTCCCGACTTGGTGCGTTGGTATCGATACCGTTGCATCGGCCTCCACCAGGGCATCAATTCGACACACATTAAAACTTGCCGCATGGCAAAACAAACGCGGACACTCGCGCCGCTTGCCCCTCTCAGGAGGGACATGTGGTGTGCCGTGTCGATGGGCGGCGCGCACACCGGACCAAGCCAGGTCCATCGAAGCGGTCGCGGGCACCACCCCCCCGCGGCACCAATCGCACCCACAGGCACGGGAGGGAACACCATGGAGTTCAAGCAACTCGGCATCATGATGGGCAGGGCATTTGTCCCTGCCCTGCTGGGTAGTGCGCTGCTCGCCGCATGCGGCGGCGGCAACGGTCAGCAGGACGGCGGCGTCCAGATCGCATCCGACGACAGTGGCGGCAACGCCGATTCCGCCGCACGCGCCAAGCGCATGGCCGGCGACAACGGCACCGAGACGGCGCTCACGCCCGTCTCCGCCACCGGCAGCTCGATGGAGCGCGGCGACCTGAACGGCGCCAAGGCCATCGACAGGGACGACAACAGCCGCTGGGGCTCCGCGTTCACCGACAACGAGTGGCTGACGCTGGACTACGGCAGCAGCGTCGCCATCACGCGGGTGCGCATCAAGTGGGAAAACGCCCACGCGAAGAAGTACCTGCTGCAGACGTCCGAAGACAACAAGACCTGGACCACGATCAAGACGGTCGAGAACAGCCCCGGCGGCGTCGAGGACCTGAAGGACCTCGGCGGCCAGGGCCGCTACCTGCGCGTGCAGGGCGTGACGCGCTCGACGCAGTACGGCTACTCGATCTTCGAGATCCAGGGCTTCACCGGCACGCCGGTCCCGCCGACCACCCCGACGGACCCGACCACGCCGACGAATCCGACCGATCCGACGACGCCGACCAACCCCACCGATCCGACGACGCCGACCCAGCCGACGCAGCCGACGGACCCCGTGGGCGACACGAGCAAGCCGGGCGTGGCGATCAAGCCCGTCGCGACGATCTCGTCGGCCCCCGAGAACGACGGCCTGGCCGCGAAGAACTCGATCGACGGCAACCTGTCCACCCGCTGGGCCTCCAAGCCTGAAGACGGCGCCTGGATCCAGTACGACTTCGGCACGGCGCAACCGCTGGGCTACATGAAGCTCGTCTGGGAGAACGCCTACGGCAAGGCCTACGAGATCCAGATCTCGGACGACGGCAAGGCCTGGACGCGCCTGCGCAACCAGCCGGCCGGCAAGGGCGGCACCGAGGAGTACTTCAACCTCGGCGTGAAGACGCGTTTCGTCCGCATGCAGGGCGTGACCCGCGCGACCAACTACGGCTATTCGCTGTTCGAGGTCGAGTTCAAGACCGTCGGCAGCGACAACAGCATCCCGACCACGACGACGACCCCGTTCTCCTTCCCGGTGAACGGTGCCAACGCGGGTCCGCTGTTCAACCCGCAGGCGCCGATCGAGCAGATCCAGTTCACGCTGCCGGACGGCACGCTGGTGACGCGTTTCGGTCAGCGCGGCGTCGGCCGTCACGGCCGCGAGCGCGGCGAGGACTGGAACGAGATCGGCTTCGGACCCAATGACACCGTGGATGCCAACGGCAATCCGCAGGACAAGGGCCCGGGCAACTACATGAACTTCGTCGCGAACTACTTCAAGAATCGCACGTGGGGCGTGGAGTTCATCGACAACTCGAACGTGGCGGGCGTCACCAAGCCGCGTCTGATCGTCAACCAGTACTTCCCGCAGGCGCAGCGCGGCGGCGGTCATTCCTTCTTCCGCCGCATCGACGACGTGGGCGTCACCGGCTACGGCTGGATGTCGCCGGGTCAGCTGCTGGATCCGACCACCTACACGGACGGGTTCGTCGACAAGACGTCCTGCCCGGTGGTGCCCAAGCCGCCGCAGAACGCCCTGGCCAAGCCCAACACGGGCTACAACGGCATCATCGGCGCCAACGACGGCTGCTCCGTGGTGCTGGACAACATGCCGGGTCACCAGGACCTGTCCCCGAACGCGAACGGCGTGCTGGTGCCCAACGGCGTCAACATCCCGGCCAGCCCGCTGAAGGTGGGTCAGGCGATCGAGTTCACGGGCTCGTTCTTCTCCAGCCGTGCGGCGATGGATGCGATCGGTGACAAGGGCGACATCCGCTACTACACCAGCGAAGTCATCTACGTCATGGGTGCCGGCCTGCGTCCGTGGTACGGCGTGCAGCCGCGCCTGAACAGCGTGCCGCTGCCGGATGCCGTCCTGTCGGGCGGTCTGGGTTCCGTCTCGTACAACTACTCGGACGAAGGCTGGCGCATGTTCCAGCAGCCGTTCAACAACATCGGCATGCAGAACCTGCAGCGATTCGTTGAAGGCCGCCGTGCGGTGCACAGCAGCTTCGTGACCGGGCAGCACATCGAGCCGGGCAACGATCCGATGACCTCGATCCAGAACCTGGCGGGCACCCGTTTCAACGCCACGGCCTGCGTGCAGTGCCACACCAACAACGGTCGCAGCCCTGCGCCGTTCACGGTGGACCAGCGTCTGGACAAGATGGCCTTCCACGTCGCGGTGAAGGCGGCTGACGGTTCGATCCGTCCGGACCCGCGCTACGGCTCGGCGATCCAGATGAACTCGACCTCGGCCACCGGTGCGCCGCAGGACTGGGGCAACGCGGTGAAGGTCGCGGGCTTCGATGTCAGCAGCGTCACGCTGGGGGACGGCTCGAAGGTCGAGCTGCGCAAGCCGAAGTTCGCCTTCGACGGTCCCACGCCGCAGCTGTGGTCGGCGCGTGCAGCGCTGCCGCTGCTGGGTGTCGGTCTGCTGGAAGCGGTGCCTGAAGCGGACATCCTGGCCCGTGCGCGCACGTCGCCGGACCAGGACGGCGTGGTGGGCAAGGCCAACTTCACCTTCGATCCGGAAACCGGCGCCACGCGTCTGGGCCGTTTCGGCTGGAAGGCGTCCAAGGCCAGCATCCGTCACCAGGTGGCCAACGCGCTGCTGAACGACATGTCGGTGACCTCGCCGGTGTACCCGAACCGCAGCTGCGCGACCGACCCGCAGGGTTGCCGCACGGCGCCGGCGCAGAAGGGCATCCAGGAAGCCGATCTGACCGCGCTGACGCAGTACATGCAGCTGCTGGCCGTGCCGGCCCAACGGAGCATCCCGAGCGGATTCCCGAAGGGTGTGGCGCCGACGGACGAGCATCGCGTGGATGCGGTCCAGGTGGCCAACGGCCGCAAGGTGTTCGACGCGCTGCGTTGCGCGGCCTGCCACACGGCGGAGATGAAGACGGGCAAGAACCATCCGTTCGCGGAACTTCGTGACCAGACCATCCGTCCGTTCACCGACCTGCTGCTGCACGACATGGGCCCGGCCCTGGCGGACAACCTGCCGGAAGGCCAGGCGCAGGGCGCGATGTGGCGTACGACGGCTCTGTGGGGCATCGGCTACACGGAGAAGGTCGCCCAGGGTCAACCGGTCGGCTACCTGCATGACGGCCGCGCCCGCAACCTGACCGAGGCCATCCTGTGGCACGGCGGCGAAGGCGAGAAGTCGCGTCAGCGCTTCGAGCAGCTGTCCAAGGCGGATCGCGACGCGCTGCTGGCGTGGCTGAAGACGCTGTGATGAGAACTTGAAGGAACGGGCGCCTCGCGCGCCGGTTCATCAAGCAGAAGGCCGTGGCTCAATGCCACGGCCTTTTTTCGTTCGGACGCCGCTTCGGTGTGCCGTGGCAGACTGGGGAGACCATGAAGAAACTCCTCATCTGTGGAAGCCTCGCCGCTGCGTTGCTCGGCGCGCCCGGTATCGGGCGCTGCGCGGAGATCGTCCTGGAGCAGTCCGCGGTCCAGTCGTTGCTGACCGAAGGACTGTTCAAGGAAGAAGGGAAGCTCCATCTGCAGAAGGGCGCCTGCTACGCCTATCTCGAAGATCCCAAGGTGTCGCTTCAGAACGGGCGCGTGATCATCCGGGTCCATCTCAACAGCCGGCTGGGCGTGCCCTCGGGGCGGGAGTGCCTCGGCGTCACGTTGGCGAGCTGGGCGACCGTGTCAGCGGCCCCGATCGCGCAGGGTCACGTCGTGCGCTTGACCGAGATCCGCGTGGACGAGGTGGAGGATCCCAACACGCGCAGCCTCTTGAACCTGGGCCTTGCGCCGGCGTTGCCCGGTGCCGTTGAATTCGATGTGAAGCAGGCGGTCGAGGAGATGCTCAAGGGCTCAGGGAGCAGGCTTCAAGGGGAAGTGCAGGCTTTGAAGATCGACTCGGTGAAGGCAGGGGACAACAAGCTGTCGATCAGCTTCGACTTCAAGCTCGTGGGGAGATGACCAGCTCTCGCAAGCCTACGGCTTGAGCGGTTCGCCGATGCACGAGGCGGCCTCAGGCATGTCCACTCAGGCGCTTTTGGGCAACGCCGCATATTTCGCCAGAACGGCGGCCAGGCAACTTGCCGCTGCACGCGACCTCTCGGACCTGTTGCCCCACCGTTGGGTGCCCTTCAGCTCCCAATGACCGCATACTGTCGCCGAGCGGAAGCCCAAACGGTCGAGAGCGAATCGCAGGTCCAACTTGCCCATCCGGCGGCGCTCGTGGAGGACACCTATGTTTGGATTGCTTCGACGTACCAAGCCAGTTCTGGAGTCCGCAAATGTGACGGAGTCCAGTGAGGGACCGTGGAGAACTATCGTTGAGTATTGGCGGCGATCAGGCGTCGCGATTCGGCCCGGAGTTTCCGTGGCGAAAGTTGAGGCGTTTCAAGTCAAAAACGGAGTCGCACTTCCGGCTGACGTGCTGGCGTACCTGATGACTGTCGACGGAAGCAGCGATGGCCACATGGACGTTGACCTATTCCGCTTCTGGCCGCTCGGCGAATTCGTCCGAGTTCACGAGGAACTGGACGAGCGGGGTGGCGTCATCTACCCGGACCGGTTCGCCTACCCAGACTGTTTTGTCTTCGCAGACTACCTCGTCAATTCGTGGCTGTACGCCGTCAAGCTCACAGCCGACTCAAAGCAACCAGCGCCTGTCTATCGTGTGACGGCCAGCGACCCTCCCGGCGAGCAGATGTCAGCATCGTTCAAAGAGTTCATGGCGAACTACGCGGCCAAACCTTCCAGCATCGTGTGAACTGCAGCGTGGCGGGGCGCGATGTCAAGCTGACTTCCCAGCACGCGTGTTGGTCAGGCCGGCGACGGGCGAGAGAATGAGAGCTTGCCCCCGCGTGGCGGAACAGGTCTCAGCGGCCATAGGGTGGCCGTGCCACCAATCAAGACCACGGTGAAGACGCCTGCTGCATAGAGGATGTTGATACCGCTCAGCCATTCGGAAAGGAGCAGGGCCGCCATCAGCAACAGCTCCAAGGTCGCGCCGACCAAGAGCGTCGCGACCGACGGCAGATAGCTGAGTTCGCCGCAGTTGCCGCATCGAACGGGCCGACGCCTGTCCGAGCGGAGGGCTGCAAGCAGCGGCATTGAACGAGCGGCGCAATGTGGGCATCGCTTCATGATGAGGACTCTTGTCCACGAATCTGCGTCCCACATGCCTCTCCAGAATTCAGGCGCAGACGAAAGGGCTCCCACCCGCCCGGCGGGTCCCACTCGGCATCGCCGAAGATCTGGCCGTCTTGGACTCGTCGGACGATGACACCGTCAACCGCAAGTTCAGACCTTCTCCAAAGGAGCCGGCCTCTTCCGTCGAAGCGCAGCAACTCTGATGCCGACGCAACCAGCACTGAAGCGCCGAGTTCCGACGACTCAAGGTCGCCGGCAGTGAAGAGGCCGCCGAAGTAACCATCGAGCGAGTGCGATTCCAACTCGCCCGTCATGGGCGAGAAGACGGCGATTTGCCGGCCGTAGCCGATGTAGATGAGTTCACCGACGCAGCGCACGTCCTGAAAGCAGGAGTGCCCAACGCCTGCGAGCAAGTCGATTCGCCATCGAACTTCCGCCCCTTGGCTGATCCCAACAGCCGCAACGACAGATGCAGTCAGACCGGCGAGGCCGCTCAATACGACGCGCTGGGCGTCATGCCAGTCGTCGACGTCCTCAGCAGTGATAAAGCTTGCCTGCATCTTCATGGCTAACCAATCTACCGAGGTGCATTCCATCGACTCATGTACGGTCGAGAGGCGGCGTCGCTACAGGAGTTCGTCTGCATCACCGCTGCGAACTGCTACAGCTTCGCGAGGTTCTCGATCGGCGGATGGTCACGCAGCGGGACCAGTTCCATCCGGTCCCTCCCCTTGCGCTTTGAAGCGTAGAGGGCTTCGTCGGCCTGCTTGAGCCAGTGCGACAGCTCCGCGTCCGGCTGTTCGGACAAGGTCGCGCCGATGCTCAAGGAGACCGGCTCCGGCGTCACGAACATCGCGCGCGCCTGCTCCGCGAATGTCTCGCGCAGCTCCTGGCTCAGCGCCTGCACAGTGGTGTCGGAGACGCCGCGCAGAAGAATCACGAACTCGTCCCCGCCCAGACGCGCGGCGAGCGCACCGTCGGGCAGCGCGCCGCGGATGAGGTCGCTCAGTGCCATCAGCAGGCGATCGCCGGCGTCGTGGCCGTGCAGGTCGTTGACCTGCTTGAAGTGGTCGATGTCGATCAGCAGCAGGGCGCAGGGGCGGGCCGGGGAGGCCTGCGCCAGCAGTGCCGGTGCGCGCAGGTAGAGCGCGCGGCGGTTGTCCAGGCCGGTGAGCGGGTCGCGTGCGGCGATCTCCGCAATGCGTTCCTCGCGGCGATGGCGCTCGGTGCCGGTCATCGAGATGGCGAGCAGCATGATCGCCATCGCACCTTCCACCAGTGAGACCAGGATCACCGCGCCGCGGAAGCCGGCCAGGTTGACGAAGGCCTCCGGCATCAAGGTCGACCCGGCCTTGGCGAGGTAGAAGAGGCCGTGGGCCAGCAGGACGAAGCGCAGCTGCGCCGCCCCCAGGCTCAACACGCCGCCTTGCGGGCGCAGCAGCAGGCCGGCGCGCAGGGTGATGACGGCGATCAGCAGCGACTGGGTACCCAGCATCACCTTGGACCACCACGGCCCGTCGGGCAGGAACAGCATCGCCAGCCAGACGACGGCCACCAGCCACCAGGCGCGCGGCAACCGGGCACGCGTGAATCCTGCGACGCCGGCCAGGAACAACCAGTGGGCGACGATCAGCAAGCCGTTGGGGAACCAGATGCCGAGCAGCACATGGCCGCTGGAGCGCAGCAGGGCCAACACGCTGCCCACGGCGATGATGGAGAAGCCGGCGCTCCAGAGCAGCAGCGAGCGTTCGCGCACGCTGCTCCATTCCGCGGCCAGGCACAGCGCCGAAGCGGCCGCCATGGCCGCGGTGAGGACGAGCAGGGTGAAGGGATCGAGAACCATGGGCGGTGGCTGGATGGGCGGCTAGGTCTTGCCGACGACCTTGAGGTCGCGGAAGTCCAGCGCGTCACCGCGTTTGCTGGTGACTGCGAGCCTTCCGACGGTCTGTCCCGTTGCATTCTCGACCAGACGCGAATGACGTTCGCCCCGAGCGAACAGGTTGTCCTCGCCCCACTGGCGCAGGGCCACCACGATCGGGAACAGTGTCTCTCCCTTGGCCGTCAGCACGTACTGCTGGTAGGCCGAGCCGTCCGTCGCGGGTTGGACCTCCAGTAAGCCTTCCGCGACCAATGCCTTCAGGCGCGTCGCCAGGATGTTCTTCGCCACGCCCAGGCTGGTCTGGAAGTCGCCGAAGCGGGTGATGCCATCGAAGGCGTCCCGCACGATCAGCAACGACCAGCGGTCCCCCACGATGTCTACCGCGCGGGCCACGGGGCACGTCGCGTCGTTCATGCGCTTGCGCTCAGCCATCTCGATCTCCCATCGGCGCTTGCGCCATCAGGTTGCATTTTAAAACTACCTGATATGCTGAACTGGTTGCAAAACAAAACCAGTAGCGTCATGCCAGAACCTTCATCTGTGGATTCGTCTTCGGACGCCTCCTCGGGCTCGATGCCCGCACGCCAGCTCACGCTGTTTGCCGTCACGGGCGCTGTCTGCGTGTCCAACGTCTATCTCGCCCAGCCGCTGCTCGACAGTCTGGCCAAGGACTTCAACGTGGCGCCCGCCGCGATCGGCGCGGTCGTGACGGCGACGCAGGTGGGGTCGGTGCTGGCGCTGCTGCTCATCGTGCCTTTGGGTGATCGGTACGCCAGAGCTCGCCTGATGCGGCTGCAACTGATCGGTCTCGTGCTCGCGCTGCTGGCGGTCGCGATGGCGGGCAGCTATCTCTTGCTGATGGGAGCGATGGTGCTCGTCGGCGCGCTGGGCACGGCGATGACGCAGGGCATCCTCGCGTACGCGGCCAGCGCCGCGGCAGCGCATGAACGCGGGCGTGTGGTGGGCGCCACGCAGGGCGGCGTGGTCATCGGGTTGCTGCTGGCGCGCGTGTGGGCCGGCGGCGTCGCGGACCTGCTCGGATGGCGCGGGGTCTATCTGGCGTCGGCGGTCCTGGTGGCAGGTATCGGCCTCGTCGCCTGGCGACGGTTCCCCATGTTGCCTGCGAGTCCGTCGAGCCTGAGCTACCCGCAGTTGGTCGGCTCCACGCTGGCGCTGCTGCGCACGGATCGCGTGCTGCTGCGTCGCGGCATCCTTGGCCTGCTGCTCTTCGCCGCGTTCAACGTCTTCTGGAGTGCACTGTCATTGCCGCTCACGGCCGCGCCGTACTCGCTGTCGCACTCGGCAGTCGGGGCATTCGGACTCCTCGGCGCCGTGGGGGCGTTGGCCGCCGGCAGGGCAGGGCGCTGGGTCGATCGTGGTCGGAGCAGGCAGGCAAGCGCCGTCGCGCTGTTGCTGATGCTCGTCGCGTGGGCGCCGCTGGCTGGGACGCGCTGGTCGTTGTGGTGGCTGATCGCGGGCGTCGTCGTGCTCGACCTGGGCTGCCAGGCGCTGCACGTCACCAACCAGGCGCTCATCCTGCGCGGGCCGGCCGAATCGCATGGTCGACTCATCGCCTGCTACATGTTGTTCTATGCGGTCGGCAGCGGGGCAGGGGCGGTGGCGTCGACGATGGTGTATGGGTGGGGCGGGTGGATGGCGGTGTGCGTGCTCGGTGCCGGGATCAGCGTGCTCGCGCTCGTGTTCTGGGCAGTCACGGAACCCGGGAGGAGCGGCGACTGCGCCGATGCGAACGCTGCATCAACGACGGCCATGACCTGACCGGATCAGCCGCCCCCGATCAAGGCGCCGGGAAACGCTATTCGTGCGGGCGCGCAAGAAACGCCCATCGGCTGCTGAGCAGATAGGTCAGCACGGCCACCCCGAGCAGCACGATCACCAGGCTCACCTGGTACGACTGGTCGGTCCAGCGGAGCAGGGCGGCGTAAGCCAGTTCGTTGACGAGGAAGCCGCCCGCCGAGATCGCGGAGAAACGCATCGCCGAGCGCCACATCGGCACGCCGTGGCCCTGGAAGGTCATCCGATGGTGGCCGAAGAAGGACACCTGCAAGGCGACGATCCAGCCCATCACGTTGGCGATCAGCGGATGCCACTGCACGGTCTGGACGATCGCCGTCACCACCAGCCAGTGCACGAGCGCGGCGGCGGTGCCGACGACGATGAAGCGGGAGATGCGGCGGGCGTGGACGTCTGTCACAGGGCTCGAGGGTCGGCTGCGGGCGCCAGGGCGCGCCGGGGGAGCGAAGAATAGCCCGGCAACCGCCAGTTAAGGCGCAGTTAAGTGGCGGCGGTCGAGCATCGGCGACTCCGCCCATGCTCAACCACCACCTCTTCTCGCTCATCAACGCACCGCCCGGACTGACGCCCGGCCAGCTGTTCCTGCCGATGATGCTGGCGCGCTGGA
This sequence comes from Roseateles sp., assembly GCF_036486225.1. Classification (GTDB taxonomy): domain Bacteria; phylum Pseudomonadota; class Gammaproteobacteria; order Burkholderiales; family Burkholderiaceae_C; genus Roseateles. The sequence continues at coordinate 30,641 of NZ_DASVNZ010000337.1, read as the reverse complement.
GCGTGCACGGCGCGGCTCTGGTGCTGGTCGTGGGCTGGCTGGTCGCGGAGCGCGAAGTCAAGGCGGAGCTGGTGCGGTTCGCGATGTGCGCGGCGATCGCGCTGCTGTTCGCCTGCGCGGCGGCGCTGGTAGTGCAGACGCTCGATCTGCACGCCGCCGACCGGGAGGTGATCGCGGGCACGCGTTACCTGGCGCGGGGATGGCTGCCCGATGTGCCGTCACGATCCGTGGCGATGCTCTGGGCCGCGGCGTTCACCGCCTTCGGGCACGGGCGCCTGTCCGTGGCCGGTCCTTTCCTGCTGACGCTGGGTCTGGTCGTAGGATGGTCCCGCATCTACCTGGGCGCCAGCCTGCCCGGCGACGTGCTGGCGGCCCTGCCCGTGGCGGCGGCCGCGGCGGCCGTCACCTGGTGGGCGAGGGCGTCCATCCATCGGTTGGCGCTGCGACTGGAGGACATACACGCATGAGACTGCTCCTCATCGAGGACGACGACATGATCGGCCGCGCGGTCCGGCAGGGCCTGGTGTCCGCGGGCTTCGCGGTCGACTGGGTGCAGGACGCGCGCGCGGCACAGCTGTCCCTGTCCACGGGCGTGTACGACCTCGCCATCCTCGACCTCGGTCTGCCGCGCGGCGACGGGATGGAACTGCTGAAGGACCTGCGCCAGGGCGGCGATTCGATGCCGGTGCTGATCGCGTCGGCGCGCGACACCGTCAAGGACCGGATCGCCGGCCTGGAGGCCGGCGCCGATGACTACGTCCTCAAGCCCTTCGACCTGGACGAGCTGGTCGCGCGCGTTCGGGCGCTGATGCGCCGCCATGCGGGCAGCGGCAGTCCGGTGATGCGGCACGGCGATCTGGTGCTGGATCCCGTGCGCAAGGAGGTGACCCTCGCCGACAAGGTGGTGGAACTCTCGGCGCGCGAGTTCGCCGTGCTGGAGGCCCTGATGCAGAAACCCGGCGCCGTCCTCTCGCGCGAACGGCTCGAGGAAGCGGTGTACGGGTGGGGGCAGGAAGTGGCCAGCAATTCGATCGAGGTGCACCTGCACAACCTGCGCAAGAAGCTGGGCAGCGAGACCATCAAGAACGTGCGCGGCGTCGGTTACCGGATCGGCAACGCGCCATGATGCGATCGATCGAGCGCGAGCTGCTCGCCTGGATCGTCGGCACCCTGCTGCTGGGATCGGCGCTGGTGGCGATGACGACCTACGTCGTCACGCTCGACGAGATGAACGAGGTCTTCGACAACGACCTCAAGAACGTCGCCGTCGGCGTGGCCACCTATCACCGCAGCAACGCGCCGCACGAGCAGGCCCATGCGCCGGTGCTGATCCCGCGCGACGACGAGCCGCAGGACAGCGAGATCGCCACCTTCGCCTGGGATGCCTCGGGGACCTTGATCTATTCGTCGGATCCGCGCGTCCCGATCGCCTTCGTCGCGAAGGAAGGGCTGTCGCACCCGCGCATCGGCGGCGAGGACTGGATCGTCTACACCGCGGTCCATGACAACGGCATCGTGCAGGCGGCGCAGCGGCGCGCGTCGCGGCGGGAGATGGCCGGCGAATCGGCGGCCAAGATCCTGCCCTTCCTGCTCGCGATGGCGGTGGTGGTGGCGGGCCTGCTGATCTATGGGCTGCGGCGCGGACTGCGGCCGCTGGACGCCGCGGCGCGCGACATCGCCGGCCGCAGCGCGCGGTCCCTGGCCGCGATCGACACGGCCGCGGTGCCCGCCGAACTGCTGCCCATGGTGCGCGCCATCAACAGCCTGATGGCCAAGCTCGACCAGTCCTTCAGCGCGCAGCGCAAGTTCCTCGGCGACGCGGCGCATGAGCTGCGCACGCCGATCGCCGCGCTGCGGCTGCAGCTCACGCTGCTGGAGCGCAGCGCCGACGAGGTCGAACGCGGCGCGGCCACGACCGCGCTCAAGCTGGGCGTCGTGCGGGCGCAGCGTCTGATCGGACAACTGCTCGCCGTCGCGCGGACGGACCCGGCGGGCCACGTCGATCCGCTGGTGCCCGTCGATCTGGACGAGCTGGTCCGCACCGTGCTGGAGCCGTTCGCGGCGAAGGCCGAGGAGGCCCGCATCGACCTGGGGGCCGAACTCCACGGGCCCGGCACGGTCATGGGCGACACGGAACAGCTGGCCCTGCTGCTCGACAACCTGATCGAGAACGCGCTGCGTCACACGCCCGAAGGCGGCGTGATCGACGTGGGCACGGAGATGGACGAGGGCCGGCCGACGCTGTTCGTGCGTGACTCGGGTCCGGGGATCCCGGCCATGGACCGGGAGCGTGTCTTCGGGCGCTTCTTCCGCGGCGATGTCGGTGGAGGCGGTGGCGGCGGAGGTGGCAGCGGAAGCAGCGGCGGTACCTCGGGCCGCGAGAACATCGGCAGCGGCCTGGGCCTGGCGATCGTCAAGGCGATCGCGGAGCGTCACGGCGCGACGGTGCGGTTGATGGACCGGGCGCAAGGTCCGGGACTGGAGGTGCGCGTGCGCTTCCCCGCCGCGGAACCCGCATCCGGAGGGGGCGCCGACACTGTTCGTCCGGATTCTTAAGGACGCGATAAGCGACGCTTTTTGATACTGCCGGACATGTCTGATGTCCATCCCCTCGCGTCCCGCTGGTCCGCCGCCCGGCAGGCCTCGGCAGCCACGATGGCGCCCCCGATGGCCGCATCGCCGGCGATGCCCGCGACGGCCGCCCAGCGGCACGATCCGGGCGTGCCGCTTCGCGATCGCCGGCCCCGCGTGTCCTGCGTGGTGCCCTGCTACAACGAGGCCACCAACCTGCGGGAGCTGCTGCCGCGCCTGGCCGCGGTGCTGGCGCAATGCAGCGACGACTGGGAGGTCATCCTGGTCGACGACGGCAGCGCCGACGACACCGTCCAGCTGCTGCGCCAGTGGGCTGCCCGCCCGGGTTTCGTGGCCTTGCAGCTGTCGCGCAATTTCGGCAAGGAAGCGGCGCTGACGGCGGGGATCGCCCGCGCGGGCGGCGACGTGGTCGTGATGCTGGACGCGGACCAGCAGCACGACCCGCGCCTGATTCCCCAGTTCGTCCTGCACTGGTGTCACGGTGCCGACATGGTCTATGCCGTGCGCATGACGCGGGAAGACGAGCCCTGGCACAAGCGCCTGGGCACCCGGCTGTTCTACGGCCTGCTCAACCGCTCGGGGCGCTTCGAGGTGCCCGCGGGCGCGGGTGATTTCCGCCTCATGGATCGTTCCGTCGTGGACGCCCTGATGGCCATGCCCGAGCGCAACCGCTTCATGAAGGGCCTCTACGCCTGGGTCGGCTACCAGACGGTGGCCGTCCCGTACCAGCCGGAGGCCCGCGCGCACGGCAGGACCCATTTCAATCCGCTGCGGCTGGCCCACCTGGCGCTGGACGGGCTCACCTCGTTCACGACCTGGCCCCTGCGCGCGGCCAGCGCGCTGGGCGTGCTGCTCGCGCTCGCGGCCTTCATGTACGGCGCGTACCTGACGCTCGTGTACTTCCTCTACGGCCACACGGTGAGCGGCTGGACCACCATCGTCGTGGGGCTGATGTTCTTCTCCGGCCTGCAGCTGCTGTTTCTCGGCGTCGTCGGCGAGTACGTCGGCCGCATCTTCGAAGAGGTCAAGGGTCGGCCTCTGTACGTCATCAAGAACGCTTGGGGAACCGGGCTCTCCAACGCAAGACAATGAATCGTCCTGAGTCCTCGTTCCGCCACGACTGGCTGATCGCCTTCGCCCTGAGCTTCGTCTGGCTGTGGATCACGGCCTGGGCCCGTCCGCTGTCCCTGCCCGACGAGGGGCGTTATGTCGGCGTCGCCTGGGAGGGCCTGCAGCACGGCGACTGGCTGGTCCCCACGCTCAACGGGCTGCCGTTCTTCCACAAGCCGCCGCTGTTCTACTGGATCACCGAAGCGTCGCTGGCCCTCTTCGGGCCGGGCGTGTGGGCCGCGCGCGCGGCGCCGCTGATCGGCGGGCTGATCGGCGCGATGGGCCTGTTCGGCCTGCTGGCGCGCTGGATGTCGACCCGCCACGCGTGGGCCGCGCTGCTCACGCTGCTGGCGATGCCGCTCTACTTCGTCGGCTCTCAGTTCGCCAACCTCGACATGCTGGTGGCCGGCCTGATCACGGCGACGATCGCCGCCGGCGCGGACGCCGCCCTGCGCGTGAACGCGGGCCTGCCGCACCGGCGCATGCTGGCGCTGGCGTATGCGCTGGCCGGCTTAGGCATCCTCGCGAAGGGCCTGATCGGCATCGTGCTGCCCGGCGCCGTGCTGCTGCTCTGGCTCGGCCTCACCGCGCAATGGCGCACCATCCGCGCGATGCTGTGGCTCCCCGGGATCGCGCTGATGCTGCTGGTGTGCGCGCCGTGGTTCGTCGCCATGCAGCTGCGCTTCCCCGGCTTCCTGCACTACTTCTTCGTCGTCCAGCACGTGCAGCGTTTCGCCGGCGGCGGCTTCAACAACGTGCAGCCGCTCTGGTTCTATCCGGTGGTCCTGATCGGCGCGACGCTGCCCGCGCTGCCGTGGCTCTTCAAGGGCTGGAAGGGCGAGCTGTGGCGGCCCGCGCCGGGACCGCACGCGCTGCACTGGCTGCTGCTGGTCTGGTTCGCGGTGATCCTGCTGTTCTTCTCGATCCCGCAGTCCAAGCTGGTGGGCTACATCCTGCCGACCCTGCCGCCGCTGGCCGGGCTCATCGCGGTCGCATGGCATCGGGTCGTGACGCTCGCGCCCCGCGGGTCGCGGTGGGGATACGTGTCGATTGCCGTCGGCGCGGTGATCGGGATCGCCGCCGTGGCCGCCTACGGCCTCGGCGCGGGCAAGTCGAACCGGTTGCTGGCCAAGGAGCTGGCGGCACTGCGCCAACCGCAGGACGGCGTCGTCATGCTGGAGCGTTTCGAGTACGACGTGCCTTTCTATGCGCGGCTGCGCGCCCCGGTCGTGGTGGTGGAGAACTGGGACGACGCCGAGCTGATGGCGCGCGACAGCTGGCGCAAGGAGCTGTGGGACACGCGCGCCTTCGCGGATCGCGGACGCGACACGTCCGCGTTCCAGAGCTGGGCCTCGATCAAGACCCTGGTCTGCGACAGGAAGGTGGTGTGGGCCATCGGCGACATCGAGCTCGCCAAGACACATCCCTGGCTCGAGAAGGCCGATCTCGTCGCCTCCGAGAAGCACATGGCGCTCTGGCGGCTGCGCGCCGCCGCGCTGGACTGCGCGCCCTGAGGAGACCCCGTGCACGCACTGCGTTCCATCTGTCTGTGCATCGACGATTTCGGTCTGCACGAGGGCGTCAACGAGGCGGCGCTGAGCCTGCGCCGGGAAAGGCGGGTGCACGCGCTGTCATGCATGGTGGGCGCGCCGGCATGGGCGTCGGGCGCCGCGGCGCTGCGGCGGGACACGGGCGGTCCCACCGACCTGGGCCTGCATCTGGACCTGACCCAGTACCCGCTGACGCTGCCGCCGGCGTCCTGGTCCTCGCTCTGGATGCGGGGAACGTTGGATCGTCTCTCGTTGTCCGACCTGCGCGACGAGATCGACGCCCAGCTCGACCTGTTCGAGCAGCACATCGGGCGTCGTCCGGACTTCATCGACGGCCACCAGCATGTCCATCAGTTCCCGCAGGTCCGCGATGCGCTGGTCGACGTGCTGCTGCGGCGCTACCCGTACCAGAAGCCCTGGCTCCGATCGACCCGGTCCGCGAGCTGGCAGCTCAAGCCGATGGCGATCAGTCAACTGGGAAACCGCACGCTGACGGCGGAAGCGGAGGTGCTTGCGTTCGCGCACAACCGACGTCTGCTCGGCGTCTACGATTTCACCGGAGGGCCGGAGCGCTACGAGTCTCTGCTGACCCGCTGGCTGCACCTGGCCAGGCAGGGCGACCTGCTCATGTGCCATCCGAGCTCGCAACTGGTGCCGGGCGACGCCATCGCTCAGGCTCGCCTGGATGAGTTCCAGGTCTTGTCCGACAAGCGCTTCGAGTGGCATGTGCGCTCGAACTTCGTCCGCCTGGAGGCGATGTCGCGCATCCTCGATGACGAGCGGTTCGCCGGGGCGCGACGCGCGATGTGAATCGTGCCGCGCGGGCGTCGGTGTTCAGTCGCCGATAAGTGTCCCGACGCCAGACTGCCTGCAGCGCAACGGTCTGCGCAACAGGAGTGAACGATGAAGACTTTGAATCGGACGATGAAGTACGGCGCGTTCGCCGCGATCGCCGTGGCGGCCAGCGTCGCGGGCGCCCTGGCCTACGCCGAGAAGCAGGAAGGCGGGAAGGACGGCGCGGAGAACGACGCCATCGCCGTGACCCGGGCCAAGGTGTCGCTGTCGCAGGCGGTGGCCTTGGCCGAGCAGCACCTCAACGGCAAGGCCAGCCGCGCGGAGTACGAGCGCACGAAGCAGGGCGACGCCTATGAGATCGAGGTCGTCAACGGGACCAAGGTCTTCGATGTCCGCGTCGACGCGGAGAAGGGCGTGATCCTGTCCTCCGCGCCTGATGAAGCGGACGGGAAGGGCGGTCGCGAAGACCGCGACGAGAAAGACTGAAGAGGTTCGGCCATGCAGAGCACAGCCCGCGCATCGCTGATCCGATGGGACAACAAGGTTCCCGAGATCGCCGCTTCCTTCTGGATCATCAAGATCCTTTCCACGACGGTCGGCGAGACGGCCGCGGACTTCCTGGCGATCGACGTCGGCTGGGGAACGGGGCGCACCACGGCGCTCACGGCCGCGCTGCTCATCGCGGCGCTCGTCCTGCAACTGAGGCAGGGCCGCTGCGTGCCGTGGGTCTACTGGCTCTGCGTGGTGCTGGTGAGCATCGTGGGCACGCAGATCACCGACCTGCTGACCGACGGCCTGGGCGTGAGCCTGTACCTGTCGTCCACCGTCTTCGCGGCGGCGCTAGTCGCGGTCTTCCTCGTGTGGTGGAAGGTCGAACGCACGCTCTCCATCCATGCGATCACGAGCCGTCGCCGCGAACTCTTCTACTGGGGGGCGATCCTCTGCACCTTCGCCTTGGGCACGGCGGTCGGCGATCTCGCCACCGAGGCGCTGGGACTGGGCTTCGTCAACGGATCGATCGCCTTCGGCGCGCTGATCGCCGTCACCTACGCCGCCTGGCGGCTGGGTGGGAACGCCGTGCTGACCTTCTGGGTGGCCTACGTCCTCACACGTCCGTTCGGCGCCGCCATCGGCGACCTGCTGACCCAGGACCGCACGTATGGCGGCATGGGCCTGGGGGCGGCGACGACCTCCGCCGTGTTCCTGGTGCTGATCGTCTCGCTCGTGGCGGCCGCCCAGCATCGCCTGCGCCGCGAGGCGATCTGACGGCGAGGTCCAAGGGCGCGGTCTGACGCCGCGTCCTCCCCGCTTTCACCTTCCACGTCCACCTTTCACTTTCCATCCTCGGATCCACCATGACTCCTCGTTTCAACCTCTGCGCGCCGTTCGCCGCGATCGCGGTCCTGATCGTCGCGCTCACCGGTTGCAGCCCTCAAGCCGGAGGATCGACGGCACCGCCGGCCCCCGGCGCGTTGGCCGGGACCGCCCCGGCCTCGGCCGCCGCGCCGGCGCCCAGCCGGTTGGGCGATCTCTCGGCCTTTCGTGCGATCGCCACCGACGTGTCCACCCATGTCGACCGGGGTGAGCTGATGGCGGCGCGCGTCCGCATCAAGGACCTCGAACTGGCCTGGGACGGCGCCGAGGCCGGCCTGAAGCCGCGCTCCGCCTATGACTGGCATCGGCTGGACAAGGCGATCGACGGCGCCTTGGAGGCCTTGCGCGCCGACAAGCCGACGTCCAAGGCCTGCTCGGACGCGATGAACACGCTGATGCAGACCTTCGATGTGCTGCAGGGGAAGCGCTGAACCGCGAACGGTCCTGCCGCTCGAAGGCTCTTCCGGCCGTCGTTTAGCTGGCGTTTAAGTCAGCGATCTAGCATCCGACCATGTCCCTTCGCTTCGCCCTCTCGTCCCGCGCTGCCGCGGCCGGCATGCTGGCGCTCGTCACCGGCATGACGGCGTCCATGGGCGGCGCGAGTTCTGCGCGCGCCGATGGGGCATGGCGTCACTCCGACGTGATGCCGTCCGACGGCGTCCAGGGCGATCTCACCGCGCTCCGTGCGACGGCGAGCCGAGCCGCGAAGCACGCAGCAGTCGGGGAACTGGCCTCGGCGCGCCGGCAGACGCAGGCGCTCAAGCGCGACTGGGACGCCGCGGCGTCGAGCCTGCAGCCACGACTGGGATCGGACCGATGGCGTCGGACGAGCCGATCGCTGGACGACGCGCTCGATGCCCTGCAGGCGAAGCAGCCTTCGCAGGCCGCGGCCTGGCTGGCGCTCGCGGACCTGCTGCTCGGGCTGCATGCGCTGGATCCTCAGCAAGGCACGGCCGAGGGCGCCGTCTGCATCAAGGCGTCGGTCGCAAGCCGATGACGCAACCGGGCGAGGCGTCGCCGATGGTGAGCTCCAGCCGATGCAGCCGGGCAATGGCCGCCACCAGGCTCAGACCCAGGCCGTGGCCGGGCTGATGCCGACTCTTCTCGCCGCGATAGAAGCGCGAGAAAACCAGCTCCCGCTCTTCGGGGGCAATGCCTGGCCCTGTGTCGCGCACCGACAGCAGCGGACCCGCCGCCGATCCAGCTTCCGATCCTGTGCCATGCGTTGTGCCAGAGGCGGAGAGCGCGACGACGACCCGTCCCCCCGCCGGCGTGAACTTGAGGGCGTTGTCCACGAGGTTGGCGACGGCGTCGAACAGCAGGTTGGCGTCCCCGCTCAGCGTCGGCGCGGACGAGTCGGCCTCCAGCACCAGCGCGATGCCGCGATCCTGCGCCAGGGGCTCGTAGTAGTCGACGACGTCCGCGCAGAGGCTCCGCAGGTCGACGTCCTCGAAGTTGTCCCGGCGCACGACGTCCTCGATCTCGGCGATGCGCAACAGCCCCGTGAACATCTGCATCAAGGCGCGGCCGTCGACGATGGCCTTGTCCACGACGTCGAGCAGTTCCTCGCGTGCGGGCGCCTGGGTCCGCGCGCGCTCCAGCGACGCGAGCATGCGTGTCAGGGGCGTGCGCAGGTCATGCGCGATGCCGTCGGTGACGCCCTTGACCTCGCCCATCAGGCGTTCGATGTCGTCCAGCATATGGTTGACCATCGTCGCGATGCGCGCGAGGTCGTCCTGCGAGCGCGACGCCGGCAGCCGCGCCGAGAGATCGCCGTCGACGATGCCCGCCAGGGCCCGTCGCATGCTCTCCAGCCGCCGGTGCGCGGACAGCCCGAAAGCCATCGCGCCGGCCAGGCCCACCAGCACGAACAGCAACAGGCCGATCGCGATGACCGCGCGCAGGCGCTCGCTGAATTCGCGCAGCTCGTGGATGTCCTGCGTCACGATCAGCACGTGTCCGCTGGGCAGCACGCGGGCGAAGGCCCGCAGGGGCCGCGTGCGGTCGTCGGCGTAGACCAGCGTCAGGTCGAAGGCGCGGTCGTAGCCCGGCACCGTCCGCTCATCGATCTCGATGCCGCCGGCCAGCCGGGTCCCCGCCGAGCCCAGCAGGACCGCCGGATAACGGCGCGTCGGATCGCGCTGCGTGCGGCGGCCGATCTCGCGCTGCAGGTTCTCGACGCTCAGCTGCGACCAGCGATCGACGTTGTCCTTGAGGCTGACGTCGACTTCGCGCAGCAGGTACACGGACGTCCGCCAGTACACGAGGCCGAGCACCAGCGACCCGGTGACGGCGAAGAGCAGCAGGAACTGCGCGGCCACCTTGAAGTGGCTGGTGCCCAGCGCCTCACGCAGCCGCGCGAAGGACATAGCCCGCTCCCCGCACGGTCTCGATCAGGGGCGCTTCCCCCTCGGATTCCAGCTTGCGACGCAGCCGGGCGATGTGCACGTCGATCACGTTCGTCCGCTCGTCGGCGCGGTAGTTCCAGACGGCTTCGAACAGCATGGTGCGCGTCACCGTCTGCCCCGCATGGCGCATGAGGTAGATCAGCAGGTCATGTTCCCGCGGCAGCAGATCCAGCACGCGCGCACCGCGACGCACCTCGCGGGTGAGCAGATCGGCGTGCAGCTCGCCGGCGACCAGGGTGGTCTCGCGCGGTGCGGCGGCGTCGCCGGTCGAGCGCCGGCACAGCACCTCGACGCGGGCCACCAGCTCGATGGTCTCGAAGGGTTTGGTCAGGTAGTCGTCGCCGCCGGCGCGCAGCCCCTTGACCCGTTCGTCAAGGCTGGACAGCGCGCTCAGCAGCAGCACCGGCGTGCGCGACCCGGCGGCGCGCAGCGCGGACAGCAGGCCCAGCCCGTCCAGCTGAGGCAGCATCCGGTCGAGCACGATCGCGTCATAGGACCCGGCCAACGCCTGGATGAGTCCGTCGCGCCCGTTGTCGGCGAGCGCGCAGCCGTGTCCCGCGTCGCGCAGGGCGGCGGCGATCTCCGACGCGGTGTCGCCGTCGTCCTCCACAATCAGAATCTGAAGCACAGCCCCTCCGTTCTTCCTTCCGATCTTCCTTCCGTTCCGACATGCGCATCCTGGTGATCGACGACGACCCCCGCGCGGCGGCCTACCTGGTCCGCGCGCTGCGGGAGGCCAATCGCGTCGCGGATCTCGCGCCGGACGTCGGCACGGGGCTGGCCATGCTCGCCGACGAGGTCTATGACGCGGTCGTCGTCGCGCGGCGCCTGTCGGGCACCGACGGGCTGGCCGGCGTGACGCTGCTGCGCGGTCGTGGATTCTCCCTGCCCGTGATCATCGTGGGCGCCGAGGGCGGTGCAGGAAGCGCGGCGGACACGCCGCGCGCGAACGAGGTCACCGACAAGGTCCGATGCCTGCGCGCCGGCTGCGACGACTACCTGTCGCATCCCTACGCCTTCGTGGAGCTCGACGCCCGGCTGGACGGACTGGTGGCGCGGCATCGGGACCGCCTGCCTGGCGAGCGGCTGCGCGTCGGCAGCCTGTCGCTGGACCTCGCCCGGCGCGAGGCCTTCATCGGCGAGCGCCGCGTTGCACTGACCCCACGCGAGTACCTGCTGCTGCAACGACTGGCGCGGCACGCCGGCGAGGTGGTCACGCGCGAGGCGCTGCTCGAAGCCGCGTGGGCCTTCGACTTCGAGCCGCCCGACCACCTCATTGATCGGCAGATGGCGCGGCTGCGTCAGAAGCTCGGGGACGTGTCGTCGCATGAATGGATCGAAGGAGTGCGTGGAGTCGGTCATCGGCTGCGTCCGGATGGCACCGGATCGGGCCAGGCCTTGCCGGATTGATCGCATTGATGGCATTGATCGTGATCGGATTGATCGACATCGATCCGGATTGAGCCCGACTTTGACCTGAATCGGCCGGGCGCGGGCGACAAGCCCACATGAAAGATTTGTCATCTTCGATGGGGCGTCGGGACAGGTGACCCCTTCTATCTTCTCCGGGTCGCTACCACCCACGGAGAAGTCCGGTCATGAGGTTCCCCGATCCGCCCCGTCGCACACTCGCCATCTCGGCGATGACGCTGCTGATCCTGCTGGCGACCGGCTGCTCCGTCGTGCCCGCCTACCGCAAGCCCGACGCGCCTATCCCGGCGCAATGGATGACGCCGTCGGAGACGCCGGGTGCCGCTGGCACGACGGGCGCGGCAGGCACACCGGCAACACCGGCTACAGCGGCCACGGCACTTCCGCCGTCCGTGGTCGCCCGCGTGTTCTGGTCCGGCTTCGGCAGTCCGCAGCTGGACGCGTTGCTGCAGTACGGACTGGTCAGCGGCCCCGACGTGGCGATCGCTCGCGCCCGGCTGGAGCAGGCGAAGGGCGCCGCCGACGTGGCCGGTTCATCGGCCAGTCCGACGCTCGGCATCGGCGCGGACCTGTCGCGCGGCAGCACGAGCGGCAAGCGCAGCACCTCCGTCACCTTCCAGGCCGGCTTCACGCCGGACCTGTGGGGCGCGCTGGACGCGAGGACGCAGTCGGCGGGCGAGGGCGCCCGCGCCACCGAATTCGACCTGGTGAGCGTGCAACGCAACCTGCTCTCCCAGATCGCGGCCCAGTACTTCGCGGTGCGCGCCTGCGAGGAGCGTCTGCGGCTGGCGCAGCTGGTGGCCGACGACGCGAGCCGCTTGCTCGGCCTCGTGGAGCGTCAGGCGAGCCTGGGCGCCGCCTCCGCGCTGGACGTGGCGCAGCAGCGCAATGCGGTGCAGACCCTGCAGGCGGCGATTCCCGCGCTCCGGCAGCAGCGTGTCGCTGCCGTGGCGCAACTGGCGGTGCTGGTGGACGTGCCGCCGGTGATGCTGAAGCTCGACGGCGAGCCGCTCCTGCAGCTGACGGTGCCCGACGTCGTCGCGGTGTCGCCCGCCGACGTGGTGGACGCGCGCCCGGAGGTGCAGGCCGCCGAAGCGCGACTGCGCGCCGCCAACTTCGATGTGGGCGCCGCGCGCGCCGCCTTCCTGCCCAGCCTGTCGATCACGGCGTCGGCGGGCTGGCTGCTCAATCCGACCGCGGCCGCCTGGGGCGTCGCGGGCTCGCTGCTGCAGCCGCTGTTCGACGGCGGTCAGCGCAAGGGCCAGTTGCGCATCGAGACCGGCAAGTCGGCGGAGATGCTGGCGAGTTATCGCCAGACACTGCTGCAGGTCCTCCAGCAGACCGAGACCCAACTCGCGGCGGTGGCGCAACTCAAGGAACAGGAGCGCTTCGACGCCGCGGCGGTCGACTCCGCGCGGGAGTCGCTGCGGCTGGCGCGCATCCGCTATGAGCGCGGCGCATCGGATCTGCTGGCGGTGCTGCTGAGCCAGAAGACCCTCGCGCAGGCGCAGGACACGCTGGTGCAGGTGCGCCAGCAGCGCCTGCAGGCCGCGGCGGCGCTCTTCGTCGCCACCGGCGGCCGCACGCTGCCTGTCGATACGCCGTCGACGGCGTCGGTTCGTCCGGACCCTCGGATCGCCGATGCGTCGCACGTTCCCGACACCACCATCCATGCCCACTCGAACCGCGCGTTCGACGCGGGCCGTCCCCTCCAAGGAGTCGCGCCATGACCCTCTCTTCCAACGACGGTCGCCGTTCCCATCGCCGCCGTCTGGCGCTCGCCGCGACTGCGGTGGCCGCCGGCCTGGCGGTGGCCGCGGTGGCTGCCTTCGGCGTGACCGCCACGACCTCGGGGACCGCCGGCGCGCCGGGTGACAAGTCCTCCGCCTCCGCCACGTCCGCCGCACCCGTGCCCGTGTCCCTGGCCGCCGTCGGCCGTCAGGACATGCCCGTGTGGACGGAGGGCGTGGGCAGCGTGACCTCCTTGAACGTGGTCAGCGTGCGATCGCGCGTCGACGGCCAGCTCGAGCGCGTGCTGTACACCGAGGGTCAGCAGGTGAAGGCCGGCGACCTGCTCGCGGTCGTCGATCCGCGTCCGTTCCAGGCGCAGACGCAGCAGGCGCAAGCCGTGCTGGCCCAGGAGAACGCGAAGCTCGCAAGCCTGCGCGTCGACCTGCGCCGGGCCGAGGAACTCGCCTCGGCGGGCGCCGGCCCGCGGCAGACGGTGGATACGCTGCAGGCCCAGGTCGCGACGCAGGCTGCGGCCGTCCAGGCGGCGCAGGCGGCGCTCCAGACCGCGCAGCTGCAACTGACCTTCACCCGAATCACGGCCCCCGCGGCCGGACGGATCGGACAGCGTCTGGTGCCCGCCGGATCGATGGTGCACGCGAGCGACGTCACCGGACTGACCACGATCACGCAGATGAATCCGGTGTGGGTGACCTTCCAGGTGCCCCAGGATGTCCTGGCGCAGGTGGTCGATCAGGGCCGGGCGCGCAAGCTGAGCGTCGAAGCCCTGGCGCGGGATCGCTCGCGCACGCTGGGCAAGGGCGAACTCGAATTCGTGGACAGCCAGGTCACCGCCGCGACGGGTCAGGTCATGCTGAAGGCGCGCTTCGACAACGCGGGAGACGGCCTCTGGCCTGGTCAACTGGTCGCCGTGCGGATGCTGCTCAAGACGGAGGCGAACGCGACCGTCGTTCCTGACGCGGCGCTCCAGCAGGGCCCCGCGGGCAGCTTCGTCTACGTCGTCGACGGGCAGCGTCAGGCGCAGGCGCGCGCGGTACAGGTGGGTTCGTCCTGGAACGGCAGCCGCCAGGTCCGCACGGGGCTGAAGCCGGGCGAGACCGTGGTGACGCAAGGCCAGTACCGCATCGCGCCTGGCGTGCCGGTCACCGACGCGGCCACGCTGGCCCCGGCGACAGGGGGGGTCGCGAGGGTCGATCCGTCGACGAAGACCGTGGCCTCCGCCACCGGAGGCTGATGATGAACCTCTCCGAGACCTTCATCCGCCGCCCGGTGGCCACGGCGCTGCTGGCCCTGAGCCTCTTCGCCATCGGCGCGCTCGCCTACTTCAACCTCCAGGTCGCGGCGCTGCCGCAGGTCGACTTCCCGTCGATCACCGTGTCGGCCACGCTGCCCGGCGCGAGCGCCGACACCATGGCCTCCGCCGTGGCCACGCCGCTGGAACGTGCGCTCTCGCAGGTCCCGCAGATCACCTCCATGACCTCGTCGAGCTCGCTCGGCAAGACGCAGATCGCGCTGCAGTTCGACCTGAACCGCAGCATCGACGGCGCCGCGCAGGACGTGCAGGCCGCGATCGCGCGGGCCACGCGCACGCTGCCCAAGACGATGACCACGCCGCCCAGCTTCAACAAGGTCAACCCGGCGCAGGCGACGGTCATGTCGCTGGCGCTGACTTCGTCGACGCGCACGCTGACCGAGCTCAACCGCTACGCCGACAACTTCCTGGCGCAGAAGCTCTCGATGGTGCCGGGCGTCGGCCTGGTGGACTATCACGGTCAGCAGCGGCCGGCGGTGCGCATCCGCGTGGATCCCGACGCCATCGCGGCGCGCGGCCTGACGCTGGCGGACGTGCGGTCCATCGTCGGCCTGAGCACGGTCAACGCGCCCAAGGGCAGCCTCAACGGGGCCGACAAGACGGTGGCGCTCAACGCCACCGACCAGCTCGGCACCGCGAAGGAATTCGCCGACCTCGTCGTGGCCTACAAGGGCGGGGCGCCCATCCGCATCGGCGACTTGGGCGAGGTGGTCGACGCGGCCGAGGACGTGCGCCAGGCCGCCGGCGTGCAGGGCCGGCCGACCGTCATCGCGGACATCCATCCGCAGCCGGGCTTCAACGTGGTCGACACCGCGAACGCCGTGAGAGCGCTGCTTCCGCAGCTCACGGCCTCGATGCCGCGCGACGTGACGCTGCAGGTCGTCGGCGAACGCACGCAGACCATCACCGCCGCGGTGGCCGATGTGAAGTTCACGCTGCTGCTGTCGGTCGGGCTGGTGGTGCTGGTGATCTTCCTGTTCCTGCGCAACGTGGCCAGCACGCTCATCGCCAGCGTCACGATCCCGCTCGCCCTGCTCGGCACCTTTGCGACCATGTACCTGCTGGGCTACACGCTGGACAACCTGTCCATCATGGCGCTCACCATCGCGTCGGGTTTCGTCGTGGACGACGCGATCGTCGTGCTGGAGAACATCGAGCGGCATCGCGAGCAGGGCAAGTCCGCGCTCGAAGCCGCCCTGGCGGGGACCCGCGAGGTGGGCTTCACCGTGCTGTCGATGACGATCTCGCTCATCGCGGTCTTCATCCCGCTGCTGATGATGGGCGGCATGGTGGGCCGCCTGTTCCGCGAGTTCTCGATCACGCTGAGCGCGGCGATCCTGGTGTCGTGCGTGGTGTCGCTGACGCTGGCGCCGATGCTGTCGTCGCGCCTGCGCGGCGGGCATGGTGAGCCTGGCCGGTTCAGCCGCGCGGCGGGATCCGCCTTCGAGTGGATCGAGGGGTGGTACGCGCGCGGCCTCGACGTGGCGCTGCGTCACCAGCGCCTGGTGCTGCTCCTGGCCGCGGTCACGCTGGCCGCGACGGCGGCGTTGTACGTCGCCGTGCCCAAGGGCTTCTTCCCGGTGCAGGACACGGGTCTGCTGAACGCGACGGTGGAGGGCGCGCCCGACATCTCGTTCGACGCCATGAAGCAGCGCATCGCGCAGGTCGCCGACACGATGCAGGCCGACCCCGACGTGCAGACGGTGTACTGGTGGATAGGTCCCAACCCGACCATCAGCCAGGGCAAGATGATGGTCAGCCTGAAGCCCTTCGACCAGCGCTCGGCGACGGCGGCGCAGATCATCGCGCGGCTCAAGCGGCGCGCCGGCATCGTGCCGGGGGTGAAGACCTCCATGCAGGCGATCCAGGACATCCAGATCGGAGGACGCGTGGCCAAGGCGCAGTACCAGTGGACGCTGCAGGCGGCGGACATCGGGCTCCTCGATCAATGGAGCAGCGTCATGCAGCAGCGGCTGAAGCAGCTGCCGCAGCTGGTCGACGTGTCCACCGACCGCCAGCCGTCGGCCGCGCAGACCACGCTGAAGATCGACCGCGATACCGCGGCGCGGCTGGGCGTGTCGGTGCAGGCCATCGACGACGCGCTGTACGACGCCTTCGGTCAGCGGCAGGTGGCCACGCTGTTCACGCAGCTCGACCAGTACAGCGTGATCCTGGAGGTCTCGCCGTCGTGGCAGCTGTCGCAGGAGGCGCTCGCGCATCTGTACGTCAGCTCGTCGAGTTCGCAGACGCTGGTGCCGCTGAGCATGGTGGCCACGCTGGAGCAAGGCCTGGCGCCGGTGCAGATCAACCACCAGGGGCTGTTCCCGTCGATCACGCTGTCGTTCAACCTCGCGAACGGCGCGTCGCTCGGCGACGCCGTCACGGCGATCGATGCGGCTGCGCGGCAGGCCGGGCTGCCGGACGCCGTCACGGGCAGCTTCCAGGGGACGGCGCAGGCCTTCCAGGACTCGCTGAAGTCGCAGCCCTGGCTCATCCTGGCCGCGGTGCTGGCGGTCTATGTGGTCCTGGGCGTGCTCTACGAGAATCCGATCCATCCGCTGACCATCCTCTCGACCCTCCCGTCCGCCGCGCTGGGCGCGCTGCTGGCGCTGAAGGTGGCCGGGCTGGATCTGGGCATCCTCGGGATGATCGGGATCATCCTGCTGATCGGCATCGTCAAGAAGAGCGCCATCATGATCGTGGACTTCGCCCTGGTCGCGCAGCGCGAGCAAGGACTGACCCCGTACGAGGCCATCCGCCAGGCCTCGGTGCTGCGTTTCCGTCCGATCCTGATGACCACGCTGGCGGCGCTGTTCGGCGCGCTGCCGCTGGCCTTCGGCGCCGGCGCCGGGTCCGAGATGCGCCAGCCGCTGGGCCTGGCGATCGTGGGTGGTCTGGCGGTCTCGCAGATCCTCACGCTGTACACGACGCCGGTGATCTACCTGTGGTTCCAGAAACTGGTGGATGCATGGCAGCGACGCCGGGGGCGGGCGCCAGAGGCCTCGGAGCAGGTCGTGCTGGATCAACACATTGCAGGGAACACACCATGAGTACCTTGTCCACGGCCTGGCCGGCCATCGGCGCGGCCTTCGCTGCCTCTCTGGTTGAAGTGGTCGAAGCCTTCACGATCGTGCTGGCCGTCGGCAGCACCCGGGGCTGGCGCGCCGCCTGGATCGGCACGCTGGCCGCGCTGGCGCTGCTGGCCGCGACGGTCGCGCTCGTCGGACCGGCGCTGCTGCGCGTGCCCATCCATCTGCTGCAGTTGATCGTCGGCGTCCTGCTGCTGCTGTTCGGACTGGGCTGGTTGCGCAAGGCGATCCTGCGATCGGGCGGCGTCCTGGCGTTGCGGGATGAAAGCGCGCTCTACGAGAAAGCGACACGCGAGCTCGGCAGCGACGGCGATCGCGACGAGGCCAACGGTTCGTCCGCGAGCGCCCGCGACTGGATCGGCGTCATCACGGTGTTCAAGGCCGTGCTGCTCGAGGGCATGGAGGTGGCTTTCACCGTGCTGGCCATCGGCGCGGGGCACGACCTGATCCTCGAGGCCTCGCTGGGCGCGGCCGCGGCGTGCGTGCTCGTCCTCGCGATTGGCATGATCCTGCGCCAGCCGCTCGCGCGGGTGCCGGAGAACGGCCTCAAGTTCGGCGTCGGCATCCTGCTCACGGCATTCGGCGTGTTCTGGACCGGCGAAGGGCTGGGGCTGACCTGGCCGGGCGCGGAGCTGGCCCTGCTCGCCCTGATCGCCTTGTTCGTCGTCATCGGCCTGAGCACCGCGCGCCTGCTGCGTGCGCGCGGCGCGGACACCGGGAGATTCGCATGAGTCTGCTGCTGGAAGTGATCCAAGAACTCTTCGGCATGTTCTGGGCCGACGCCGGCCTGTGCCTGGGCGCGCTGGGCGTGGTGCTCGGCGTCGGTCTCGGGCTGCGGCTGGGCTGGCTCGATGCGCCGTGGGCGATCGCGGCGCTGGTCGCGGGCATCGTCCTGACCCTGCTCCTGAATGTCTGGGCTGCTGCGTCGAGACGGCGTTGAAGGTTTTCCTGTGAGCGGGCACTCGCGAGGCGGGGCGCGAGGCTGCTATCTTCCCGGGCAGGACCATGCCAATCAAAAGACCTACGTCCGCGCCCGCCTTGCGCGTGCCTTCCATCGCCGGCCGGCTCGGTCGGCAGGTGCTGCTGATCTCGCTGTGCTGGGCGCTGCTCGCCGGTGTGCTGGTCTGGGCGGTCGTCCAGGAAGAGGTCGACGAACTGCTGGACGAGACGATGCAGGCGTCCTCGCAGGTGCTGGGGCAGCTGCTGCGTGATCGTCCGCCGGAGGGCGGCGCGGTGGCGGACGACGACGATCTGTCGACCCACTTCTCCTGGCAGCTGGTGCGCGGCGACGGCAGCTTGCTGTTCCGGTCGCCGCTGGCGCCTTCATCGCCGTGGCGGCTGCCCGTCGGCTTCAGCGACTGGAATGGCGACGCCGCGTCCTCGCCGCCGCACGCGGCGCTCGGCCACGGCAGCGAGCACGGCTCGCATGACGGCGACTGGCGGGTGCTCGTGCGGCCGTTCAAGACCCGCTACGTCGACGGTTGGCTGATCGTCGCGCAGACCAGCGCGGAGCGGCGGGAAGTGCGCGACCGTGTCGGCATGGCGAGCGCGCTGTCGGCCTTGCTCGTCGGCGGCTTCTGCATGGTCTGGCTGAACCGGCGCGCGAGGCGCGAGCTGGAGCCGTTGTCGGACATGACGCGCGCGCTCGCGCAATACGATCCGCTGGACAGCCGGCAGTCGCTGCCCGAGCAGCACCGGCAGGAACTCGCCGCGATCCGGTCAGCGGTGCTGGACCTGGGGCACCGGCTGGCGCAGCGGGTGGCGAATGAGCGGGCCTTCAGCGCGCATGCGGCGCATGCGTTGCGCACGCCGCTGGCGGGCATGGACGCGCAGCTGGCGGTGGCGTTGCGCGAGGCGCCGGAAGGGCAGCGTGAGCGGCTGCAGCGCACGCGGGAGGCGACCGATCGCCTGCGCCGCGTGGTGACGGCACTGCTGACCTTGTTCCGCACGGGGATGAGCCTGCAATGGCAGTCGCTGGATGTGAATGAGCTGCTGGGGCACCTGCCGCTGCCCGATGGGCTGGTGCTGGACCTGCCGGAGGAGGGACGCGTTCAGGCCGACCCGGATCTGCTGGCCGCGGCGCTGATCAATCTGCTCGACAACGCCTGTCGGCATCGGGCGACCCGTGTGACGCTGCGCATCCGATCGAGCGAAGGCGGTGGGTGCGAGCTGGCGCTGGAGGACAACGGCGACGGCGTCGACGCCGACAAGCGAGACGATCTGAATGCGGCGCTGGCCAGCCAGCAATACGAAGGGCGCATGGGGCTGGGACTCATGATGGCGCACCTCGTGGCGCGGGCGCATGGGGGAGATCTGGTGCTGCCGCGGAGCGAGCTGGGGTTCGCCGTGTCGATGCGGCTGGGGCCTGCGCCGGCGGGCAATGAGGTTGTCGCCTGATATCGAAAGGGTGGCGATTGGTCGCCACCGCGGATGTCTCCAGAGTTTCGAACCGCGCTTGGTCGCATTCTCCAGCTGGGCATGTTCAGCAGGACCGTTCGGAGCGTGACCCCTGGCATTCACATGACTACCTCTCCGCCTGACTTAGCATGGATGACTGCGCGATGTGCGACATCGTCTCGCGCTGATGTGTTGCTTCAGAATTGGTAGAGGAAGGCATGGCGACGAAAAGCAAGGCAAGGGCCGACGCGGAGACGGGATCGCTGTTCGAGGAGAACTATCTCGTCCGCACGCTTGGGCGCATCGCCCAAGACCCCGAGATCGCGCTCACCGAACTCGTGGCCAACGCGTGGGATGCGGGTGCCTCCATCGTGGATCTGACGATCCCGCCGACCAACGCGCTGGTTCTGACGGTAGCGGACGATGGGCACGGCATGACCGCCGCGCAATTCAAAGGCCGCTGGATGAAGCTGGGCTATGACCGCATAAAGCATCAAAGCGCGATGGTCGAGTTCCCGCTGGAGCGCGAGGGCTGGCGTCGAAGGGCTTACGGCCGCAACGGCGTAGGCCGGCACGGGCTGCTGTGCTTCGCCGATCAATATTCGGTCGAAACCTGGCGCGTGGGCAAGGGCGCAAGCTTCGACATTGGCACCAAGAGCGAAGAGAACCCTTTCAAGATCGAAAGGGAGAGCTCTTTCATCAAGGAGGGCCACGGGACCAAGGTCTCCGTCATCGTGCAGCGGCATTTGCCCGACGCCGACGCCATCCGCGCGATCCTGGCGGCGCGCTTTGTCCACGATCCACAGTTCGTCGTGAGGGTCAACGGGGAGTCCGTCGCCTTGGCCGATCAGACGGGACTCATCGAACAGACGCCGTTGCGGATTGACGGCTGTCCGGGGGCCGAGGCATATGTGGTGGACTCGACTCGCTCCAACAAATCGACTCTCTATCAAGGCATCGCCTTCTGGGTCAACGGGCGCCTTGTCGGCATGCCGAGCTGGGTGGTCGGCTCAGAGGCCGTGATCGATGGCCGTGCACGCTTCGCCAAACGCTACTCGATCGTCATCAAGGCCGATGATGGATGGCTGCCCGAGGTCGAGCAGGACTGGGTCCGTTTCAAGAACAGTTCAAAGGTGGCCGCCCTGTTCGAGGCCGCACGCGGCTACGCCAAGAAGGTTTTCGCCCAACTCTCGGCGACGCTGGTGGAAGAAAGCTCCGAAGAGGCCCTGATCAAGAACCGCGAGGACTTCAAGGAGCTCTCGCCGTTGGGCCGCGCCGAGGTCGCCAGCTTCGCCCGGGATCTTGTGAAGACCGCGCCCACCGTCTCGCAGGACGTGCTCTCGGCCGCGGTGCAAGCGTTGATCAACATCGAGAAGGCGCGCGGCGGCGCGGCGCTGCTCGAGAAGCTCACCAGGCTCGAAGAGTCGGATATCGAGGGTCTCGACCGGCTGCTGAGCCAATGGACTGTCCGTGATGCGTTGTCGGTGCTCGATGAGATCGACGATCGCCTGGCGGTGATCACGGCCATCGAGAAGCTCTCTGGCGACGAATCCTCCGACGAACTGCACACGCTGCATCCTCTGGTGACGCAGGCACGATGGCTCTTCGGCCCCGAGTTCGACAGCAGCGAATACTCGTCCAACGTCAGCCTTCGCACGGCTGCGGAGAAGGTTTTCAAGAAGCGGCTGTCGACGCAGGCGTTCATCAACGCCAAGCAGCGCCCCGACATCATGGCCTTGGCCGATGCGACCTGCTCAATCGTGGGCACGGAGGGCTTCGATGTCGCCGATCCGACGCTCACGCGCATCCAGAACGTCCTGATCATCGAGCTGAAGAAGGGCCGCTCCGCGATCGGCCGCGAGGAGATGAATCAGGGCAACGGCTATGTGCAAGATTTCCTCGGCAGCGGCGCGCTGGACGGAACACCCATGTTCCGCGCGTTTGTCGTCGGCCATGAGATCACTGCGAAGACGACGCGCGAGATCGAGCTCAAGGAGGAGGGTGTGCTGCGGGGCAGGGTCCAGGCCGTCACCTATGGCCAGCTCACGCGGTCGGCCCATCAGCGGCTGTTTCGCTTGAGGGAGCGCATCCCTGCTCGATACGAGGACGTGTCAGGCGCCGATCTTTCTGCCAAGGTGATGCGCACCGCCTCGCAAGCGAATCTCGGCCTGACTGTGGAAGAAAAGACCTGACCCCTCCCGCCCACCAATCGCCCTGGACCTTCCCCGCACATTTGCCGTTGATAATGGTTCGCATTTATCATCTGCTTCTTCGCGTGCCTGAACGCGTTCCGCGGCGAACGGTCGCCGCGATCGAACCTTCCGCCTCCCGTCCCGGTCCATGTCCGCTACGTCCGCGCCGTCCGTGTCGTTGCAGCTGGTGGGCTCGCTGTATGTCGAGCATCACAGCTGGTTGCAGTCCCTGTTGCGCAAGCAGCTGGGCTGTGCCGTCGACGCCGCCGACCTCGCGCATGACACCTTCGAGCGAGTGCTGACCCGTCGGGAGCCCGGCACCTGGCGTGAGCCGCGCGCCTTCCTCACCACCATCGCCCGCGGGCTGGTCGTCGATCTCTATCGCCGCCGCGACCTCGAGCGCGCGCTGATCGAGGCGATGGCCGTCCGGCCCGACGCCTGGGCGATGAGCCCCGAAGACCGCACCGTCCTGCTCGAAACGCTGCAGGCGATCGACGACATGCTCGACGGCCTGGCCCGACCGGTGCGCGAGGCCTTCCTGCTGTCGCAGCTCGATGGGCTGACCTACCGCGAGATCGCGCAGTCGCTGGGCGTCAGCGAGCGCACGATCGCGAGCTACATGGCGGCCGCGATGTCGCGCTGCGTCGAGCTCGCCGCGTGAGCGACACGGACGCACGCACCCGCGCCGTCGAGTGGTTCGTCCTCCTCGCCTCCGGCAACGCGACGCCGCAGGAGCGGCGCGACTGGGCCGCATGGCATGCCGCCGATCCCGCGCATCAAGCGGAATGGGACCGCGTCGAACGCGTGCAGCGGATGATGTCCGGCGTCCCTGCGGACCTGGCCTCGTCGACCTTGCGGCGACCCGCGCCGCGGCGTCGTCAACTGCTGAAGTCCGCCGCGATCGCCGGCACAGCCGGCGTGCTGGGCTACGGCCTCTGGCGTGAAAGCGGCGGCCCCATCTCCGCCGCCTGGTTCGCGGACCACCGCACCGCGACCGGCGAGCAGCACCGGCTCGCGCTCGACGACGGCAGCGTCGTCGTCATGAACACCGCGACCGCGCTGGATGTCCGATTCGATCGGCAGTGGCGCGCGCTGCGCCTGCATGAGGGCGAGGTGTTCATCGAGACCGCGAACGCCCTCGGCGTGGACATCGGCGCCAACGGCGCGCGCGATCCGCGGCCGCTCATCGTGGAAACGCGCTACGGCCGCGTGCGCGCGCTCGGCACCCGCTTCCTGCTGCGCCTGGAGGACCGCCGCCTGAATGTCGCCGTCATGGACAGCGCCGTGGAGGTCCGCGGCACCACCGGCGCCGTGCGTCGACTCGATGCCGGGCAGCAGGTGGAGGTCGAGGGCACGACCATCGGCCCCGTCGAGGCCATCGCCGGCGACATGGCGGCCTGGACCGCCGGGCATCTCATCGTCGACAACGCGCGCCTGGCCGATGTGATCGCCGAGCTCGACCGCTATCGCCGCGGCCGCCTGGGCTGCGATCCGCGCGTGACGGAGCTGCGCGTGTCCGGCGCCTTCCCGGTCCTCGACGTCGATCGTGCGCTCGCCGCGCTGGAAGCGACGCTGCCGGTGCGGGTGGATCGCGCGAACGCGTACTGGGCGACCGTGCGTCCGCGCGGCGCATGACGCTGACGACGCGCGCATAGCGCACGCATCAGCGTCCAGGCGCTTCATGTTTTTCCGGCTCGTCCGGCAACAGGGAAGAGAACTTCGAGAACGTTCGAGCGCCTTCGAACGCGCTCCGCACCTTCCCTGGAAAGACTGCTTCATGACTTCCCGCTCGACCCCTCGTCCGCGCACCGCTTCCGTGCGCCATGTCCGCCGTTCCACGCCCGTCCGGCTGGCCGTGTCCATGCTGTTGTGCGCGGGCGTCGCGGTGCCCCTGGTTGTGAGCGCGCAGACGGCTGCACCGGCCGCGAACGCCGCGAGCGGCGAGCGCGAGTACCGCATCGAGCCCGGCGCGTTGTCGACCACGCTTGGCCGCTTCGCCGCCGCCAGCGGTGTGACGCTGGCCTTCGATCCGGCGTTGACGAAGGACATCGCCTCGCGCGGT
The DNA here is from genome assembly GCF_036486225.1 of Roseateles sp. GTDB lineage: Bacteria > Pseudomonadota > Gammaproteobacteria > Burkholderiales > Burkholderiaceae_C > Roseateles. Next base: position 6,580 of record NZ_DASVNZ010000337.1, on the reverse strand, counting down.
CTGCAAGGGCGTCACACGGTGAGCGCAGGCTTCGCCGCGCTGCTGAGCGGTACCGGACTGCAGGCCGTGCCGAACGCGCAGGGCGTCTACACGCTGCGCAAGGATGCAGCGGTTATCAGCGCCACCGACGCGACGGCCGCAGGCACGGCGGGCGCCGCGCCTGAAGCGGACATCACGCTGCCGCAGGTGCGTGTCGTCGCCCGCGCTGCGCCGGCGCCGGAAGAGGCCGACCGCCGCTACCAGCCGACGCCCGATGCCTCGACGCTGCGCACGACCGACTCGATGCTGGACATCCCGCAGGTCGTGAACGTCGTCTCCGCGCAGGTGATCCGCGACCAGCGGCCGCGCTACCTCGACGACGCGCTCTACAACGTCAGCGGCATCACGCAGGGCAACACGCTCGCGAGCACGCAGGACACGATCATGAAGCGCGGCTTCGGCGGCAACCGCGACGGCTCGGTGATGCACAACGGCATGCCGCTGGTGCAGGGCCGCGGCATGAACGCCGCCGCCGAGAGCGTCGAGGTGCTCAAGGGCCCGTCCTCGCTGCTGTACGGGATCATGGATCCGGGCGGCGTGATCAACGTCGTCAGCAAGAAGCCGCGCCTGAATGCACGCACCAGCGTGTCCATCGTGGGTTCCGGCTACGCGGGCGGCCGCACGGGCGTCGGCGGCACGCTCGACACCACCGGACCCATCGGCACGCCCGATCCCGCGGACAAGACCGGTCTGGCCTACCGCCTCGTGGTCGACCAGATCAACGAGGACTACTGGCGCAACTTCGGCACCCACCGGGAGACGCTGATCGCGCCGTCGATCGCCTGGTACGGACGCGACACGCAGGCGGTGCTCTGGTACGAGTACCGCAACTACCTGACGCCCTTCGATCGCGGCACCGCGCTCGACCCGGCCACCAAGCAGCCGCTGCCGATCCCGAAGACGCGGCGGCTCGACGAGCCCTTCAACCAGATGGACGGCGAGACGCACCTGGCGCAGCTGTCGGTGGACCACAAGCTCGGCGGAGGCTGGGCCGCGCACGTCAACGCGAGCTACAACCGCGAGACCTACGACGCCAACCAGCTGCGCGTGAACGGCGTCAACACGAAGACCGGCACGCTCACGCGCAGCAACGACGGCACCCAGGGCGCGCTCAGCACCGACAGCTACGGCACCGCCTATGTCGACGGCAAGTTCACGACCGGCGGCGTCACGCACGACGTGCAGCTCGGCGCCGACGCCGAGTACCGGCTGATCTACCGCCGCGACCTGCTGCGCCAGGCGACCAAGACCACCTTCAGCTACCTCGATCCCGTCTACGGCACCGAGCAGCCGTCGCAGACCGTCTCCGCCAGCGACAGCGACCAGACCGACAAGCTGCACAACCAGTCGGTGTTCCTGCAGGACGCGCTGCGTCTGGGCGAGCGCTGGACCGTCGTCGGCGGTCTGCGCTACCAGCACTGGACGCAGGAGGCCGGCCGCGGCCGGCCGTTCAAGGCCAACACCGCCACCAGCGGCGACAAGTGGTTGCCGCGCGTGGGCCTGATCTACAACCTGACCGACACGGTCTCGCTGTACAGCAACTACTCGACCTCGTTGAAGCCGCAATCGACGATCGCGCCGCTGTCGTCGGGCGTGGTGATCGACTCGTCGGTGAATCCGGAAGAGGGCAAGTCCTGGGAAGCCGGCGTGAAGCTCGACCTGCCGGGCCGCGTCACCAGCACGCTGGCCGTCTACGAGATCAGGAAGCGCAACGTGCTGGTCTCGCAGTTCAACGACGTCACCAAGCTCACCGACTGGCGCACCAACGGCGCGGCGCGCTCGCGCGGCATCGAGTTCGACATCGCCGGCGAGTTCGCGCGGCACTGGCAGGGCATCGCCGCGCTGGCCTACACCGACGCGAAGACGACCGAGGATCCGCAGTTCGCCGGCCTGTGGCTGTGGAACGTGGCGCGCGCGACCGGCTCGCTGTCGGTGGTGCACGACTTCGGCCAGATCGGACCGGGCAAGCTGCGGCTGGGCGGCGGCGCCCGCTACATCGGCCGCCGTCCCGGCGATTCCGCCAACAGCTTCGTGCTGCCGGCCTACAGCGTCGCGGACGCGTTCGCGACCTATGAGACCAAGGCCGGCGGTCTGCCGCTGAAGCTGCAGCTCAATGTGAAGAACCTGTTCGACCGCACCTACTACTCGTCCAGCGTCAACACCTACTTCGTGTCCGTCGGCGACGCGCGTCAGGTGTTGCTCTCGGCCTCGATGGAGTTCTGAGATGAGCGCACGTCGGAATTTCCTTCGAAGCGCCGCGATGCTCGTGGCCATCGGACTCGGCGCAGCGTCGGTCGCCTTCGCCGCCGGCGAGCGTGTCGTGCTCGTCGTGCAGAAGAGCGGTCCCAACCGGGCCGTCGACGATGCGGTGGCCAAGCGCCTCGGCGAGCGCGGCTTCATCGTGCAGCTCGAGGATCAGAAGGCGTCGCCGACCGTGGCCGCGGACGCGGCGCTGGTGGTGATCTCGTCGACGGTGTCGAGCAAGGACGTCGATCCGGGCTGGCGGCAACTGCGTGTGCCGCTGCTGACCTGGGAGAACGACGTCCTCGACGACCTGGCGATGACGGGCAAGAAGCACGACGTGGACTTCGGCGCAGAGACCAAGGAGCGTTACCTGTGGATCGTCAACGCGCCGCACCCGATGGCGGGCGGCCTGCCGGCGGGCATCGCCAACGTCTACGTGAAGCAGGCCGGCATGGGCTGGGGCCGCCCAGGTCCGGGCGCGACGACGATCGCGACGATCTACGGCGAGCCGGGCAAGGCGGCGCTCTTCGGCTACGAGAAGGGCGCCACGATGGACTACGAGTCCCTGGCGCCGGCCCGCCGCGTCATGGTGTTCCTCGACAATGACACCTTCACCAATCTCTCGGCCAGCGGTCTCGCGCTGTTCGACGCCGCCGTCGATTGGGCGGCGGGACGATGACCCAAGGAAGGCGATGACCGCGCGCAAGTTCTGGACCCAGCTGCATTGGCTGCTAGGCATCACGGCAGGGACCATCCTGCTGCTCATCGGACTGACGGGTGCGACGCTCGCCTTCCGCCAGGAGATCACCGAGGCGATCAATCCCGGCGTCTTGCGGATCGAATCGCCTTCGTATCGACCCGCGACGCCGGACGCGCTGCTGCAGGGCTTCGCCGCGGCGGAGCCGGAACGGCGCGTCGCGACGCTCACGTTGTACGCGGAACCCGGTCGGACGCCGAAGGCGATCCTGGAGCCCGCGCCGGGCGAGCGGCGCGGCGACGTGATCTATCTGAACCCCGTCACCGGCGCGCCGCTGGCGGACACGAAGGGCGCGGAGTTCTTCGAAGTCGCCGAGTCGCTGCACCGCTGGCTGCTGTTGCCGCGCGAGCCGGGGCGTGTCGTGACCGGCGTGCTGGCGATCGGCCTGCTGGTGTTGGCCTTGTCGGGGTTGTACCTGCGTTGGCCGCGGGACTGGAAGAGCGTCTCGGAGTGGTGGCGCATCGACCGCAAGACGCGTGGTCGCGCCTTGCTGCGGCGGCTGCATCTGGTCGTCGGCACGGCGTGCCTAGTGGCCTACGTGCCGGTGACGCTGACGGGAATCTTCTGGGCCTTCGACGGCGTGCGGGATCCGGTGAGCGCGTGGCTCGGCGAGCCGCGGCCGCCGCGCGCAACCGCCAAGCCGATGGGCGAGAAGATGGCTGAGAAGAATTCCGACAAGACGGTGGAGAAGAAATCCGAGAAGTCGTCGGAGGGCGCGCACGTCGTCGCCATCGACACTGCATGGCAGGCCTTCGAGCGCGCCGCGCTGCCCGGCGGCTGGAGCGAGGTGATCGTCCGCGTCCCGACGGGCGCGAAGGCGCCCATCCTCTTCACCTGGCTGGATACCTCGCCCGCGCATGAGCGCGCGCGCAACCGCACGACGATCAAGGCGCAGGACGGCGAGATCGTCAAGGACGAGCGCTATGGCGCCAAGGCCGCGGGCGGCCGCGCCCTGGCGGCGATCTATCCCTTGCACATGGGCACGCTGTTCGGGCTGCCCGGGCGCATCGCGATGTTCATCGCGGCGCTGATGCTGCCCGCGTTCACCATCACCGGCTGGTGGCTGTACCTGGGCCGCAAGCGGCTGGAGCGCGAGGCGGCGATGAAGCGGCTCAGGAAGAGTGCGGCAAATCCAGCGGCCACCGCCACGCCATCGCACCAAAACGCCTGAGCAGCGGATGCTCGACGTCGCCGCTCAAGGCGACGACCTTGGTCAGCGCGTCGGCCCACATCGCCTGCGGTGCCGCGACGCTGATCTGGCAAGGGGGCAGGTCGTGAGCATCGCGCATGCCCGCCATGTCGGCCAGCGATCGGCTGCCAGGCCCGAAACGACTGGTGGCCAGCGCGCCGTCACGCAGCGTCCCGAAGAGGCGGACGCCCCCGCTGTCCTCGTCGCGCCGCCGCACCGGCAGGTCGACGTCGCCGAAGACGCGCAGGTCGCCGCCCGCGTTGACCCAGCCGGCCCCGGCGCCCGACGCGATCAGCGCCTGCACCGCGGCATCGACGGCATAGCCCTTGCCGATGCCGCCCAGGTCCAGACGCACGTCGGCGTGGCGCTTGCGCAGCCGCCCGTCGACGACGTGCCAGTGTCGAGGGCCGCTCCCCAGGCTGACGTCGAACAGCCCGCCGGACACCTCCTGGAGTTCGCGCGCGGCGCGCAGGACGGCGACCGTCTCGTCCCGCAGGCGGAACTCGTGGTCCGCGGGGGAGGCATTGAATCGACCGATGTCGCTGTCGGGCAGGAAGCGCGACAACACCGCTTCGACGGCGGCGATGCGATCGAACGCGCGCTGCAGCCGCGCGCCCTGTCCCGCGGGGACACCGACTTCCACCAGCGTGCCGAGCAAGGGCACGGCGCGTCGGGTCCATGCGGGCTCCGATGCCGTCGCTGCCTTTGTCGCCGCGCCCACCGTCATCGCCTCGTCCTTCAGCTCGGCAATGCGGCAGAACGCCGCATCAGCGCGACCGCCGCGACGATGCGCCGGATCGCATCGGTCACGTGCGTGCAGCTCAGCGTCGCGCCGCTGACGTTGGCGATGTCCTCGCCCACGCGCAGCGCCGCCGTCGCGCCCTTGCCGACGAACTGCCGCCGCCACGCCGGCATCCGGATCTCGTGGCCCTGGCTCTCGCGGTAGCTGAGGATCTCCACCTGCTTGACGGTGCCGTCCGGCGTCAGCCCGACGGCGAAGTCGATGAGCTCGGCCTTGCCCAGCGCCTGGTCCGTGACGACATACCCCAGCACCGCGCCGCCGCGCCGCGCGATGCGCACCGTCCAGCTGTGGGTGCGGCCGCCAGCGCCTTGCTCGTGCAGCTGCTTCAGCCCCGCCGCGTCGGGCGCTGCGGTGCGCGTTTCGAAGGCGTCGGCGTCCGGGAACATCAGCTTCGCGGCCGCGTCGGCGCTCTGGTAGTCGACGGCGAAGGCGATCGCCGGCAGCGTCACCGCCGCGGCGCCGACCAGCACCACGCGCATCAGAAGTTCCAGCCCAGACCCAGGTTGACCCGGTTCTGGTCGCTGGCCTCGCGGAAGCGCTGGTAGTCGATCTTGAAAACGACGTTGGGCGAGATCTGGAAGTTGGCGCCCGCGGTCCACACCTGCTCGTTGCGCGCGGCGTCGGGGGTCAGGCCTTGACCCAGGTCCGCATAGGACTTCGCGGTGTTGAACTGCTCCCAGCGCACGAAGGGCAGCAGCGCGTAGTCGCCCTGCGACCACAGCTTGTAGCCCGCCTGGACGTAGAAGCCGTCGAAGGTGCGCGGGATCAGCGTCGGATTGCCGACCAGCGGCGCGTTCAACTCGGCCGTGTTGGAGATCGAACCGCGCGTGTAGACCGTGGACAGGTCCCAGCGGCCCGGCGTCCAGCGTGCGTGCAGATCCCACAGGGTCACGCGTCCCTTGGCCGTCTGGCCCTGCGAGGCCTGGCCGCTGAACACCGAGCCGCCCAGCAGCAGGCCCGGGATGCCGCGCCAGTTCACCGCGCCGAAGACCGCGAGGTCGCGACCGCGCGCCAGCGCCATCTCCTGGTGGATCGAGCCGAGCGGCGATTCGCGCCCTTCGGTCGCGGCCGCGTCCCATTTGCTGAGGTCGAAGCCGGTGGTGATGCCGGCCTGCGCGGTGAGGCCGTTGTCGAAGGTGCCGACCAGCTGGATGCCGCCTTCGCGCCAGGTGCTGGGGATGATCGCGGTCTCGACGAAGTTGCGCTCGACGCCGAAGAAGGACGTGGGCTCGTGATGCTCGTTGAGCAGGCCGGCCGGGATCAGGAACAGGCCGGCGCGCACGCCCCAGTTCGCCGCGAACTGGTGCTCGATGTAGGCCTGCTCGACTTCCACTTCGCCGGGATCGCTGGAGGACGACACCGCGTGTTCGACTTCCAGTTCGGTCACGACCTTGGTCTTGGCGTCGAAGCGGTGTTCGTAGCCGAGCACGAAGCGCCGCACGTCCGCCTGAGCGTTCTCCTTGGCCTTGGTGGGACGGTTGTAGGTGAGCTCGCCGTAGCTGGTCAGCACGGTGTCCGGGCCGAGCAGGCCGCCGCGCGGGGCCGGCTC
>NZ_DASVNZ010000324.1:0-3468 GCF_036486225.1 Roseateles sp. | reverse complement strand
GGCGCCCGCGCTGGCCGCGGCGGTGGACGCGGCGCTGCCGCGCATCGCCGCCGGTGGTCGGCTGCTGTATGCCGGGGCCGGGACCTCGGGCCGGCTGGGCGTGCTGGACAGTGTCGAGCTCGTCCCCACCTTCTCGTGGCCGCGCGAACGCGCGGTCGCCGTGCTGGCCGGCGGCGAGGGCGCGATGTTCGTCGCCGTCGAAGGCGCGGAGGACGACGAGCCTCAAGGCCGCCGCGACATCGAGGCGCTCGCGCCGACGCCGGACGACGTGGTGATCGGCATCGCCGCCTCGGGCCACACGCCTTACGTGCTGGGCGCGCTGGCCGCCGGCGAGTACCCGGTCCTGCTGGACACCGGCGCCGAGGTGATCTCCGGCAGCACGCGGCTGAAGGCCGGCACCGCGCAGAAGATCGCGTTGAACACCTTCTCCAGCGCGCTGATGGTCAAGCTGCACAAGGTCTACGGCAACCTGATGGTGGACATGAAGGCCACCAACGCCAAGCTGGTCCGGCGCGCCGTCGCGTTGACGATGCGCGCGGCCGATACCGACGAGGCCGCCGCGCGCGCCGCGCTCGACCAATGCGGTTTCCACGTGAAGACCGCCACCGTGATGCTGCTGCGCCAGCTGGACGCGACCAGCGCCCAGGCCCTGCTCGCGCGGCACGACGGCGACGTGCGCGCGGCGTTGGCCGAACGCTGAACGTCGCGCTCCGATCGCCGTTCGCTCACGCGCTTCGAATGGTCCCCGCACGGCCCCCTGACGGTCCTCTCCCGCAAGCGCTGCAATCCCCGATGCGGCATCTGTCCGGTTTGCATCGACACTGAGCGCCATGCACGCTGATCCCGTTTCCCCGAGCGCCCGCGGCCCCTGGCGCTGGGTGCCCACGCTGTACTTCGCGCAGGGCATGCCGTACGTGGTCGTGATGACGCTCTCGGTCATCATGTACAAGAACCTGGAGATCTCGAACACCGACATCGCGCTCTACACCAGCTGGCTCTACCTGCCCTGGGTGATCAAGCCGCTGTGGTCGCCGCTGGTCGAGATGCTGGGCACCAAACGCCTGTGGGTCGTGACGCTGCAGTTCGCCGTCGGTGCGGCGCTGGCGATGGTGGCGCTGACGCTGCCGATGGAACGCGCCTTCCAGATGTCGCTCGCGGTGCTCTGGCTGATGGCCTTCGCCTCGGCCTCGCACGACATCGCCGCCGACGGCTTCTACCTGCTCGCGCTGGAGAAGCATGAGCAGGCCGCCTTCGTCGGCGTGCGCTCGACCTTCTACCGCGTCGCCAACATCGGCGGCCAGGGCGGCCTGGTCTGGCTGGCCGGCGAGCTGCACGACCGCGGGGACAGCTGGGTGCTGGCCTGGCAGGGCGTGATGGCGGTCCTCGCCGGGGCCTTCCTGCTGCTCGCGGCGTATCACCTGTGGCGCCTGCCGCGCCCGGCCGTCGACGTCCCCCTCCCGCGCGAGCAGCGCGCGCCGGGCACGTTCTTCCGGATCTTCGCCGCGTTCTTCCGCAAGCCCGGCCTGGCGGTGACGCTGGGCTTCCTGCTGCTCTACCGTTTCCCGGAAGCGCAGCTGCTGAAGCTCGCCACGCCCTTCCTGCTGGACCCGATCGACAAGGGCGGCCTGGCACTGAGCAACAAGCAGGTCGGCCTGGCCTACGGCACCGTCGGCCTGATCGCGCTGACGCTGGGCGGCCTGCTCGGCGGCTGGATCATCTCGCGCGTCGGCCTGAAGAAGGCGCTCTGGCCGCTGGTGCTTGCGATGCACCTGCCCAACGTCGTGTTCCTGGCCATGGCCTATGCCCACCCGGGAAGCCTCGCCGTCATCAGCGCGGCGCTGGCGATCGAGCAGTTCGGCTACGGGCTCGGCTTCACGGCCTACCTGATGTACATGGTCCTGGTCGCCGAGGGCGCCCACAAGACCGCCCACTACGCGATCTGCACCGGCTTCATGGCGCTGGGCATGATGCTGCCCGGCATGTGGAGCGGCTGGCTGCAGGATCACCTCGGCTACCCGCACTTCTTCGCGTGGGTGCTGATCGCGACGATCCCTTCGCTGGTCATGACCGCGCTGATCAGGATCCCCGAGGGCTTCGGCCGCAAGGAGGCCGGCGCGTGAACACGTCCCGGACCGGCGGCAGCGGCCTCGGCGGCATGGGCGTGGTCGGGGACCGGCTGCTGTCCCTCGACGCCTTCCGCGGTTTCGCGATCGCGGCCATGCTGCTGGTCAACAACCCGGGCGACTGGTCGCAGCTCTACGCACCGCTTGAGCACGCCGAGTGGCACGGCTGGACCTTCACCGACTGGATCTTCCCCTTCTTCGTCTTCATCAGCGGGATCTCGATGAGCTTCAGCCTGGCGCGACGCGGCCAGGCCGCCGACCGCGCCGTGCTGCTGCGCCACATGTGGCGCCGGGGCGCCACGATCATCCTCATCGGGCTGGCGCTCAACCTCTTCCCGTTCTTCCACTTCGAGACGCTGCGCATCCCCGGCGTGCTGCAGCGGCTGGGGCTGATCACGATCCTGGTCGCGCCGATCGCGCTGTGGTGCGGCTGGCGCGCCCAGCTGGCGTGGTTCGTCGGTCTGCTGCTCGGCTACGGCCTGGTCCAGACCTTCGTCGCCGTGCCCGACGCGACAGGCGTCTGGCATCGCGGCTCGCTGCAGCCGGGCGAGGACGTCGGCGCCTGGCTGGACCGGACGCTGCTCGGCGGCCACCTCTGGGCCAAGAGCAGGACCTGGGACCCCGAAGGCCTGCTGAGCACCCTGCCCGCCGTCGCGAGCCAGATCGCCGGCCTGCTCGCGGGGCGCTGGCTGGCACACCGCGGCCGCGATCCCGGCGAGAAGGCGACCTGGTTCCTGGTGTCGGGTCTTGCCTGCCTGTGGATCGCGCAGGTCCTCGACGCCTGGACCCTGCCCATCAACAAGAATCTCTGGACGCCCGCCTTCGTTTTCCTCACGACCGGCTGGGGGTGCCTGGTGTTCGGCGTGTTCTACTGGCTGCTCGATGCCGCGCCGCTGCCGCGCATGCGCGACGCGATGGCGCGACGTCTGCGCCCGCTGGTGGTGTTCGGTGTGAACGCGTTGTTCCTCTTCGCGCTGTCGGGCCTGGTGGCCCGGCTGCTCGGACTGATCCACGTGGCCGAGGGCGTCACGCTCAAGGCCTGGCTCTTCGCGCCGCTGCGCGCGCTGCCGGTGGATCCGCGTTTCGCGTCGCTGCTGTTCGCCGCCGGCTTCGTGGCGGTGTTCTACGGCGTCGCGTGGGCGATGTGGCGACGCGGCTGGATCGTGAAAGTGTGAGCGGCCCCTGCGGCGCCGCCGGATGAGCCTTCGATGCGACGACGACAGTGGATGACCGCGGCCCTGGCCGCCCCGGTGCTCGGTTCCCTGGGCACGACGCTTTCGGGCTGCAGCACCGCCCGGCCGCAGGCCCTGCCCGCGCTGCCGGCCCCGGCGCCCGACGACGCCCC
>NZ_DASVNZ010000316.1:0-6882 GCF_036486225.1 Roseateles sp. | reverse complement strand
AGCAGGGCCGGGCCGACTTCGGCAACGTTGCGGCGCGGCGCGGCGCGCACGCGCGCGCCGGCCTGCATGCCGTGCGCGTCGCCGAAGGGCATCAATGTCAGATCGCGACCGCGCACGGCCACGACCTCGGCCAGCGCATGCACGCGGCCGTCTTCGTGCAGCACCTCGCACAGGTCGCCCATTGCGAGCGCCGGACCCGCGCTGGTGACGGTCAGGCCGCTGACGCCGCGCAGCCGGCCGAACGGCCGGGCCAGCGTCGCCTGCCGCGTCGCGTCGAACAGCGCGTCCATCGAGTTCATGCCGCGTCCCCCGGCGTGCTCGGCCCACTGCCTTCCGCCAGAGCGGAAGACGGGCGATTCGAGGCGCGGTCGGACTTGCGGTTCGACTTGTGGTCCGCCTCCTGGTCCTGAGTCGACAACGCACGAGTCCAGGCCTGGCCGAGCGCGCGCAGCTGCGTGTCCAGGCCGATGTCGAGCCCGCCGTCCTCGTCCTCGATCAGCGCGCCCATCGGTCGCACCGACGGGTCGGCGACCGCTTCGACGCGTGTCATCAGCGCCTGCAGGCGGTCTTCCGAGACCGCGAGCTTCAATGCGGCGAGATCGTCCGGCGACAGGCGCAGCGTCGGACGCGGCGTGCCGGCCCAACGATCCAGCGCCGCCTCGATGAGCGGCAGCAAGCTGTCCTTCACCGCGCCCGAACGCCCGACGACGCGGCACAGCGCCTCGAACGCCAGGCCGGCCGCCTGCGCGGCGACGCGCTCGCGATGCGCGCGTTGCTCGTCGTCGGAGCGTTGCAGGGCCTCTTCGAGCGCTGCGATCGCGGCTTCCGCGGCAACCTGTCGCTCGGCGGCTTGTTTCTGAGCCTCGACGGCCAGCACCTCGCGCTCGCGCGCCAGTTCCTGCTGCGCGTCCTTGCGTCCTCCGGCGAGTCCCTGCTGATAACCGGCGCGCTCCGCCTCGGCGAGCGCCGCGGCGACCTGTGCCTCGAGCTCGACGGTCTGCGCCGACTGCGTCTCATCGGAGAAGCCTGCGCCCGTGCCGCCCTGCTGCGCGACGCCAGGCGTGATCGACGCGGACGCCGCCGATGCGGCCGCGGCTGCAGCGGCAGACGCGCCCGCAACGACCGGCTTCGCAGCCAGCGTCTGCGCATGCGCCTGCGCGACCTGCGCGTGATACGGCAGGCCGCGGACGACCGTCGTCAACCGCAGTCCCTTCAGGACCTGCGGCGCCGGCTTGGCGGCGTTGTGGCGACTCATCGAGCGCTCCGCCCCGCACGCCAGCGCGACAGCAGTCGGCCCAAGGGCGAGGCGCCGTCCGACGAGCCCAGGTTTCTCGAGCTTCTCGACGACGGGCCGGCATGGCCTGCCGACACCGGATGCAGCGCGTCGAGGCGCTGCGCCAGCAGATCCAGCAATCGAGCGTCGGCAGCCGTGGCGCCCGCATCGGACTCCGCGCGCAGCCGCATCGCTTCGACGACGTCCTGCCGCAAGGCCGGCTGCAGATGGCGCACGGCTTCCGCGCGCCACGCCCAGTCCCGCACGGTCAGCAGGCGCGCGAGCAATGCCACCGGCTCGCTCGACAGCGTCCGGACCAGGGCCGGGACGCCTTGGGCGGCCACCCAGCGATCGATCGCCGTCACCGCAGCCGTGGACGGGATGTCGTCCGAAGCGTCCACGTGATTCGTGGAATGGCCGATGGACACCGGCTCAGCACCAGCACCAGCACCAACACCAACACCAACTCCGGCGATCGCGCCGCCGGCACCGGCCACTGCGGCACGAGGCTGCGATGAGGCCTCCACCGCATCGTGCACCGGCGCCTGCTGCAGTGCCGCCTCGACGATCGCCCGCTCACGCGGCAGACCCATCGTCGTCAGTTCGGCCAGCAAGGCTTCGACGGTATCGCGCTGCTGCGCCGGCAACTGCGCGATCGCCCAGCGGCGGTCGGCCGGCGCGAGCGCGTGGATCAGCGCGGCCGCCTGCCGCAGTCCGGCATCGCCCGCGCCCTGCGCCAGCGCCGCCTGGAAACTCTGGTCGCTCATCGCGCCGCCCCCTCCGCGCCGCGCGCGGCGTCGGCCGGCGCGTTGCCGTCGGTCCATTGACGCAATTGCGCCAGCACGCGTTCGCGTTCGCCGTCGTTCAGAGGACGCGGTTCGGCGGCCCGGGCGCCGGAGGACATGCGTCCCACCAGCACCGCGCCGATCAGCGCGATCAGGCCGGCCAGCACCCACAGCACGATGCGCTGCGCGTCCGGGCCTGCGGCCGGGGCGACATCCTGGGACGTCGCGGCACCGGCCGTGTCGAAGCTGCCGGAGACGCCGCCGTTGGCGCCGTTCGCCGCGCTTGCGGCCATCGATCCGGCTACACCGGCACCCGCGATGCCGCCGCGCGGATCCGCGCCCAGCATGTCCAGCGACTGCACCGTGATCACGTCGCCGCGATCGGCCACCGCGCCCACCGCCGCCGACAGCGCGGCGCGCAGGCGCTCGACCTGCGCGGCATCGAGCCGCTGGCGCACCACCGCCAGCACCTGCAGGCGTTGGATGGCGCCGGGCCGCTTGACGACCTGCTCGACGCGTTTGCCCAGCTGGTATTCGGTATCCCGCGTGGACCGGCCCGGCGATTGCGCGCCGTCGCGCACGCCGGTGGTGGCCGGCGCTTCGGTGAGCGTCTCGCGCTCGCGCAGCACCGAGCCCTGCGGCACCTCCCCGCCGGTACCGGCGCCCAGCACCTCTTCCGACGTCACCCGCACCTGGTCCAGGTCCAGCGTGACGGAGACGCTGCTGACGAACTGCTCCGCCCCGTAGGCCTGCGACAGCACCTGCGCGACCTTGCGCTCGAGCTGGCGTTCCACGTCCTGCTGCAGCTCCGCGCGGCCCGCGCCGTCGCCGTCCGCGCCGCCCGAGCGGCTCAGCACGACGCCGCGCTGGCTCAGCACCGTCACGTCGTCGACGGCGATGCCCGGCACCGCCGCGGCCACCAGCCGCTGCACGCCCGCGACCTGGTCGGCCTTCAGCGTGCGACCGTGGCGCACGCCGACGGTCACCGACGCCTTGGCGCGCTGCGGCTCGCGCTTGAGCAGCCCGTCCTCCGCGAACACCAGGTGCACGCGCGCCGTCTCGATCTCCTCGAGCGACAGGATGGTGCGCGTGATCTCGCCCTGCAGCGCGCGCTGGTAGTTCACCTTCTGGGCGAATTCGGTCATGCCGAAGTCGTTGGTGTTGAACAGCTCGAAGCCCACCGCGCCGTGCAGCGGCAGGTCGCGCGCCATCAGCTTCATGCGCAGCTTGTGCACCTGCGCCTTGTCGACCAGGATGGCCTGGCCGTCCTCGGAGACCTGGTACGGCACCTTCATCTTCTCGAGCTCGGCCGTCATCGCGGCGGCGTCCTGCGGCGCCAGCGCGTTGAACAGCACGTCGCGCTCGGTCTTCAGCAGCAGCACGCCGGCGACGACGACCGCCAGCACGATGACCACCGCGCCCACGCTCAGGCCCGCGCGACGACGTCCGTCCAGCTTGTTCCACAACTCCCGCATCTCGTCCCTCGATCCTCGTGGCGGCCGGGGCTCTTGGCGCCCGATCCGCATCCTGCTCCGCCGGGCCGCCGGTTCGGCGTCCCCTGCTCTTCGTGTCCATCCCCGCGCGTCTCAGCGCGACCCCGCGCGTCGGCGCGCCCGTCACACCTGCATGCGCATCACGTCCTGGTAGGACTCCAGCAGCCGGTTGCGCACCTGCATGAAGAGCTGGAACGAGATCCGGCTCTCTTCCATCTTCATCATGACCTGATGGAGGTTGACGGGCTGGCCCTCGGCCAGCGCGCGCATCGTCGACTGCGCCTGCGTCCAGTCGGACTGGACGCCTTGCAGGCCGTCGCTGACCAGCTTGCCGAAATCGGCGCCGCCGACGGTGCCCGGGGCATTCGCGGCTGCCGTCGCGGCGTTGGCGCCGGCGCCCTGCGCGGCGGCCGTCGCGGCCCAGGCCACGGGCCGGAGTTCGGTCAGCGCCGACAGCGCCATGCCCGGTTCGATGAAGGGGATCGCCTGCGTCATGTCAGCCTCCGTTGCCGATGTCCAGCGCGCGCAGCGCCATCGTGCGGCCGGTGTTGAGCGCGGCGACGTTGGCCTCGTAGGCCCGCGACGCGCTCATCATCAGCATCATCTCGGCCGCGTTGTCGACGGCCGGGTAGTACACCTTGCCCGCGGCGTCGGCCATCGGGTGGGCGGGGTCCTGCACCGCACGCGCCTCGGCGCCCACGGATTCGATCTGGTAGGCCGGGCCGGTCAGGCCCTGGCGCACCATCGCGTCGAAGCCCACGCCGCCGACCGCCTGCGACGCGGCCAGCGCCGTCACGCGCAGCGGCTGGAAACCGCCGCGCGCGCTGCCGCTGACGGTGTTGGCGTTGGCCAGGTTGGCCGCCGAAATCTCGTAGCGCAGGCGCTCCAGATCCATGCCGGCGGCGCTGATGGCGAAACTCGCTTGGATGTCCATGTCGGGTCCTTGGTGCTGTCGTGTGCGCTCAGCGCTTGCCTTCGGTCACCGCGCTCTGCAGCACGCCGTAATGGCGCGACAGCGCCTTGAGCAAGGCCTGGTACTGCAGGCTGTTGGCGGCCATGTCCACGGCCTCCTGGTCCAGGCGCACCGGCATGGGTTCGCCGCCGGGGCCGAGCGCGGGCACGACCTCGGGCGCCGCGGGCACGCCGGTGCTCGAGAGCGCGTCCATCTGTGCCTCGAAGCTCACGGTCTGGCGCGTATAGCCGGCGGCGCCGGCGTTGGCGATGTTGGCGGCGATCACGCGGTGGCGCAGTTCCGCGGCGTCGAGCGCGGCGCCGACCAGCGCGGTGGAGAGGGCTTCGATCTGCATGAAGGTGTCCTTGGAAAATCGGTCGTCAGAGCGCGGTCAATGTGCGGCCAATGCGCCGTCACTGCACGATGAGGTCGGCGTGCAACGCGCCGGCTGCCTTGACGGCACGCAGCACGGAGATCACGTCGCGCGTGCCGATGCGCATGCGGGTCAGCGCCTGCACGAGGTCGGCGACGGTGTTGTCGGCGGTCACGTAGGCGGCGCGTTCGTTGTCGCCGACGTCCAGCCGGCTGTTGGTCACCAGCGCCGTGCGCACGCCGCCGCCCGGCCGGCCGATCACCAGCGGCTGCGACACCGAGGTCTCGGCCGAGACCGACACGCGCAGCTCGCCGTGCGAGACCGCGACCGCGGAGATGCGCACGTCGCCGCCGGCCACCACGGTGCCGGTGCGTTCGTTGATGACGACACGCGCGCGGCGGTCGGGGTGCACGGTGACGTTCTCGACCTGCGCGAGGAAGGCCACCGGGCGCGCCAGGTAGGCCTCGGGGATCTGGATCTCCACGCCGCCGGCGTCGCGCGGTTCGGCCAGCGTGACGCCGAAGCGCGCGTTGATCGCGTCCGCCATGCGCGACGAGGTCGTGTAGTCGGGCTCGTTGAGCACGAAGGTGACCGTGGCACGCGCGGCCTGCGCCGGCAGGCCGGTCTCGACGGTCGCGCCGCCGGGGATCGCGCCGACGGTGGGATGGTTCTTCTGCACCACGTTGCCGTTGGCGTCGTAGCGGTAGCCGCCCACCGCCAGCGGTCCCTGCGACAGCGCGTAGATGCGGCCGTTGGGCGCCTTCAGCGGCGTCAGCAGCAGCGTGCCGCCGACGAGGCTGCGCGCGTCGCCGATGGAGGTCACCGTGACGTCGATCGTGTCGCCGGGCTTGGCGAACGGCGGCAGCTGCGCGGTCACCATCACGGCGGCGACGTTGCGGCTCTGCACCTGGTCGGGCGTCACGCTCAGGTTGAACTGCGACAGCGCGTTGGACAGCGCCTGGCGCGTGGCGCGGTTGGACGGACCGTCGCCGGTGCCGGCCAGACCGGTGACCAGGCCCTGGCCGATCAGCGCGTTCTCGCGCCAGCCCTGCACCTTGCCCAGGTCCTTGAGCCGCAAGGCGTCGTCGGGGGACGGCACGGACGCGGGCGCCGCCGCCAGCGCGGGCGCGCAGCAGAGCACGGCGGCGAAAGCCACGGCGAAGGCCGAAGCCGGCATCGATCGGAACACAGACATCACAGACATCACGGGCCTCATCACAGTCCGAACCACGAGCGCACGCGCTGCCACCAGGGCACGCGCTGGCTGTCGGTGAGCGCGCCCGCGCCGTCGTAATCGATGGTCGCGTCGGCGATGCGGCTCGACAGCACGACGTTGCCGTCGGTGATGTCCTGCGGACGGACCTGGCCGGTCACGCGGATCTGCTGCTTTTCCTGGTTGATCACCAGCGACTGCTCGCCGCTGACGCGCAGGTCGCCGTTGGGCAGCACCTCGGTCACGGTGACCGACATCTGCGTCACCAGCTTGCCGGCGCGCGAGGTGCGGCCGCCACCGTCGAAGTCGCCGGTCGTGGCGACGCCGACATCGCGGCGGAAGTTGCTCGAGTCACGGAACAGCTCCAGACCGGCCGAGTTCTTGCGATGGCTGCCCGAATCGGCGCTGGCCACGGCGCTGGCGTTCTCGACCACCTGGACCGTCAGCACGTCGCCGACGCGGAAGGCCTTGTTGTCGGCGGTCAGCGGGCGGTAGTTGGCCTCCTCGTAGAGGCTCTGCGCGGCGGCGGGCGTCGCGGCGGCGAAGGCCAGCAGCATCCCGATGAGCGCAGCGGAGGCGGCCTTCAGGCCGCGCGCGCCACGTGTCGTGTCGTTCGTCATTTCACCTCCACTTGACCGTCGCCCGCCACGCGGGCCATCACGGTGTCGCGCCGGCCCGGCAGGCGCACGCGCACCCACGAGCCGGCTTGTCCATCCTGCAGCGCGGTCGCCGCCAGTTGCAGCGTCACGCGACCCGCGGACGCGCTGGCGACGATGCGTTCGCCGCCGCTCAC
>NZ_DASVNZ010000313.1:0-3279 GCF_036486225.1 Roseateles sp. | reverse complement strand
GGCAGGGCCGGGCGGCTCTGAGCCGCCGCCGAGCGGCTTTCGCGCCCGGGATCGGCTCCTCCGTCGCACGGGCCCCCCGGCGCGGCGCGGCGGAGTAGCATGGCTCATCAGCGGCCCTGTCCGAGGTCGCGACGGAGACGGTCATGGGAACGATCCAGGCTTTCCACGCAGTCCGGCGGGCGCTCCTGACGGGTGCGGCATTGCTGTGCGCGCTGGCCCTTGCAGGATGCGCCACGGCGCCCGAGGCGCCGGCGATGGTCGACACCGCCCCGCTGATCCACGACGAGCTGTTCCCGCCGTCGCGCGAGCTCATCGAGCCGGAGCGCGTCATGGCGATCACGCCGAAGATGCGGGACTTCATCCATAGCCGGATCCCGAATGCGGGCATCGGCACGACCTTGATGATGGACACGCGCGACCTGCGCCACCTGCTGCTGGACGCGCTGTACAACCGCAACGAGCTCCAGCTCGAGTACGACGCCGAGACCACGCGCACCGCTGCCGAGGCCTTCGACGCCAAGGCCGGCAACTGCCTGTCGCTGGCGATGATGACGGCGGTGTTCGCGCGCGAGATGGGCCTGCCCTTCGTGTTCCGCCAGATCTACGACGAGGAGCAGTGGAGCCGCGTCGGCGACCTGCAGGTCGTTTCCAGCCACGTCAACATCGCGCTGGGCCGGCGCCGGACGGAGTTCCGCGTGATCGGCAGCGACGAGCCCTCGCTGGTGGTCGACTTCCTGCCCGGCGCGCAGATCTCGCGGCAGCGCGCGATGCCGGTGGACGAGCGCGCGATCGTCGCGATGTACCTGAACAACCGCGCCGCGGAGCTGATGTCGCAGGCCCAGCTCGACCGTGCGTACTGGTGGGCCCGCGCCGCCTGGCTGCATGACCCGCGGCTGCTGACGGCGCTCAACACCTTGGGCGTGATCTACCGGCGTCATGGCGACACGGCGCTCGCCGAGCGCGCCTTCCGCTACGTGCTGGCGCACGAGCCGGCCAATGTGCAGACCATGGCCAACCTGGCCCAGGCACTGCGTTTCCAGGGGAACATCGCCGAGGCGCAGAAGTACGAGGCGCAGTTGGCGCTGCTCCAGCCCTATCCGCCGTTCAAGTTCTTCGACCTCGGGATCGCGGCGATGAAGGCCGGCGACTACGCCCAGGCGCGCGATCTCTTCGCCAAGGAGATCGACCGCTCGGCCTACTACCACGAGTTCCATTTCTGGATGGCGCTGGCCAACGTGGGCCTGGGCAAGTGGGACGTCGTGCGCGCCGAACTGGCCAAGGCCCAGGAATACAGCGTCACCGCGCCGCAGCGCCAGCTCTACGCCGCGAAACTTGAAAGTCTCAAGGCCAAGATGCTGCAGACGAAGATTCTGGTCCGCTGAGGGTCTCAGACGTTCAGCGGCGGCAGGCCATGGCGGGCGCGGGCATGCGTGCAGGCGTCGTCCCCGATGCCCAGCGGTGAGCGCAGGCCGAAGTCGCGGCACGGCGACGGTCGCCATTCGTAGATGCCGCAGCCGGCGCGCTCGCCGACCTGGCCTTGCAGGGCGGCACAGCGCGGCCGCGCGTGATCGGTGCCGCGCATGCGGCAGGTCGAGTCCGTGACCTCCACCGTCAAGCCGTCCGGCACCGTGCCGCCTTCGCTCAGCAGTTCCTGGCGAGAGAAATCGACGCGGAAGCTCGCGCAGCAGGCACCGCAGCGGGTGCAGGGGTTGTCGGCGAAGGCCATGGCGCTCAGTTCGACGCCGACGGGCTGATCAGCGTGCTGTCGGGCGGCGGCGGGTCGTCGGGCAGCACGGGCTCGCGCACGACGGTGACCGTGCAGGCGCACTGCGAAACGACCTGCGCCGACACGCTGCCCAGGTAGCGCCGCATCATCGAGCTGGCGCGCGCGCCCATCACGACGTGGTCGACGCCGGTCTTCGCGGCGAACTCGATCAGCGCATCGGCGGCGTCGGGCGCTTCCAGCACATGGAAGGTCAGGCGGCCGTCCTCGAGGGCCAGCTCCCGCGTCATCGGATGCGCCCAGTTCTTCAGCGCGATCAGCTGCTGCACGTGGTGGCTGCGGCCGTGCGCGTCGGTGAGCTCGTCCATGCCGATGCGGTTGGTCTTCATCACACCGACGCAGGCCAGGCGCGCGCCCGGCTCGGTCTGCATCAGGCGACGCACGACCTCGCGCAGTTCCTCGAGCAGGGTCGGCGTGGCGCCCACGACGTCGACGGCGGCCATGATCACCGGGCTGCGCGCGACCTGCGCGCCGACCGACGCGGGCGCATGGGGCTCCTCGCCCATCGCCAGGAACCAGCGCTTGAAGCGCCGCACCATGCCGCTGCGCTGCAGCTTGTGCGCGCGCGCCGTCAGCGGCACCGCGTCCGGCCGCTGCAGGTCCAGCGCGAGCTGCGCGGCGCTCTGGTAGCGGCGCTCCGCGCGCACCTCCAGGCAGTGCAGCACGATCTCCTGGAACCACGGCGGCAGCTCGGGCCGGATGGCACGCGGCGGGATCGGATCGACGTAGAGCCGCCGCCGCAGTTGCCGCACCGAGGTCGGCTGGCCGAAGGGCCGCTCGCCGGTGGACAGGTGGTACAGCATCACGCCCAGCGCGAAGAGGTCGCTGCGCGGATCGTTGCGCACGAACTGGACCTGCTCCGGCGACATGTACGGGCCGGTGCCCATGGGCAGGGAGAACTCCTCCTCCAGCAGGTCGGGCAGGAAGTCGTGCCGCGACAGGCCGAAGTCGACCAGCACCACGGTGCCGTCCGGCCGCAGCAGGATGTTGCTGGGCTTGATGTCCAGGTGCACCAGGTGCTGGCGGTGCAGGTCGGTCAGCGCATGCGCGACCTGGATGCCGATCTCGACGACCTCCACCAGCGGCAGCGGCGCCTGGTCCAGGCGCGGGCGCAGGCTTTCGGCCTCGATGCGCTCCATCACGATGTAGGCCTGGCGGCGCCAGTCGCCGCGCGCGACGAAGCGCGGCACGTGCGGGCCCTTGAGCGCCGGCATGATCATCTGCTCGACTTCGAAACCGACGATGCTGGCCGGGTCCTCGCCGCCCTTGATGCGGGGGACCTTCATGATCAGGGGGAAGTCCTCGGCGGGGTGCGCGGGGTCCGTCGGATCCTGCCGTCGCACCTGCCAGAGGTTGGCCATGCCGCCCTGATGCAGCCGCGCCTCGAGCACGAAACCGTCCAGCACCTGGCCGGGCTGCAGCGGCGAGGTGATCGGAATCGGGACTGGAGTTGAAGCGTGCGTCGAGTGGGCGTCGTTCATCGATTCATCGGCCGG
>NZ_DASVNZ010000127.1:0-18142 GCF_036486225.1 Roseateles sp. | reverse complement strand
GCCGATGCCGGCGCCCTCAGCGGCCTTGTTGCCGAGTTCGGTCTCGACGCCCTTGTCGCTGAAGTGGCGCTGGCGGGTGTCGTCGGACATGACCAGGTCGATGTCCTTCGGGTCGTAGCCGCGCTCGCTGGCCGAGCCGTAGGCGGACTCCGCGCTGGCGCGATCGGGGAAGAGGCCGGTGACCAGACGGTCCTGCGAGGTCGTGGTGCCGGCGGTGGTGCCGGCGGTGGTGCCGGCGGTGGTGTTGACGGTGTTGACGGTGTTCATGAGGTGTTCCTTGTTCGAAGAAGAGAGGACAGACGAGGCGCGGAGGACCGGGCCGGGATCAATGACGATCCGCGCGCGGCGGCAGGTCGCCGCTGGGCGCGGTGCAGATGCGGTTCATCGTGATTCCTGCTTGTTGATGAGGCCGACGTGGCCTGCATGCCCGGACAAGGCATACCGGGCCCCCGCTCGCCGATGTCGGTGTGCCTGGACCGTTTACCTATGGGCATCGCCCATCGGGGCCGTGGCGGCCCGGGAAGTTCTCTCTACGTTTGCTCGGTATCGGTGTCGATTACCGATCGCGCGCGGACCGGCCAGGATCGATGGCGCCCGGCGATGAGCTGAGCGCTCGCAAGGCCGAACGCCTCGTCGGAGCCGAGGAAGAAACCGCCACGTGAGCCGTCGCCTTCAGGCATGACAACGACTGGCGCTGCCGGTCTCGATGCACGCCGCAGGAACGGTTTGTGCCGCATGCCGTCGAGCTTTCCGCAGAACCACGAGGACGACCATGCCTAAATCACCCACTCCGCCCGCCTCTCCCGCCCGCAAAGGGGCCGCCGCCGGCAACGCGACGGGCGATGCCGGTGCGAAGGCTGCCGCCCGCAACACGGACAGCGCGTCCAGCCGTCCGCCCTCCGGCGACGGCGGCGATCTCGCGCTGAAGCAGGCGGCCGAGACCGGCGCCATGGCCACGGCGATGCCGTTCAACGCCAACAAGCCCGGCGAGCACGGCTTCGACGAAGGCGTGCGACCGCAGCCCGGCATCACCGTCGACGCGCCGTCGCGCCTGCCGTCGGCCAGCACGCTGTCCGAGGCCCAGACCAACGACAAGGTCGGCACGCAGGCGCCGGAAGGCCGCAACGCCACCATCGCGCCGCTGGACCGCGTGCGCGTCGATTCCTCGGGCCAGGCGCTGACGACCAACCAGGGCGTGCGCATCGCCGACAACCAGAACTCGCTGAAGGCCGGCCCGCGCGGGCCAGTGCTGCTGGAGGACTTCATCCTCCGCGAGAAGATCACCCACTTCGACCACGAGCGCATCCCCGAGCGCATCGTGCATGCGCGCGGTTCGGCCGCCCACGGCTTCTTCGAAAGCTACGACGCGCTGACCGACCTCACCAAGGCCGCGCCGTTTAAGGAGGCGGGCAAGCAGACGCCGGTGTTCGTGCGCTTCTCCACCGTGCAGGGCGGCGGCGGCAGCAAGGACACGGCGCGCGACGTGCGCGGCTTCGCCGTCAAGTTCTACACCGACGAAGGCAACTGGGACCTGGTCGGCAACAACATCCCGGTGTTCTTCATCCAGGACGCGATGAAGTTCCCCGACCTGGTCCACGCGGTGAAGCCCGAGCCGCATCACCACATGCCCGAGGCCGCCAGCGCGCACGACACCTTCTGGGACTTCGCGTCGCTTATGCCCGAGTCCACCCACATGCTGATGTGGGTGATGAGCGATCGCGGGATCCCGCGCTCCTACGCGACGATGCAGGGCTTCGGCGTGCACACCTACCGCTTCGTCAACGAGGCGGGGGACAGTGTGTTCGTGAAGTTCCACTGGACGCCCAAGGCCGGCACGCACTCGCTGGTGTGGGACGAGGCGGTGAAGATCTCCGGTGCCGATCCGGACTACCACCGGCGCGACCTGTGGGAGCGCATCGAGTCCGGCGCCTTCCCCGAGTACGAGCTCGGCGTGCAGGTCTTCACCGAGGAGCAGGCGGACGCGTTCAGCTTCGACATCCTCGACGCGACCAAGCTCATTCCCGAGGAACTCGTGCCGGTGCGTGCAATCGGACGCATGGTGCTGAACCGTAACCCGGACAACTTCTTCGCCGAGACCGAACAGGTCGCCTACTGCACCGCGCACGTGATCCCGGGCATCGACTTCAGCAACGACCCGCTGCTGGCGGGCCGCATCCATTCGTACGTGGACACGCAGATCACGCGGCTGGGTGGCCCCAACTTCCACGAGATCCCGATCAACGCGCCGATTGCGCAGGTCCACAACAACCAGCGCGATGGGGCCCACCGCCAGGCGATCCCGCGCGGACGCGTCTCCTACGAGCCCAACTCGCTGGGCGGCGGCTGTCCGTTCCAGGCGGGCGCGGCACAGGGCTTCACCTCCGTCGCGGCGCGCCAGCGCGGCTCGGACGAACAGGCCAAGGTGCGCGCCAAGCCTGAGCTCTTCGCCGAACACTACAACCAGGCGCGCCTCTTCTTTGAAAGCCAGTCGCCGCCGGAGCAGGCCCACATCGCGGCGGCCTTCCGTTTCGAGCTGAGCAAGGTGACGGTACCGGCGATCCGCGAGCGGATGTTGTCCTCGCTGAGGAACGCGTCGGAAGAACTGGCGGCGAAGATCGCCGACGGGCTCAACATGCCGTTGCCGCCCCCGATGCCTCTGGCCATCGAGAACGCGCCGGAACCCGAGGTGCGGAAGTCGCCGGCGCTGTCGCTGCTGGCGCGTCCGGGTGACGGCTCGATCGCCGGCCGCAAGGTGGTGATCCTGGTGGCCGACGGCGTCATCGGACAGGGCGCGAAGACGGTTCACGCCGCATTGCTCGCGCAGGGCGCCGTCCCGCGCTTCGCGGCGCCGCGCATCGGCCCGGTGAAGGCGGCCGACGGCGAGATGATCGAGGCGGATGTATCGCTGGAGAACGAGCCCGGCTTCCTGTTCGACGCGCTCGTGGTGCCCGACGGGGAAGAGGCGATCCGCGCGCTCGGTCGGGACGCCCATGTCTACGAGTTCATCCGCGATCAGTTCCGGCACTGCAAGCCGATCCTGGCGCTGGGCGCCGGCGCCTCGCTGCTGCGCGCGGCGGGTCTGGGCCCGGCGCTGGAGCCCGACGTCATGACGCCGGGACTCTTCACCGGCGATTCGGCGGAGAAGGGCGTGAAGGCGCTCATCGGGGGCCTGGCGGCGCACCGCCACTTCGAACGCGAGAGCGACCCGCCGAGGGTGTGACTCCGGGCTCGATGCAGACGGCACGATCGGCGCATTACGCCTGCAGGCGCCGCTCGGCGGTGACGTCGTCGATCGTCAGCAGGATGAGGGTGCGATGCGGCCAGGCTACGCAGGCCGCGTTGAGTTTCACCGTGCGCGCGCCGATGTGGGGGAAGACGGCGCTGACCTCGTAGTCGCGCACGCGCGTGTGCCGCGGGATGAGGGTTTCCAACAGCTCACGCAGCGCGGGGATGTTCCATTGGCCGTTGCCCAGCGCATAGAGCGCCTTCTGCAGCGTCTCGCGCGCGGTGGTCTCGTAAGCGCTGTAGAAGGCCTGGTTGGCGCGCGTGACGCGCCAGTCGGGCGTGAGCACCAGCAGCGGCAGGGACATGGTTTCGATGATGGCGTCCGCGAAGTCGCGCCCCTGGGTGACCTCGTCGTGCAGCGCCTTGAGCTCGCGGTTGCGGGCCCGCAGTTCGTCGTTGGTCGCGGACAGCGTCTCGTTCAGGGCCTGCAGGTGTTCCATCGCAGTCTCGAGTTCCTCGCCGCTGCCTCGGAGCGCCAGGTGGCTCGACTGCGTCTCTTCTTCCGAGGCCTTGATCGAGGCCTCCGCGCGCGCATGCTCCGCGCGCATCACGCGGGTCTGGGCGTGGTTGTGCTCGCGGGCCGCGTGCAACTCGTCGGTCAGGCGCTGGATTTCGCGGCGCTCCGCGACGCCGCCGGACAGCCGCGCCTGCGCCGATGCTCTGACGGCGCGAAGCCGACGCAGCACGCGGTCGATGAAGACCTCGTCAGGGTAGGGCACGGCGCGGCCTCCCGCGATCAGATCGATCCAGATCAATGGCAACCGCAGCTTGAGGCGTCCGGGTGACGGGGTCTGTGGGCTGGCGCACGCAGCGCGTCAAAGCGCCGGTCCGAGGAAGAAATAGACGGCGGCTCCGGCTTCCGTGCTTGAATCGGCGCCACTGACCCCACGCGCACCTGGTTCTCCCAGTCCTCGCGTGAGCCAGTCGCTGCGGAGAAACGGACCATGAGTACGTCAATGACAGTCGACTTCATGCACACCTTCCTGGGCACCGGGCGATCCATCAAGGTCTGTGCGGACGTCGTCGCCCGGGGCAGCTTCCTCACCTGGATCGCCACCTTCAACATGGCGCCCAAGGTCTTCGAGATGACGGGCTGCGTCTGCAGGGCCGAGGACGAGAGCGAGCGCAACGCCGTGATCTGGTCGATCGGTCAGGCGCTCGACGTCAGGCGTTTCGATTGAGCTTGCGCGGACAGAATGTGTTCCAGGTCCTTCAGCGCGGCCGCCGCCGTGCCGTAGGGGCTGGAGCCGCCGCCCACGAGGGTCAGTTCCCCCATGAGATCGGTGACGACGTGCACCGCCTTCATCCGGCCGTGCGCCCGCGCGAACGGATGGTCGGGTCCGCACAGCTCGATGCCGACCGACGCGTCGCACACGCCGCTCGAGCGATCGACGCGGCCCACCAGGCGCGGCATGACGCCTTGCGTCTTCCAGCGGCGCACATCGTCGAGCGTCACCTGATCAATGCCCTGGCGCTTCATCGTCTGCACGTCGATGACGTCGCCGAAGGCCGCGCTGCACAGGATCGCGATCTTGCACGCGGTGTCCCAGCCATGGGTGTCGAGCGTGGGATCGGACTCCGCGATGCCCAGGCGCTGCGCCTCGGCGAGGGCGTCGGCGAAGGCGCACTCCCTGTCCATCATCTCGGACAGGATGATGTTGGTCGTGCCGGTCACGATCGCGGAGAGGGACTTCACCTCGCAGCCGGCCAGGTTGTACTGGACGAGGTCGACAGTCGGCATGGCCGATCCGGCCGCGCCGCTCACCTTGAGCGCCCGTCCGCGACGGCGCGCTTCGGCGTGCAGTCCCGGGAAGTCATGGACCAGCGCGCCCTTGGAGATGGCGATGACATGCATGTCGCGGCGCAACGCCGTCCGCATGTAGCCGAGCGCCGCGCCGCCGGTGCGGAAGTCCGTCGGGCTCGCCTCGATCAGGAGGTCGGCGGGGACCTGGTCGATGAAGGTCTGGCCGCTCAGGCCTGAGGTGTAGCGGGAGCGGTCCGCCAAAGCCTCCGGGCCCAGGCCGGCCTCGTCGATGAGCCCCGCCGAAGCGCCGCAGACGCCGACGATGCGGACCTCGAGATCGAATTCCCGCCGATAACGGTCCGCCCGGGCCGAGAGGAGTTCAGCAACCTTGCGGCCGATGCCGCCGAAACCGGTGATCGCGATGTGGAGTCGGGACATGGGGAGATGCGCGCGGCGTAGGAAGGACGAGCGTGGATTCTGCGTGATCGGCGTGGGACATCGCGCTGCCGTATCAGGCAAGCGTTCTGGAGGATCGAGCCAGTCCCGACCCTGCGAAGCGGACACAGTGGTCCTGTCTTCAAGCCCCGGAGTGACCGCCATGCAGACTGCCCATGCCCTTCGTCGCTGGACGCGCGCGATCGTGCCGCTCCTTGCCGGGATCGTCCTGCTGCTTCCATTGCTCTTCCCACCGGCGCTTCATGCGGCGCCACCGCCGGAAGCTTCCGTCCGCGTGGACGGCAAGACCGCGGAACGCAACCGCGCCCGCGTCGTCGAGGCCTTCGATGCGTGGGCCAAGGGCGGGAACCGCTTCTTCGACGATCTCCTGTCACCGTCGGTGCGCTGGACCATCCGGGGCAGCGGCCCGTACGCCGGCACCTACGTCGGCCTGGACGATTTCGTGGCCCGAGCGGTGCGCCCCTTCTCCTCGAGGCTGTCGCAACCGGTGAGACCGGTCGCCGTGCATCAGGTCTTCGCGCAGGGCGACGACGTGGCGGTGCACTGGGACGGGGAGGCGCAAGCCCGCGACGGACAACCCTATCGCAACAGCTACGTGTGGATCTTCCGCATGAAGGACGGACGCGTCACCGAGGCCACGGCCTTCCTCGACCTCGCGCCGTATGAGGATGTGATCCGGCGTGTGCCGCTGCCACAGTGACCGCAGCAGGACGGTGGCGGCGCGACGCGACGCGACGCGACGTCGCGCGCGGCTCAGTGCCCGCGCCGCCGCCGCGCCTGGACGCCGACGATCAGCCCCAAGCCCAGCAGCGCCAACGCGGCGCTCGCCGGCTCCGGCACCGCCGAAGCGGCCGTCACATCGAAGGTCAGGTTCCCGCGCAGCCATTCGCCCTCGGCCACGTCGAGCGCGAAGTCCTTGTACGCCTCGCTGAACTCCAGCCGCAGCAGGCCGTCCGCACCGACGCCCAGCCCGAACGGACTCAGGTCCAGAGAGCCGCTGTAGCTCCCGATCCCGCTGGCAAAGTCGGCGCCTCCCGGCGCGAAGGTGACCAGGTCCAACCCGCTCGATCCGCCGAAGCTGACCTGCATCTCCGACAGCACGCTCGGCGCGAAGGCATTCAGGTCCAGCGACCACGACAGCGAGTTCAGCACCGCATTCGCGCCGACATCGATGAACCAGACGGTGTTGCCGGCTTCGCCCTGCAGGTTGACGCTCTGCGCGCCGCCGACGTCGACGACGATGGGCGAGGCGTGCGCAGGCGCGCTGGCGAGGCCCAGCAGGGCGGAGGCGGCCACGGCGGAGGCGGCGAGGAGGTGATGGAGTCGCTTCATGACGTCGGCTTTCAATGGGAAGTGGTGGCGGTTGGAGCGGCGGTTGTGGCGGCGGCAGCGGAGGCGGGAACCACGAACACCACCGCCGTGCGCGCCGGCACGTTGAAGCGGCCGGTGGCGCGATCGAAGCTGGCCTGGCGGGCGCGCGAGTCGGCGGCGCCCACCGCCGTGTGGACCGGATGCAGCGTCAGCGCATGTCCGGCCAGCGCGGGCAGCGTCAGCTCCTTGGCGACCTTGTCGACGTTGATCAGGTAGACCAGCTCGTTGAAGTTGGCGCCGGGATACCCGGTGCCATCGAGCCGTCCGACCAGCACCGTCGCCTCCTGCGAGGAGCCCGTGTTCAGGAACGTCAGCCGAGACTTGATGTCCTCGGCCGTGCGCAGTCGCAGCAGCGTCGAGCTCTTGCGGATGCGCAGCAGGTCGCGGAAGGCGTCGCGCGTCCACGCGATGTCCGACGCCGCCGGCTTGATCAGCGGATTCGCGAGCAGCGGTTTCGCATACGGCCAGTTGTCCGCGTTGTCGCGCGAGGGCGGCAGGCCGACGCCGAAGTTGTTGTCCGCATAGGTCCAGTCCAGCCGGTTGAACCAGTCGCCGCTGTCGTAGCTGTTGCGGTCCAGCGACTTGCTGCGCAGCGTGTCCGTGCCCGCATGGAAGTAGGCCACCCCCTGGCTGAATGCATTGATCGCACTGGCCAGGATCTGCACCCGCGCGCGGTCTTCGCGGCTCGTGCCGACGGGCAGCCGGAAGGCGTTGTTGTCGAACAGGGTCAGGTTGTCGTGGTTCTCCACATAGTTGACGACCTCGCCCGGCTCCAGCACCCACCCCGCCGGGATGCCGCCGACATCGATCTGCTCCAGCCGCAGCGTGGCGTCCCAGCTCGTCTGCATCTGGAAGCTGCGGATCGAGCCCGCCAGCGCCGCGCGGAGGCGGTCGGCCTGCCACATCAGCTCGCCGCGCGTCTGGCCGTTGTTGTGGCCGTTGCTGTCGTAGAAGAAGCCGTTCACATAGCCCTGGCTGGCCAGCAGCGCCTCGCCCGAATCGCAGCAGCCGCCGCCGCGCACCGCGTCGCGGATCAGCGGGTTGAAGCTGCCGATGCCCGATCCGTTCAGCGACAGCATCTCCGCCTGCACGAAGCGCGCGCCGTTGGCGACCTCGCCGAAGTTCCATCCCTCGCCGACGATCTGCACCTCGCGGCCGGCGGCCAGCTTGACGCGCGCCTTCAACGCCTCGATGACCGCGCGCGGGTGGTGGCCCATGATGTCGAAACGCAGCGAGCTGATGCGGTAGTCGCGCGTCCACGTGACCGCCGAATCGATCATGAGCTTGGCCATCATGAGGTTCTCGGAGGCCGTGTTCTCGCAGCAGGTCGAACGCTCGATGCCGCCCGCGGCGTTGTAGCGGAAGTAGTAGTTGGGCACGACCTTGTCGAGCACCGAGGTGGCGTTCTGTCCCGACGAGGTGGTGTGGTTGTAGACCAGGTCCATGCCCACGCGCAGGCCGGCGGCGTTGAGCGCCTGCACCATGCGGCGGAACTCGAGGACGCGCGCGACCGGGTCGTTCGCATTGCTTGAGTAGCTGCCTTCCGGCGTCGAGAAATGCTGCGGGTCGTAGCCCCAGTTGAAGCAGTCGGTGCCGGCCGTGGCGGCCACGGCGGCCTGCTGCGACTCGCCGTCCGGCGCGCCGGCGGGCGAGGGCGTCACGCAGCCCTTCTCGTTGACGGTGGCGAAGTCGAACACGGGCAGCAGGTGCACGTCGGTCAGGCCCGCGGCGGCGAGGGCGCCCAGATGGCGCATGCCGTTGGAGCCGGACTCCGCGAAAGCCAGGTACTTGCCGCGCCGCGCGGCAGGCACGGTGGCGTCGTTGATCGAGAAGTCGCGGACGTGCAATTCGTAGATGCTCAGGTCGGACGGCGCCGACACCGTGGCCGGCGGCGCGCCGCCGTCCCAGCCCGCGGGCTTGGTCGCGGCGGACTGCAGGTCCATCACCACGCTCTGCTGACCGCCGAGCGTCACGCCCAGCGAGTACGGATCGGCGACCAGGTTCTTCACCAGTCCCACGCCCTTCACGAAGACCTGCACCTGGTAGCGGTAGGTGGCGCCCTGCAGGCTGCCGGGCTTGGTGAGGCGCCAGACGCCAGTCGCGGCGTCGCGCGCCATGGGCTCGGTGGTGGTGCGGGTGAGCGTCGATCCCGCGATCGGCGTCGTCAGCACGAGGGCCACGTCTTGCGCGGTCGGCGCCCAGAGCTTGAAGGAGGTCGAGCCGTTGGCGACGACGGCGCCGAGGTCCGGCACGTCGTTGGCGGCGGCGTAGAGATCATCGAGCGCGCCGGCGATCTGCGCGGTCGTCGCGTTCTGGACGCGGCCGTCCGCGTCCTCCTGGACGAGCACGAGCTGGCGCTGATGCAGCGACGGCAGCCGCGCGACATCGGCCGGGCGGACCGCGAAGACCGCGCCGCTGGCCACGTACTTGAAACGCAGCGCATCGGCCGGCGGCACGGTGCCGCTGAAAGGGTCCAGCGTGATGAAGCCGTCGGCGCCGCTCACCGGCGTGTTGGCGGCGACGCTGATCTGTCCCGTCGCCGAGTAATACAGGCGCACGGCGCCCGAACCGCTTGCGCCGATGCGCGGCCACTTCACGAGCGTCTTGTTGAGCCACACGGCGCGCGCGTCGGTGCTGGACACCTGGCGCAGGTCCGGCGTCGCGGTGTAGACCGTCGCGTCGCGCTCGACCAGCCAGATGTGGCCGACGCGGTTCTGGATCGTCAGCGCGGAGAACTCGACGCGGATGTTGTTGTCGCGGCCGTCCTTGTCGTTCTCGTTGGGCGGTTGGCCGTGGATGATGAACTCCAGGCCCTTGCGGCTCGCATCACCCTGCGGATTGAGCACGGGGATGTCGAAGACGACCTCGTCCGTGCCGGCCGAGTAGCCCGGCATCGCGCTGAAAGCGACGGGCTGGTTCCAGTTGTCGATGGTGACGCCGCCGGGCAGGGCGGCCGCGTCCAGGCCGCTGCCGTTCCACACATGCAGGCCCCAGGCGCTGTAGGCGCCGTCGAAGCGCTTGTAGTGGACCCGCACCGTGGTGATGTCGGGCGTGGCCAGCTGCAGCGGATTGCCCGGGTAGTTGGTGCTGTCGCCCTGCAGGCGCCAGACCTCGTTGGCGCCGGCCTGGAGCACG
This sequence comes from Roseateles sp., assembly GCF_036486225.1. Lineage (GTDB taxonomy): Bacteria > Pseudomonadota > Gammaproteobacteria > Burkholderiales > Burkholderiaceae_C > Roseateles. The sequence continues at coordinate 8,151 of NZ_DASVNZ010000127.1, read as the reverse complement.
AGGCTCTGGTCCGCGCCGCCGTTGTCCTTGTTGTCGCCGTTGTGGAAGAGGAAGCCCACGGTACCGCTGGTGGCGGCGAGCGGGACGTCGTAGTAGACGCCGAAGTCGTCGCTGCCGGCGGCGTTCCAGCCAGCGTTCCAGTTGGGGCTCTGCGCGGCATTCCAGGTGTGGATCTGCCAGCCGGCGTGGTTGCCGTCGGAACGGCGGTAGTGGACGCGCAGCGAGGTCGCGGGAGCGTCAGGTGTTGCCACCGCGGCGATGCGGGCCCGGGTCGAGGCCGACGGCGGCGTCGAGCCGGTCGGCACTTCCGCGATCAGCGCGACGCCGTTCTCGTCGACGACCGCCGCGCTGGTGCCGGCCTTCTGGGCGAGTCCGGCCTCGCCGCCGCCGCATGCCGAAAGCAGCCCGCTCAAGGCGACTGCCAACCCGATCGTCAAGGTGCCCGCCACCCGTCGCGCTGTGCGCGACCAACCACCAGTCCATGCCTGCATGTCCGTGCCCTCCTCAAAGGTGGCCGGATGCTAAGGAGTAAAACTACATCATGTGACCGTGAAATCCCGGAGTCGGATTACATGTCGAGGGTTCAAGGGACAAGGAAAGGACAGGGTTTGGTCTGGATTCGGGTGAAAAAGCCACGGATTCAGCCTTTCGGCTGTAGTTTTGCTTCAGTCCTGAGCGCTCGCGGAGAACAGTCGAACGCCCGCCGGAAGGCTCGGTTGAAGTTCGACAGGTCCGCCCAGCCGCTGTCGTAGGCGACGGCGGTCACCGGGCGGCGCGTGTCGCGCAGCAGGCGCAGCGCATGCATCAGCCGCTGGCGGATCAGGTACTGGTGCGGCGTCACGCCGATGGATTGGCGGAACACGCGCAGCAGGTGGAAGGGGCTCAGGCCGGCGGCGTCCGCGACGTCGGCGAGCGTGATGGCCTCGGCGCTGCGGGTCTCGATGCAATGCGCGGCGGCGCGGGCGCGTTCGTCCTGTCGGGGCGACGGCGCAGGCGCTTCACCGTCGCCCAGTGCGCGACGCACCTGGGACACGATGGTCAGCGCCGCCTCGTCGAGCGCGAAACCTTCTTCGCCGCCATCGTCCAGCGCTCGGAACAGCCCCGCCACGCGCGGCAACGGCGGCAGGCAGGCATGTGTGAAGCGTTCGGCCGCCAGCGTGTCGTCGAACAGGTCCGCCGACATCGTGAGCACCGTGCAGTCGTCGCCCGTGCCGTCGCTGTCCTCATGCGAGCACGCGTAGCCGTCGCCCGCGTTGCCCAGCATCAGCCAGCCGGGACCGAGCACGGCGGCACCGGTACGCGTCCGGTAGGTGAAGCGGCCGCGGTCGACCAGCGTGATGGAGAAGTTCTGGTGCTCCTCGTCGATGGGCCGTTCGCCCGGGGCGGCGCGGCACTGGCAGTGCATCAGGCGCAGACCGGTGCCCGACTGCAGCGGGCGATAGCGGCGGTCGTGGGCGACGTCGTCGGCGAGGGCCTTGGCGCTGGTGAGCGCGTCAGCGAGGGCGGGGGCGTCAGCCAGGGGAGGGCGAGGCAGCGGCATGGTCGGGATGCTAAGGAGCGCCGGCTCCAGAGCCTGTCAGCAGGCATCGCAGTTTTTGCCAAGTTTTCTGCGGCGGGCATCCCTAGGCTTGCCCGCATGAAACACCTCATCAAGCCCTTCGTCGCCGCGCTTGGCAGCGCCACCTTCTTCATCGCTGCGCCGGCGCTCGCCGCCGATCATCTCGACACGCCCACCGTCATCGCCGATCCCGCCGCCGACATCGGTGACCTCTACGCCTGGACGTCCGTCGACGGGAAGCGTCTGAACTTCGTCATGGACATCGTCGGCAAGCGCTTCTCCGACCAGGTCCAGTACGTCTTCCACGTCGACAGCGGTCAGCGCTTCGGTGCCACGACGGTCGGCACGCGATTGCTCTGCCAGTTCGATGCCGGCGGCATCGTCAGCTGCTGGGCGGGCCGCGAGGACCGCGCGCAGGGCGACGCGAGCGTCCCCAGCGGGCTGTCCAGCCGGCATGGCCGCCTGCGCGTCTTCGCCGGTCAGCGGGACGATCCCTACTTCAACAATGTGCGCGGCACCCGCGCCGCGCTCAACGCGGCGGCCGATGCTGTCCGCGGGGAGAAGGCGCCGAAGGACGCCTCAGGCTTTCATCGCTTCGATGAGAAGACCTTGAAGCGCATCGGCGCGCTGTGGGGCCAGACCGAGGGCGGTCCGGCGCGCAACTTCCTCGCCGGGTGGACGACCTCGGCGCTGGTCGTGTCGGTGGACCTCGACCTTGTGAACGCGGGGGGGCCGATGCTGGCGGTCTGGGGACGGACGGAGCGTCGTCAGGCCGCTCCGGATGGCGCACCGCCGCCGCCGGGCGCGCCCATCGACCGCATGGGCCGCGCGCTGACCGGCAATGCGCTGCTCGCCACGATCGGCACGGATGAGGCGGCGAACGCGCTGAAGGAGGCCTACAACCGCGCCGGGCCGGCCGACTGGCAGGACTTCGCCCCGGAGATCGGCCGCAACCTGGCGCTGTACGACGGCTTCGACGGGGTGGCCGGCAACCAGTGGCTGGCAGAGGCCAAAAGCGCCTCGCCGGATCGCTATCGACATCTGGCTGAACTGCTGGCCGATGACCGCCTCTGGGTGGACAGCCGGCAAACGCACTGCGAGCTCTACCTGGCGGTGGAGCGGCGCGCCGCCGGCGCGAGCCTTCCGCCCGACTGCGGCGGCCGCACGCCGCTGGTCAACGTCAATGCGGTGTTCCGCTCGCTGCTGATCCGTGGGACGCCGGATGTCGCGGACGACGGCGTCACGCGAGACGATCGCTCGCACTCCACCATCGAGTTCCCGTTCCTCGCCGCGCCGGCGAGTTCCACACCGGCACCGGCACCTGCATCGACACCGCCACTGCCACCGACACCGACACCATCTGCGGCCACGACGCAGAGCGACATCGCCATCGCCAACCTCGATCACCTGATCCGACAGCACGGGGACGATCCGGCGGCGTTGGAGTTCTCGCTGATGCGTCTGCAGTTCCTGGCCGACTATCGCGTGCTCGATCGTGCGTCCGAGGTCGCGCAACGTCGGTCAGGCGGCGCTCCTCGTGATGCCGCTGCCAGCCTGCGGCGGGCGCGCGCCCTCGTGACCTTGCATCGCTTCGCGGAGGCGGAACGGGTCCTCGACGCCGCTGGCGCCTCGCCGCTGCAGCGCGCGACCCTGCTCGTCGCCACCGGACGCGCGGGTCAGGTCTTGTCCGCGCTGACGGACGAGGCGGCGCGCCGGCCCGACTTCGCGAGCCTGGTCGCGCTCGCTCGTGCCGAAGCCGCCGTGGGTCGACTCGAGGACGCGGACCGTCACTACGCCCAGGCGCTGACGAAGTTGGACACGACGTGGCCGTTCCCCGCCGCCTCCATCGCATTCGCGCGCGGGCTGATGTGGACGGAGCAGGGCGACGACGCGGCGCGCGGCGCGGCCTTCTACGAGGAAGCGCTGCGCCTGCTCCCCGACTATGCGGCGGCCGGCATCCACCTTGCCGAGCTTGATCTCGCCCGGGGCGACGAGCTGTCGGCGCTCACGCGGCTGACGCACGTCGTACGGCGCAGCGATGAACCCGAGGCGCTCGCGCTGCTCGGCGAACTGCACCTGCGGCAAGGCCGGACGGCGCAGGGGCGCGAGGAGATCGCCCGCGCGAAGCGCCGTTACGAGGCGCTGCTGACGCGCCATCCGCGGGCCTTCGCCGATCACGCCGCCGAGTTCTACCTCGGTGCCGGCCGCGATCCGAAACGCGCCTGGACCTGGGCCCGGGCCAACCTGCGCGAGCGCCCGACCCGTCGCGCCTACCAGCTGGCGATCCGGGCCGCCGAGGCGATGACGCTGACCCGCGAGGCCGCGTCGCTGCGCGCACGGATGGACGCCCGCCACGCGACCCATGCGGCTTGACCCGGGGGCGGGGCGTCGCAAGCGGCTGCGATACTCCGCCGTCCCCTTCGCTCCGGAAGGGCCCCGCTCCAGTGCCCGCCATGACCGACGATCAGCGTCCCCCCGCCAACGACCTCGCCCAGTTCCAGACGCTGTTCGAGCGCATGGACGAAGGCTACTGCGTCATCGAGTTCATCGACGGTCCGCACGGCCCGCTGAGCGACTACGTGCACGTGCTTGCCAATCCGGCGTACTACGCCAACGCCGGCATCGCCGACGTCGTCGGCCAGAAGGTGCGCGAGATGGTGCCGGACGAAGCCGACGCCTGGGTCGAGATCTACCGCAACGTGCTGACGACCGGCATCCCGGTGCGCTTCGAGCGCGAGCTCGAACGGACGGGCCGCTTCCTGGAGCTCTCCGCCTTCCGCATCGATCCCGTGGAGCGCCGGCAGGTCGCCGTGCTGTTCCAGGACGTCACGAAGCGCCATCGCGCCGATCAGGCGCTGCGCGAGCTCAACGACACGCTCGAACGCCGGGTGCGGGAAGAGGTCGACCAGCGCCTGCGTACCGAGGACGCGCTGCGGCAGTCCCAGAAGATGGAGGCCGTGGGTCAACTGACCGGCGGCATCGCGCACGACTTCAACAACATGCTGGCCGTCGTGGTCAGCTCGCTCGACCTGCTGGCGCGCAAGTTCCTCAAGGACGACCCGCAGGCCATGCGCTACGTCGACGCCGCGCGCAACGGCACGCAGCGGGCGGCGCAACTGACGCAGCGCCTGCTCGCGTTCTCGCGCCAGCAGCCGCTGCGGCCCGAGGCCCTCAACGCCAACCGCCTGGTGGCGGGCATGTCCGACCTGCTGCGCCACTCGATCGGCGGCGCGATCGCGCTGGAGGCCGTGCAGGCCGGCGGCTTGTGGCGCACGCACGCCGACCCCAACCAGCTGGAGAGCGCGATCCTCAACCTCGCGGTCAACGCCCGCGACGCGATGCCCGACGGCGGTCGCCTGACCATCGAGACCGCGAACGCCCACCTCGACGAGCGCTACGTCGCCGAGCAGGTGGGGGTGCTGCCCGGCCAGTACGTGATGGTCGCGGTGACCGACACCGGCAGCGGCATGACGCCCGATGTGCTGACGCGGGCCTTCGACCCCTTCTTCACGACCAAGGAAGTGGGCCGCGGCACGGGGCTGGGCCTCAGCCAGGTCTACGGCTTCGTCAAGCAGTCCGGCGGGCACGTGAAGATCTACTCCGAGCCCGGCCAGGGCACGACGGTGAAGATCTACCTGCCGCGCCTGCTCAACGATCAGGAAGAAGAGATCGAGTCGCAGCGCGTGCCGCTGGCGTCGGCGTCGCAGGGCCAGGAGACGGTGCTGGTGGTCGAGGACGAGCCCGCCGTGCGCGCGTCCTCCGTCGACGCGCTGTCGGAACTCGGCTACCACGTGCTCGAGGCCGACGGCGGCGAGGCGGCGCTGAAGCTGCTGGACGCCCACCCCGAGATCGCGCTGGTCTTCGCCGACGTCGTCATGCCGGGCATGAACGGGCGCAAGCTCGCCGACGAGGCGCGCCGGCGCCGGCCCGGCTTGAAAGTGCTGTTCACGACCGGCTACTCGCGCAACGCGGTGGTGCACAACGGCGTGCTCGATCCCGGCGTGGACCTGCTGGGCAAGCCCTTCACGCTGGACGAACTGGCCGCCGCGGTCCGCGCGGTGCTGGACCGGGCGGATTGAGCCTCAGAACCGGTAGGTCGCGTTGACCGACACGGCGCGCGGCGCGCCCCAGGTGTAGGTCGAGTACCAGCTGAAGATCGTGTAGTACTTCTTGTCGAAGAGGTTGGTCACGTTGACCGAGGCGGACAGGTTCTTGCTGAACTCGTAGCTCGCCATCGCGTCGAAGATCCAGTAGCCATCGACGGTGTGGCGCATCGTGCCGCCGCCGGGCGTGGCGATGTCGCCCCAGGTCTTGTCCTGCCAGCGCGCGCCGCCGCCGACACGCAGGCCGTTCAACGCGCCGCCGAAGGCGCCGTCCAGCTTGTGCGTGGTGTACAGGCTGAACTGGTTGGCCGGCGTCAGCGTCGTGACGCGTTCGCCCTGCTGCTTGGACACGCTGTGCGTGTAGCCGGCCTGCAGCTGCCAGCCCGGCGTGACCTGGCCGGAGATCTCGAACTCCACTCCCCGGGTCTTGATGCCGTCGGCCGCGCGGTAGGCGATGCCGCCGGTGGGCGTCTTGCCGCCGGTCTCGATCGCGAAGTTGTCCTGCTGAAGCTGGAAGTACGCCGCCGACGCGTTGAGCCGGCCGTTCAGCCACGAGGCCTTGGCGCCGGCCTCGTAGTTCTTGCCGCGTAGCGGATCCAGCGTGCGGCCCGCTTCATCCTGCGCGGACTGCGGCGTGAAGATGTCGGTGTAGCTCGCGTAGAGCGCGACCTCGCGGGTCAGGTCCCAGACCGCGCCGGCGTAGGGCACGAACACGCCGGACTCGTCCAGCCCCTGCGCCTTGTTGCGATACGCGGACCAGCGGCCGCCGGTGATCAGCTTCAGGTCGGCGGGCAGGTTCCAGCGCGCGGCGGCATAGAGGCCGCGCTCGCGCGTCGTCTCGTCGTTGGTGAAGTCCGGCGTGCTGTTCCACACCGGCGCGGGCACCTGGCCGTTCCACTGGTAGTAGTCGGGGACGGTGGTGTCGTAGCCGTTGGCGACGTAGTAGCCGTCGTTCTTCCATTGCCGGCGGGCCAGGCTGCCGCCGACCACCAGCTCGTGCTTGCGGCCGGCCAGCGTGAAGGGGCCGCTGACGTAGACGTCGGCCGCGTCGCTGGTGGTCTTGCCGATGTACTGGCCGATCCACATCGACACGCCGGCGCCGGTGGCCGGATCGGGGAAGCCCGAGGCGCCCGCGCCGAGGTTGGCGTCGTAGCCGTTGATCTGGTGGTTGAGCTGCAGCTTGGCGACCCAGCCGTTGTCGAAGTCATGCTCCAGCGTCGCGAAACCGGTGCGGGTGTACTGCTCCCAGCGGCTCCAGGTCGCGCCGTTGTTGAACGAGCGTGGCCGGTCGTTGAACTCGCCTCGCGAATTCAGCAGCGGGATGCCGCCCCAGGTCGAGCCCTTGGGTTTGCTGTCCAGGTAGTCGAAGCCGACGGTGAGCAGGGTGTCGGGGCTCAGGTCGGTCTCGACGATGCCGTAGAGCACGGTGGTCTTGCGCTCGTAGTGGTCGAGTTGCGTGCCGCGGTCGGTGTAGGCGGCGACGCCGCGTGCGCGCAGGCTGCCGCTCTCGTTGAGCGCGCCGCCGGCGTCGACCTCGGTGCGCCAGGTGCCCCAGCTGCCGATGCTGGCGGAGGCGTGGCCGCGGAAGTCGCGCGTGGGTTTCTTGCGGATCAGGTTGATCGTCGCGCCGGGCGAGCCGCTGCCGGTGAGCAGGCCGGTCGCGCCCTTGAGCACTTCGACGCGGTCATAGATCGAGGTGTCGCTGAGCGTGTTGCCGGCGGAGTACGACGAGTCGCGCGTCATCGGCACGCCGTCGTACTGGAAGTTCTGGACCGCGAAGCCGCGCGAGTAGTACTCGGTGCGTTCGCTGTCGTAGGTGACGATGCTGATGCCCGGGGTCTGGGCCATCACGTCGTCGATGGAGGTGAGGTTGAAGTCGTCCATCTTCTGACGCGTGATCACGCTGATGGACTGCGGCGTCTCCTTGGGCGAGAGCACCAGGCGGGTCGCCGTGGCGATGGTGCCGGAAGCGTAGGAGCCGGACTTCTCGGTGATCTCGCCGAGGCGGTTGGCGTTGACGGTGACCGAGGGCAGCGCGACGTCGGCGGCCGCTGCCGACGCCGCGGGCGCAGCCGCCGCGGGCTTGGCCGGCGCCTCTTGCGCCAGGACTGGCGTCGAGATCAGCAGGCCGGCGCCGCACAGGGCGACGGCAAGCAAAGGCAGGGCAGGGCGGGGCAAGCCGCGCGAGGACCGGAGCGTGGTGGACATGGCAGGGCGTCTCCTGCCGTGACCCTCAGCGAAGGGGCATCACGTCGGCCTGTGCCGCGGAGATCTAGGTGAGGAGGATGGACATGGTCGAGCGGACCGCGAGTTGTTGATAATAATTCTCAATTGAGAAGATTCTCATCTTCAGTGATTGCGTATTCGCACAGAAGCGCGTTCTGTCGCCCGAATGCGTCTGTTGACTGCCCAGTCTGCTGGCCCTCACCCCCCCCCTCTCCCGCAAGCGGGAGAGGGGGCAAGAGGAGCCAGCGCTGCGAGTAGAGCCGA
>NZ_DASVNZ010000302.1:0-2338 GCF_036486225.1 Roseateles sp. | reverse complement strand
CGAATTCCTCTCGTTGATCCTTCACGGTGACTGGGCTCCAGGGCAACTTCGTCCTCCCGCTGACTAGGCGGGAAAAGTGTTACCCATGTCCCGGCACACCTGTTACCCATGTCCTCGGTCCAAACAGCAAGCGGGAGAGGGAGTAATTCCCTCTGTCCGCTACCATCTCTTCCTCGCGGGAGAAGCAGCCATCTGGTCGGCTCGGTGCATTCTCACTCCCTCTCCCGCTTGCGGGAGAGGGCGGGGTGAGGGCCAGCGGCCGGCGCAGTACGGCCGGCCTTCAGTCCTTGTGCTTCAACGCGTCCCGCGTCGCTTCCAGCAGCGTGCGGCCGTTCACCGCATCGGGCTCGAGATGGTTGCCCTCGGCCCATTCGTTCCACGCATTGATGAACACGACCTGACGCTTCGGCGGCTGGTGCTTTCGCGTCCACGCGAGCGCCGCTTCGAGCCAGCGGCGATAGCGCTGCGGCGTGTTGTTCATCAGGATCGTCGCACCGCCGGAGGACCGCCGCGCGCTGTTGTCGAAGCCGGGGCTGACGCAGCGCAGGAAGGGATAGTCCGGCGCCGGCTTGGCCAGCACGCCGTCGACCATGCGGTCGTAATCGAAGAAGTTGTGCTCGCCGTAGGCCTTGGGCAGGAAACCCAGCTTCATCGCGAGCTTGGACTTCCAGCCGGTGAAGTGCTTCCCGCCCAGGCGCCGCCAGTCCGGCGCGAACTCGATCGACAGGTCCAGGCCCACCTGGCGCGGATCGGCGCCGGAGCCGGTGCCGCTCCACTCGAACTGCGCCAGCGTCAGCTCGCCGACGCCCTCCTCGCGCGCGATGCGGCGCCAGGTCGCCAGCGTGCGTTGCGGATCGGGCAGGTGATCGACCTTGTAGACGATGAACAGCGGCTTGCCGTCGATGCGGATGTAGCGCGGATCGCGGAAGTGCGGCAGCAGCGTGCGGATGTGCGCCTCGTCGTCCTCGTCCGAGTAGCGCTGCTCGATCAGCATCTCCCGGTCCTTGCCGTTCCAGGCGCGGGTCCAGTTCTCGTTGGCCCAGGCCAGGCAGTAGGGGAAGTCGGGCTCGCCGCTGGCGCGGATCTCCTCGATCGGGCGCTCCATCAGGCGCTCGCCGGTGAACCAGTAGTGGTAATAGCAGAAACCGCCGATGCCGTACTCCCGTGCCAGGTCAGCCTGCGCCGCGCGGGCCTCGGGCAGCCGCAGGTCGTAGAAGCCGAGCTCGCCCGGCAGGCGCGGCTGGTAGTGCCCCTCGTACAGCGGCTTGGCCTTGGCGACGTTGCGCCACTCGGTGAAGCCCCTGCCCCACCACTCGTCGTTCTGACGGAACGGGTGGAACTGCGGCAGCACGATGGCGATGGCCAGCGGGTTCTCCGGCGAGGAGGCCGGCATCGACGACGCGGCGGCGTCCGCGGGGCCCGGCGTGGCGAGGGGATCTGGCGACATGCGGTTCATCGGGAAGCGGCTTGGGAAACGGCTTGGGAATCGGCCTGGGAATCGGGGGCTTGCAGCGCTTCGCGCCATTGGGCGGCGATGGCGCGCGTGGAGTAGTCGCGCTCGATGACGGGCATCGCGGCGCGCGCGCGGGCGGCCAGCGGCGCCGGATCGGCGATGTGATCGGCGAGACGGGCCCAGTCGTCGAGCGCGCAGTGCGCGCGCCACGGCTGGTAGTCGGGCAAGGGGTCGGCCATCACCGGCACGCCCTGGGCCAGCGCCAGCAGCATGCGGTTGTTGCTCTTGGCCATCGTGAAGGCGGTCATGCGGGTGGGCAGCAGCACCAGGTCCTGCTCGCCGAGCAGCGTCAGGAAATGGAGCCGGTCCCAAGGCCGGTAGCGATGCGGGAAGGCGGCGCGACCGAGCAGCTCGCGGTAGCGCTGCTCGGAATTGCTGATCACCGTCAGCCGCAGCGGTTGGCGCCGCGCGGCGGCCTCGAGCAGCGGGATCAGCGGTTCGAGTTCAGCCATGCCGCCGGTCGCGTAAGCGCTGCCGTGATTGCCGAACCACACCAGTTGCTGCGCGACCCGACGCTGCGCGCGATGCTCGCGCAATTCGCGCCAGGCGCGCCACTGGCCGCTCCAGCGGCCGGGATGCATGCGGTGCGGCCAGGATTCGAAGTCCCGCGCGGCGGCTGGCGTCTCGACCGGATCGCCCACGACCCGCACCGGCGCTTCGGCGCGCAGGTCCGGCGGCAGCTCCGCCTCCAGCAAAGGCTTCAGGCCCGGCGAGGACACAGTGAACAGGGCGAACAGCGGCAGCACCTCGCGGTAGGCAGTCAGCAGCGCGGCACGCGCGGCATCGCCGGACTCGTTCAGGAAGTAGTTGTCGAAGCTGTCCAGC
>NZ_DASVNZ010000293.1:0-24491 GCF_036486225.1 Roseateles sp. | reverse complement strand
CTGGCCATTCGGGCGGGCCGCCGACGCGCGCCGGTTCACCGCGGCTGAGCGCCGCGATCAATCACGCGCAGGAAGCCGTGCAGCGGCGCGCCGACAAGGTGGCGACCGTCGATCAGCAACTGACGGCGCCGCAGGCGCTCGACGAGATCCGCCACCGCAACCAGGCCCTCAAGCAGGTCCTGAAGAACGCCGCCGACACGCCGGCCGAGCGCGCCACGATCGAGCTGGTCGCGCTGCTGTTCCAGGCCATCCTGCAGGAAGAACGCATTCCGCCGGCGATCCGCGTCTGGTTTGCGCGGCTTCAGATGCCGGTGCTGCGGGTGGCCGTCGGCGAACCTGATTTCTTCGCCACGGACGATCACCCCGCGCGCCGCCTCATCGACCGGATGGGCTCGTGCGTGATGGGCTTCAGCACCTCGACCGCCGAGATCGGCGACGCGCTGGAGCGCGAGATCAAACGCGTCGTCCAGGTTGTCGAGGCCTACCCGGACACCGGCAGACGTGTCTTCCAGACGGTGCTGACCGAGTTTGAGAAGTTCCTCGATCACTACTTCGAGCAGGAGAACGAGGTCTCGAAGAAGGGCGTGTCGCTCGCGCAGCAGGTGGAGCAGCGCGAAACGCTGGCGATCCAGTACACGATCGAGCTGCGCAAGATGCTTTCCGAGGTGCCGGTGCAGGACGGCGTGCGCGACTTCCTGTTCCAGGTCTGGGCGGATGTGCTGGCCGTGACGGGCGTGCGCTCCGGGCCTCAGGCCGAGCAGACCAAGGCGATGAAGCGGGCGGCCGCCGACCTGATCTGGTCGGCGAGCGCGAAGGTGTCGCGCGAGGACCGGGCCGAGGTCATCCGGCGCCTGCCGCCGTTGTTGAAGACGCTGCGCGACGGCATGAGCCATGCGGGCCTGTCGCACGAGCGCCAGGACGAGCACATCCGGTCGCTGAACAACGCCCTGGCGGCCGCGTTCACCGCCAAGACCGCTGCGATTCCGCGCGAACGGCTGGACGACCTGATGAGCCAGCTCGAGACCCTGGAAGCGATGCTGCCTTCGCCCGAGGCCGGCGAGATCAACGAGACGCTGGTGCGCGACCTCTCCAGCCACGAATGCGAGGGGCTGGAGGTGGTCGCCGAAGGCGGCGCCGCGCCGACGACGGCCATGCTGGCCTGGGCGCGCGAGCTGCAGGTCGGCAGCTGGTACATGCTCGACTACCGCGGCCGGGTCGAGCCGGTCCAACTGGTCTGGCGCGGGCTGAGGCATCACCTCATCCTGTTCGTTTCGCCGCAAGGGCGGGGCGTGCTGTTCCAGGTGAGCCGGCTGGCCGCGTTCCTGCAGGCCGGGCTGATGCTGCCGGCGCAGGACGAATCGCTCACCGTGAAGGCAACGCGCAACGCGCTCGCAAAGCTCGAAGTCGATCCGAGCCGTCTGCTTGCCTGACACGGGTCAGGTCTTGTCATCCGCCCATGAAAAAACCGGCGCCGCGATGCGGGGCCGGTTCTGCCGTGCGTCCTCTGTTGTGCGATTAGCGGGTCAGCAGATCAGTGGATCAGGCGCTCTTCCGGGGCGACGAACAACTCGTCGAGGATGAGTGCATCGGGCTCCTCGCCCAGGCTCCAGAACACCATCAGCACGATGATCTTCAGGTCTTCCAGGTCCAGCGGGCCGCCGGGGATGGCCATCGCGCGGTCGATCACCATCTCGCGCATGGCGGTCGGCAGCACGCCGGCAGACGCCAGGAAGCTGATGAAGCCGATCGAGCTCTCGCCCAGGTGGTCCTGTTCCTCGCGCGTGTACACGCGCATGCTGCGTTCGCCGGGCTCCCCGTGATGGGATTCGGCTGCGCCGGCCAGACCGTCCAGCCACGACAGGGCGTCACGGATCTCGTCGTCCTCGAACCCGACCGCCGACAATTTCCGGGTCAGTTGCGCGTGATCCGGGCAGGCGTCGGGGCGCCAATAGGTTTCGTACAGGTAGACGAGGACGTCAAACATGGCGGGGACTATAACCGACGCTCCGAAAGCCCTTCCCGCCGAAATGAACGGTCCGGCGCATGGAATTTGCCCCTCCAGAAGACTCAAACGCTGCTTTGACGGCGCCGGTGTTCACGTGGCGCGGCGGCGTTGGAAAAGGGCGCCTGGCAGGCGGGCCACGCGGCCTTCCAACTCCAGATCCAGCAAGGTGGCGTTGAGTTCGTCCTGGGCCCAGCCACTGCGCTGGGAGAGCTGTTCGAGCGACACCGTGTCCCGGCCGATCGCCCGCAGCAGGGGGTGGTCGTCGTCCGCCTCCCCCTGTGTGGCTTCGGGTTCGGGCTTGTCGGCCTCGAGATCCAGCGGCGCTGTGCGGGGCAGGCCGCCGACGGGCAGTTCGTTGAGCAGGTCATCCAGCTCCTGAACCAGGCAGGCCCCCTGCTTGAGCAGGTGATGGCAGCCCTTGGATTGCGGCGCATGGATGGGCCCCGGCACGGCGAAGACCTCCCGACCCGCCTCCGACGCCTGGCGGGCGGTGATCAGTGAACCGGATTTCATGGCCGCCTCGACCACCAGACAACCCTCCGCCAGCCCCGCGATGATGCGGTTGCGCTGCGGAAAGTTCGGCGCCATCGGGGGCGTGCCGACAAAGTATTCGCTGACCAGCAGTCCGCGGCGCGCGATGTGGCGGGACAGGTCCGCGTGTTCCAGCGGGTACACCTTGTCCGGCCCGGTGCCGAGGACCGCGATCGTGCCGCCTCGCGTGTTCAGCGCGGCCTCGTGCGCGGCGCCGTCGATGCCTTGCGCCAGCCCCGAGACCACGCAGAAGCCTGCTTCTCCCAGGCCGGCGGCGAAGTAGCGGGCGTTCTCGTCGCCTTGCGGGCTCGGGCGCCGGCTGCCGACGACCGCCACGCCACGCTCGCCGAGCAGCTCGCGCCGGCCATCGAGGTAGAGCATCAGCGGCGGATCCGCCGTGTGCAGCAGGGGCAGGGGATAGTCAGGCGCGCCGAGGAGCAGGATCGAGCGGCGCTCGCCGCTGGCCAGCCAGTCTTCGGTGCGGCGGACCAGCCGGTCGAGCTGGTGGGGGCCCCGGGTCAGCAGGGCGGCCTCTTCGGCAGACACCGCGGCGCCCCAGCCGGCGCGTCCGGTCCTGAGGGCGGCGCCGGGGGCGCCGTGGCGAGCGAGCAGCTTCCGCGCCGTGCCGCGCGAGACGCAGGAGAGCAGATGCAGCCAGTCGCGCAGTTCGTCGGGGCTCATCCGTGTGGTCCTGACAGCGACCCGGTCCGGAGAGCCGCAGCGCTTACGGCTGCGTGAAGCGGTCGCCTGCGACGACCGGTTCCTGGACCGACAGGATCAGCGCATACGACACGCGGTCGAACACCTGGAAGACGAAGAGCTGGCCGTGACGCTCGTCAGGCAGCTTGATCTCTTCGCGGCGCTCGGTGGTGGGATCGCGCACCACGCGTCCCGTGTGCCACAGGGCCAGCACATGGCCGCGCTCCAGGCCGTCGCGCTTGCCCTTGTTCAGGGCGACGATCTGGTTCTGGCCCGCGGTGATCGCGTCGCCGTAGATCGAGATGATGAAACCGTTGACGGGCCCTTGAGGCGCATGGGGCACGTAGCTCGTGTAGCCGCGCTCCGGCACCGGCGCCAGCCGGTCGCCCGGTTGCGATTCGATGCGGTTCAGCGTCAGCGTCAGCGTCGAGGGGACCTCGTCCTTCGTGCCGACACCGCTGCCCGGTCGGGTCAGGTCGGCGGTGCCGACATAGACCGCTTCGTAGCCCAGCACTTCCTTCGTCTGCGGATCGCGCAGGGCGCGCGGCTCGCGGAAGATGCGGAAGGCGTTCGCGTCCACGGGCAGATTGCCGCGGGCGTAGGCCAGGTCGCCCTTGCTCATCCAGACGCGGTTCTCCTGCGCCGAGACGATCCGGGGAGCGGTCGCCAGCTCGTTGTCGTTGAGCACCACCGCTTCGTTGAGGAAGGGCTCGATCAGGTGCTGGGGGATCGCGGCGATGGAGCCGTCGTACAGCGATTCGGAGCGCACGCGCGGCGACAGCTTCACCGTGCTGCCGGGGGCGCCGGTGCCCACGTCGCGGCCCAGCTGGAGGCGGGCGCGGCCGTCGGCCTTGATCAGCATCAGCACCTGGCCGGGGTAGATCAGGTGGGGGTTGCGGATCTGGTCGTTGTTCATGCCCCAGAGCTCGGGCCAGCGCCACGGGCTCTTCAGGAACAGGCCCGAGATGGCCCAGAGCGTGTCGCCCGCCTTGACCGTGTAGGTGTCGGGCGCGTTGGGCGCCAGCTCCGACAGCGGGACGCCGGCCTGCGCGACCTGCTGCGCCGTCTGGCGCTGCCCTTGGGTGATGGGGAAGTCCCCCGCCGCAAACGACGGTGCGGCGGCAAAGGTGCCCGCCAGCAGGGCTGCAGAAATCATCGTCAAGCCCAGCGGCCGCCTTTGCGTCATTACTTGTTCTCCGCGCGCCGAGATCGAAGGCCCCTCGTGGCCAGTGGCGCTTTTGTGACGAGGGCCAGACTGACCGCCAAATCGGCGAAAATCAACCGTCTCGCTGGCGGCGATTCTGCCCCGGTTCAGGGGGCCCGGCAATGAACCGGCCTGCCCTCCCTTGCAAGCCCTTACAAACCGGCGTTGTGTGCTGTCCACAGCCGCGCACCGCGCCTCGCGTCCTCACCATGGCGAAACTTTCCATTCTTCGATACCCCGATCCACGCCTGCACACCGTGGCCAAGCCCATCGCCGCGGTCGACGACCGCCTGCGCCAGCTGGCCGACGACATGCTGGAGACGATGTACGACGCCGACGGCGTGGGCCTGGCCGCCACGCAGGTGGACGTGCACGAGCGCCTGCTGGTCATGGACGTCTCCGAGGAGCGCAACCAGCCGCTGGTGCTGATCAATCCGGAGCTCGTCGCCCGCAGCGAGGAGATGATGGAAGGCGAGGAGGGCTGCCTCTCCGTGCCGACCATCTACGACAAGGTCATGCGCCACAAGAAGGTCACCGTCCAGGCGCTGGACCGCGACGGCCACACCTTCCAGTTCGATGCCGAGGGCCTGCTGGCCGTCTGCGTGCAGCATGAGATGGACCATCTCGCCGGCAAGGTGTTCGTCGAATACCTGAGCCCGCTCAAGCGCGAGCGCATCAAGACCAAGCTGGTGAAGAAGGCCCGCGAGGACGCGAAGTCCTGATGGCCGCACCGTTGCGCGTCGCCTTCGCAGGCACTCCGGAATTCGCCGCCGTGGCGCTGCAGGCGCTGCTGGACGCCGGGTTCGTGGTCCCGCTGGTGCTGAGCCAGCCGGATCGTCCCGCCGGGCGCGGCATGAAGCTGCAGGCCTCGCCGGTGAAGCAGCTCGCGGTGGCGCGCGGCATCGCCGTGGCGCAGCCGCGCAGCCTGCGGCTGGACGGCAGGTTCCCCGACGAGGCGGAGTCCGGCCGGCAGGCGCTGCTGGCCGCGCGCCCGGACGTGCTCATCGTCGCCGCCTACGGGCTGATCCTGCCGACGTGGGTGCTGGAACTGCCGCGGCTGGGCTGCCTGAACATCCACGGCTCGATCCTGCCGCGCTGGCGCGGCGCCGCGCCCATCCATCGCGCCATCGAGGCCGGCGACGCCGAGACCGGCATCACCATCATGCAGATGGACGAGGGCCTGGACACCGGCGACATGCTGCTGCTCGAGCGCCTGCCCATCGCCGCGACGGACACGACCGCGAGCCTGCACGACAAGCTGGCGACGCTCGGCGGCCGGCTGATCGTCGAGGCGCTGGAGCTCGCCGCCTGCGGCGGCTTCCATCCGGTGAGGCAGCCCGAGGCGGGCGTCACCTACGCCCACAAGATCGAGAAGGCCGAAAGCCAGATCCGCTGGGCCGACGACGCCGCGCAGATCGTGCGCCGGCTGCGCGCCTTCGACCCCTTCCCGGGCGGCGTCGCGCAGCTCGACGGCGAGGTGGTGAAGGTCTGGCGCGCCGAACTCGTCGAGGCCGACGGCACACTCGGCGAGCCGGGGCAGGTGCTGGCGGTGTCGGCCGAAGGTCCGGTCGTCGCCTGCGGCACCGGCAGCGTCCGACTGACCGAGCTCCAGCGCGCCGGCGGCAAGCGCCTGCCGGCGGCCGCCTTCCTGCAGGCCCGACCGCTCCAGGCCGGTCTCCGCTTCGCTTAACCCTGACTGAACCGTCGGACAAACCGGCCCCGCGCCGGCTTGAACCCGACGGCCTCGCCGTCAACTGGGACATCGGGACGGTGTACCGTCCGGATGAGTTCCCCTTCGCGGCCGCGGCCGCTTTTCTCGAGGAGTGATTGCATGTTCAACCTGATGAAGACCGCCGTCCTGATGGCCGCCATCACCGCGCTGTTCATGGTGATCGGCTCCCTGCTGGGTGGCCAGACGGGCATGCTGATCGCGCTGGCCGTCGCGGTGGGCATGAACTTCTTCAGCTACTGGTTCTCCGACAAGCTGGTGTTGAAGATGTACAACGCCCAGGAGGTCGACGAACGCAGCGCGCCGCAGTTCTACAACATGGTCAAGGAACTGGCCGCACGCGCCCAGTTGCCGATGCCCAAGGTCTACCTGATCGAGGAGAACGCGCCCAATGCGTTCGCCACCGGCCGCAATCCGGAGCACGCCGCCGTCGCCGCCACCACTGGCATCCTGCGCGTGCTGTCCGAGCGCGAGCTGCGCGGCGTGATGGCGCATGAACTGGCCCACGTGAAGCACCGCGACATCCTGATCTCGA
This sequence comes from Roseateles sp., assembly GCF_036486225.1. GTDB lineage: Bacteria > Pseudomonadota > Gammaproteobacteria > Burkholderiales > Burkholderiaceae_C > Roseateles. The sequence continues at coordinate 17,788 of NZ_DASVNZ010000293.1, read as the reverse complement.
CGGTCAGCGCAACGATGGCCGGCGCGATCTCGATGCTGGCGAACTTCGCCATGTTCTTCAGCCCGCGCGACAGCGAAGGCCGGCCGGCCAACCCGATCGTCGGCATCCTGGTGGCGATCCTGGCTCCGATCGCGGCCTCGCTGATTCAGATGGCGATCAGCCGCGCCCGCGAATTCGAGGCCGACCGCGGCGGCGCGGAGATCTCCGGCGACCCGCAGGCGCTGGCCACGGCGCTGGACAAGATCCACCGCTACGCCCAGGGCATCCCGCTCGAGACCACCGAGCGTCACCCCGAGACGGCGCAGATGATGATCATGAACCCGCTGTCGGGCGGCGGCCTCAAGGGGCTGTTCAGCACCCACCCGTCGACCGAGGAGCGTATCGAGCGCCTGATGGCGATGGCGCGCAGCTGAACGGTAACCGAGCCGGTTTCCCGCAGAGGCGTCGTAGGACCCTCCGAGGCCTCCGGCGCCACGAAACACCGCCTCCGGGCGGTGTTTTTCATTGGATCGAGGGGCGTGGGGTCGACGGCACAATGGCCCGATCCCGCCGGTGCGCCTCATTCAAGCGCCTGTCCCCGGCGGCCGAAAAGGACAGCATGACCGCCTCTTTCCGTTCCCTGACCGTGTCGGCGACGCTGCTCGGCGCCGCCGTGCTGCTGGCCGGCTGCGATCAGCTCGGCATCGAGGATCCCGCCAAGGTCGCCGCGGCCAAGCAGGCCGAGGGCAAGGCCATCGGCGGCGCCTGCCGCAACGCGCTGCGCGCCATCGAGGACTGCTACGCCCTGAACCCCAAGGCCCAGAAGGCCGCGGTCTACGACGGCTGGCGGGAGATGGACGAGTACATGCGGGAGAACAAGCTCGAGGGCACCCGTCCGCAGGTCGCGAATCCGCAGGCCAGCCGGCCAGCCGCCGCCGCGTCCGACGACGAGGAGGACTCGCCGCGCTCCGCCAAGGGGCAGGTGGGCGAGAAGGCCGCGGACAAGCCGGCGGACAAGTCGGCAGACAAGGGCAAGGGCGGGCATTGACGGGCCGCCGGCTCGTCCGGAACATCGGTCGGCCGCGCAGTTGATCCCGTGGATGGTGCAGTTCGTCGTCGCCCGGTCGCGGGGCAGGGGCGTCGCAACGAAGATACGATCATCCGAAAGATCAGGAGATCGCTCATGACCACAACGTCCTTCCGTGCCACCCGCCGTCTGTTCGCCATCACCGCGCTGAGCCTGGCGTCCGTGGGCGCCGTCGGCACCGCGCATGCCTGGTCGCTGAGCTTCGGCAGCTCCCAGCGCATCGAGGGCAACGGCGACGTCGCCGCCGACGCGCGCGATGTGGGCGCGTTCGATGCGGTGGCGCTGTCGGGCGACTTCAAGGTCCTGGTGCGCCAGGGCCCGGCCGACAAGGTCGAGGTCAAGACCGACCGCAACCTGTTCAGCTACATCGAGACCAAGGTCATCGACGGCAGCAAGGGCCGCACGCTGGAGATCTCGCCCAAGCGCGGCTACAGCCTGAACGCGCGGGGCACGCCGACCATCACGCTGGACATGCGCCAGTTGCGCGGCCTGTCGATCTCGGGCTCGGGCGACATCCGCGTCGAGGCGATGAAGACCGGCAACCTGGACGCCAGCATCGCCGGCAGCGGCGACCTGCGCGTGCAGGGCCTGGAAGCCGACCACGTGACGCTGCGCGTCGCCGGCAGCGGCGACATGCTGTTCAACGGCAAGGCCAACGCCCTGTCGGTCTCGGTGGCCGGCAGCGGCGACGTCAAGACCCGCGAGCTGGTCGTCGACGAGGCCAAGGTCAGCATTTCCGGCAGCGGCGACGTCACCGTGGCGCCGACCCGCAAGCTGGACGTGCGCATCGCCGGTTCGGGCGACGTCGGTTACGTCGGCAGCCCGGAGATCAGCCTGTCCAACGCGGGCTCGGGCTCGGTGCGCAAGCTGAAGTGAGTGCCGTGAACGCTTGAAGCGGCGCCCCAGGGCGCTGTGTGGACGCCCCTCACCGCGACAGCGGGCGAGGGGCGATTCGTTTGTGCACCGCGCAGACGACAATCGCGCCCATGGCGGAAGGACTCTCGGCGCTGGTGCGCCACCCGGAATTCAAGCGCGGCTCCAAGGAGATGCTCGGCATCACGCTGGGCATCTCGGCCTGGGGGCTGGTGACCGGCGTGGCCATGGTCAAGAGCGGCCTGGGCGTGGGCCTGTCGCTGCTGATGAGCCTGGCGGTCTTCGCCGGCAGCTCGCAGCTGGCCGCGCTGCCGCTGCTGGCCAGCGGCGCCCCGCTGTGGGTCCTGTGGGCCACGGCCTTCTGCGTCAACCTGCGCTTCGTGATCTTCAGCGCCCAGTGGCGCCTGTACTTCGAGCCGCTGCCCCGCGCGCAACGGCTGGTCATCGGCTACTTCGCGGCCGACCTCAACTACGTCGCCTTCCTCAAGCGCTTCCCGGACCTGAAGCCTGATCCGGACAACCAGCTGCCCTACTTCTGGGGCGGCGTGGCGACCAACTGGTTCGCGTGGCAGATCCCGGCCATCGCCGGCATCCTGCTCGCCGACCGCATCCCGACGAACTGGGGTCTGGGCTTCGCCGGCGTGCTGGCGCTGCTGGGGCTGAGCTACTCGCTGCTGAAGGACCGCAACACCTGGATCTCGGGCGTGGTGGCCGGCTGCGCGGCGGTGGCGGCGTATGCGCTGCCGTTGCGGCTCAACATCCTCGTGGCCATCGCCGCGGCGGTGGCGGTCGGGCTGCTGATGGAGAAGTGGCTGCCGCCGGCGAGCCCGTCCAGCTCGTCCGGACCCTCCGGCGCGTCGAGCGCATCTAACGCATCGAACTCTTCCAACGGGAGGTCCGCATGAGCGTGTGGGAGGCGGTGCTGGGCATCCTCGGCATGGCGGTGATCACGATGGTCACGCGCAGTTTCTTCATGATCCCGGACCGCGAGATCCCGCTGCCGCAGTGGGTTCGCGACGGTCTGCGCTACGCGCCGCTGGCGGCGCTCGCGGCGGTGATCGTGCCGGAGATCGTCATGACGCAGGGCGAGCTGATCCACACCTGGAAGGACGCGCGGCTCTATGCGGCCGCCGTCGGCACGGCCTACTTCTTCTGGAAGCGCGGCATCCTCGGGACCATCGTCAGCGGCACCGCGGTGATGCTCGCCTTGAGGATCGGCCTCGGCTGGTGAGCGCACGCGCAGCGCCGGCGGTCGCCGGTTTCAGCGGCGTTCCGTAACCCGCTCGGACGCGGGTCGTCGTCACGCGGCTGTTAAGCTGCGGGCCGATTTGCCGGCCTTCGCATGCTGCGTCTCCGCCGCGCGCGCGAGCCTCCGGCGCACCGCTTTCCAACTACTCGAAGCTCATCCCATGAACGTCCTGCGATTCGCCGATCTGATCGCCGCCGGCAAGGTGGCCGACCAGCGCGTCTTCATCCGCGCCGACCTGAACGTGCCGCTCAACGATGCGGGCGAGATCACCGAAGACACGCGCGTCCGCGCCTCGATCCCCGCGATCGAGATGGCGCTCAAGGCCGGCGCCGCGGTGATGGTCACCTCGCACCTGGGCCGCCCGACCGAGGGCGAGTTCAAGCCCGAGGACTCGCTGGCGCCGGTCGCCAAGCGGATGGGCGAGCTGCTCGGCCGCGACGTGCCGCTGGTCGCGAACTGGGTCGACGGCGTCGACGTCAAGCCGGGTCAGGTCGTGCTGCTCGAGAATTGCCGCGTCAACAAGGGCGAGAAGAAGAACAGCGAAGAACTGTCGAAGAAGATGGCCGCGCTGTGCGACATCTTCGTCCACGACGCCTTCGGCACCGCGCACCGCGCGGAGGCCTCGACCTACGGCATCGCGCAGTTCGCGAAGATCGCCTGCGCCGGCCCGCTGCTGGGCGCCGAGATCGACGCCATCACCAAGGCCCTGGCCAATCCGAAGCGCCCGCTGGTGGCGATCGTGGCGGGCTCCAAGGTCTCGACCAAGCTGACCATCCTGAAGTCGCTGTCGGCCAACGTCGACGGCCTGATCGTCGGCGGCGGCATCGCCAACACCTTCCTGCTGGCGGCCGGTCTGAAGATCGGCAAGTCGCTGGCCGAGCCCGACCTGGTCGGCGAAGCCAAGGCCGTGATCGAGGCCATGAAGGCGCGCGGCGCCGCGGTGCCCATCCCGGTGGACGTGGTGACGGCCAAGACCTTCGCCGCCGATGCGCCGGCCACGGTGAAGGCCGCGACGGACGTGGCCGACGATGACCTGATCCTGGACATCGGTCCGAAGACGGCGGCCCTGCTGGCCGAACAGCTCAAGGCGGCCGGCACCATCGTGTGGAACGGCCCGGTCGGCGTGTTCGAGTTCGACGCTTTCGCCCACGGCACCGAGACCATCGCGCGCGCCATCGCGGCGTCGGACGCGTTCTCGATCGCCGGCGGCGGCGACACGCTCGCGGCGATCGCCAAGTACGGCATCGAGGACCAGGTGGGCTACATCTCCACCGGCGGCGGCGCCTTCCTCGAAGTGCTGGAAGGCAAGACCCTGCCGGCGTTCGAGATCCTGGCCAAGCGCGCGCAGGGTTGACGCGGCGGGCCCAGGCCCGACGACAAGGAAAGGGCGCTTCGGCGCCCTTTCGCCTTTCATGAGAGCGATCGCCTGTGACGCGGTCGACCATGACGAGGGATCGCCGGCGTGCACGACGCGCCGTCGATCAGGGAGGAATTGATGAACGAGCAGACCGTGGCGGATCCATCGCCGCCGACCTGGGTCGTGGCCGGCGCCGCCGTGGCCGCGTCCGCCTTTTTCCAGTTGCTGTTGCTGCTGCCTTGCGCCGTGGCGATGGCGATCCCGATCATGTTCTACGGTGCCAACAACACCGTGCTGATCTGGGGCGGTCTGGGTTTCGTGCTGCTGGCCTGGCTGGTGCAGCCCGACTGGCGGCTGTCGCTGAAGACGCTGCGCCGGGATGAGGCGCCCGGGTTGTATGCCAAGGTGGATGCCTTGACGGATGCGCTGCAGGCGCCGCGGGTCCATGAGATCGCGCTCGACGCCTCGATCAACGCCGGCGCGCTGGAACGTCATCGCGGACTGTCGCTGAGGCCGACGCGGCGGGTGCTGGTGCTCGGACTGCCGCTGCTGCGCCTGCTGGACGAAGCGGCCGCAGAGGCCGTGATTGCCCATGAACTCGGGCACTTCTCGCGCCGCCACGGCCGGCTCGGTCATTGGGTCTACCGCACGCGCGCTGCGTGGTCGAGCTGGGCCCGGACCGAACGACTGTCGATGGACGAGGACGTCGAGTCGTCGAGCCCTTGGGAGCGCGCGGGCCGCAACTTCGCGGCGATGTTCCTGCCCTGGTTCCGCCGCGCCAGCGAGGCGCATTCCCGTCGCTGCGAGTTCGAGGCCGATGCGCTCGCCGCGCGGCTGGCTTCGCCGCGGGCACTCGGCCGGGCGCTGCTGTTGATCGAGCGCGCTTCCGTCCGCCAGGCCCGGACCTTCGAAGACATGGTGCGCGAGCGTCTGGCGCTCGATGTCGAGCCCCCGGCCGATTGGGTGGAATGGGCGCCTCGAGCGCTGACGCGCGAGCCGGTGACGGCGGCTGAAGTCGCGGAGCTGTTGCAACACCGGCAGCCGCGCGGCAGTCATCCGACCCATGCAGCGCGGTTGGCGGCGCTGGGCTGCGATCCGTCGGACCTGGACCTGACGCCGGCCGGTGCAGACGAGTGCGCCGGCGCGCGCTGGTTGGGTGCGTCGTGGGACGCGCAGTGCCGGTCGCATTCGCCCTGGGCGGGCGAGTCGCAGCGTCTGCGATGGACGATGGGGCATGCCGCCTTGGCAGGCACCGACCGGACGCAGTGGCCGATGTTGTCGGTGGAAGTGCCGCGACGCGACGCTGCAGCTCGCCGGCTGCGCCAGCGCCGGTTGTGGGAAGCGGGTGAGGCCTTGCAGAAGGGGCGGGTGCAAGTGCACGCCCTGACCCCGTGGCAACAGGACGCCTTGCGGCACGCGTTGGCGGCGAATCCGCTCATCGGTCAGGCCTGGGCCTTTGAAGCCCCACTGCCGGAGGCCGAAGGCGGCGGCACGATGCTGTGCCTGGTGATGCGCATCGACCCGGAAGGGCTGCGGGCTCGGCACCTGACCGAAGACGACGTGCTGGATCAGGTGCAGACCACGGCGGACCTGCTGTGGCCCGCAGGACGCGAATGGGGCGCCAGGCTCAGCTACATGACCGAGGGACTGCCGCCCGACTTGCAGGCGCGCGTCGATGCGACGCCGCGCCTGAAGGGCTGAGGCTTCAGATCCCCAGATAGGCCGGCAGCTTCCCGTCAGCGGGCTTGACCGCCGCGAAGCGGGCGGCCAGCTTGGATTGCAGCGCGACGGGCAGCGGCGCGAAGCCGGTGCCGCGCGTCAGGTCGTCGCCGTGCATGAAGCACCAGTACAGGAAGCTCATCACCGGCGCGGCGCCGACGCCGGTCGCGGGCGTCGCGTCGATCAGGATGAAGCTGGTCATCGTGATGGGCCAGCTCTCCGCGCCGTCGCGGTCCATCAGCGAGGCCAGGTCGTCGCCTTTGCGCGAGAGGTCGCTGTTGGCGATCGCGGACTTGAAGCCGGTCTCGCCCGCCGCGACCCATTGGCCGGCGGCGTTGCGCAGGCGCACGCCGTTGAGCTTGTCGCGCTGCACGCGGTCGTAGCTCACGTACGCGAGGGTGCCGGGCGCCGCCTTCAGCGCCTTGGCCATGCCGTCGTTGCCTTCGGCCGCCTCGACTTCGCCGGGCCACTTCGGCTGCGCGTTCGCGCCCACGTCCTTGGCGAAGGCCGGCGACACCGCGCTCAGGTATTTGGTGTAGCCCTCGGTCGTGCCGGACTTGTCGGCCCGCACGATGCGCTTGACCGGCAGCGCAGGCAGCGCGACCCCCGGATTCAAAGCGGCGATGCGGCCGTCGTTCCACTTCGCGACGCGCCCCATCATCAGCTCGGCGAGCAGGTCGCCGGTGAGCTGCAGCCGGCCTTCCGGCACGCCCGGCAGGTTGACCACCGGCACGATGCCGCCGACCAGCATCGGGATCTGGACGAGCTTGCGCTTGGTCAGCTCGTCGGAAGCCAGCGGCGAGTCGCTGCCGCCGAAGGCCACGCCGCGCGCGGTGATCTGCTTGACGCCGTCGCCGGAGCCCGTCGGCTTGTAGCTCACGGCCTGACCCTTGGCCTTCTCGTAGGCCGAGGCCCAACGCCCATAGACCAGCGAAGGGAACGAGGCGCCGGCGCCGGCCAGCGCCGCGGTCTGCGCGAACAGGGCGCGCGGTGCGCCCAGGGCGAGCGACAGGGGCAGGGCGGCGGTCAGGCGAAGCAGCGCGCGGCGCTGCGAAGTCGAAGCGGGCAGGGAGGTCGGGGAGATCGGCACGGCGGGACTCGGAAGAGGTAGACGACAGCGGGGCGCATTCTAAGGAGCGCGTTGTTCGCACGTCGTGATGGGTGCCCGGGTGCCGGCACTTGCGGGCGGATCTAGGGAGGTTGCTCCAACTTGCGGGCAAATCCCGATGCGGGTTACGCGGCGCGCATCGTCGATTGCCATCTTTGCATGGGAGTTAAAGCTGAATTCATCGCGCCGCCGGAGCCGGAGGATTAAGCTTTGCGCCCCCCAGGCCCCATTACCGCGCGGTTACGGAGGCGCGTTGTTGCGCCGCGAAGACCGCCACCCGCAGGGCGCCGGGCCCCATTCATCGCGACGGAGATTTGCATGACCGACAAGAACGACGGCCTCGACCTCAGCCCGGCCGAGGCCGCACTGCGCGAGGCGGCGCGGGAGTACCACCGCTTCCCCACGCGCGGCAAGATCGCCGTCACGCCCACCAAGCCGCTGGCCAACCAGCGCGACCTGTCGCTGGCCTATTCGCCGGGCGTCGCCTATCCCTGCCTCGACATCGAGCAGGATCCGTCCCTGGCCGCCGAGTACACCTCGCGCGGCAACCTGGTCGGCGTCATCACCAACGGCACCGCGGTGCTGGGCCTGGGCGACATTGGTCCGCTGGCCGCCAAGCCGGTGATGGAAGGCAAGGGCTGCCTGTTCAAGAAATTCGCCGGCATCGACGTCTTCGACATCGAGCTGGCCGAGCGCGATCCCGACAAACTCGTCGAGATCATCGCGGCGATGGAGCCCACGCTGGGCGGCGTCAACCTCGAGGACATCAAGGCGCCCGAGTGCTTCTACATCGAGAAGCAGCTGAGCGCGCGCATGAACATCCCCGTCTTCCACGACGACCAGCACGGCACCGCGATCATCTCCAGCTCGGCGCTGCTGAACGGCCTGGAACTCGTCGGAAAGGACATCGGGGCGGTGAAGGTCGCGGTGTCGGGCGCCGGCGCCGCGGCCATCGCCTGCCTGGACGTGATGGTCGGCCTGGGCGTGAAGCGCGAGAACATCTTCGTCGTCGATTCCAAGGGCGTGATCCAGAGCGAGCGCGCCGACGCCGCCAGGCTCGACGAGTCCAAGCAGCGCTACTGCCAGATCACCCCGGCGCGCACGCTGGCCGACGTGGTCAAGGACGCGGACGTGTTCCTGGGCTGCTCGGCCGCCGGCGTGCTGACCGGCGAGATGGTCAAGACCATGGCGCGCCAGCCCATCATCCTGGCGCTGGCCAACCCGGAACCGGAGATCCGCCCCGAGCTCGCGAAGGAAGCGCGCCCCGACTGCATCGTCGCGACGGGTCGCTCGGACTATCCGAACCAGGTGAACAACGTCCTGTGCTTCCCGTACATCTTCCGCGGCGCACTGGATTGCGGCGCGACCAAGATCACCGAGGCGATGAAGCTCGCCTGCGTGCGCGAGATCGCCGAACTGGCCAAGGCCGAGACGCCGCCGGAAGTCGCCGCCGCCTACGCCGGGCAGGACCTGGCCTTCGGTCCCGACTACATCATCCCCAAGCCCTTCGACAGCCGGCTGATCCTGCGCATCGCGCCGGCGGTGGCCAAGGCGGCCGAGGAGTCCGGCGTCGCCACGCGTCCGATCCAGGACATGGCCGCCTACCGCGAGCAGCTGTCGCGCTTCGTCTACCAGACCGGCATGTTCATGCGCCCGGTCTTCGCCGAGGCGAAGGCCCACCCGGCCCGCGTCATCTACGCCGAGGGCGAGGATGAGCGCGTGCTGCGCGCCGTGCAGGTGGCGCTCGACGAAGGCCTGGCCAAGCCGACGCTGATCGGCCGCCCCGAGGTCATCGCGATGCGCCTGAAGCGCGCCGGCCTGCGCATCAAGCTGGGCGAGGACGCGCTCGTCATCGACCCCGAGAACGACCACCGTTTCCGCCAGTACTGGGAGGCCTACCACCAGGTCATGGGCCGCAACGGCTTCACGCCGGAGATGGCCAAGTCCGCGGTGCGCCGCTCCAACACGACGATCGGCGCGCTCGCGATCCAGCTCGGCGACGCCGACGCGATGATCTGCGGCACCGTCGGGCGCTTCGACTCGCACCTGGAACACATCCAGAACCTGATCGGCCTGAAGCCGGAGGTCTCCAACTTCGCGACGATGAACGCGCTGATGCTGGAGCAGCGCACGCTCTTCATCGCCGACACCTTCGTCAACGAGGATCCGACGGCCGAGCAGCTGGCCGACATCGCCTGGCAGGCGTCCGAGGAGCTGCAGCGCTTCGGCCTGCCGCCGAAGGTGGCCTTCCTGTCGCACTCGATGTTCGGCAGCAGCAAGCGCGCGTCGGCGGTCAAGATGCGCCGAGCCCGCGACCTGTTCTCCGCCGCGCATCCCGAGATCGAATGCGACGGTGAGATGCACGGCGACGCGGCGCTGTCCGAGGACGTGCGCGACAACTTCCTGCCGGACTCGACGCTGACCGGCTCGGCGAACCTGCTGGTGCTGCCGACACTGGACGCTGCGAACATCCTGTTCAACGTCCTGAAGGTCGTCGGCGGTCAAGGCGTGACGGTGGGCCCGATCCTGCTGGGCGCCAAGCGCCCGGTGCACATCCTGACCCCGTCGGCGACGGTGCGCCGCATCGTCAACATGACGGCACTGGCGGTCGCGGACGTCAAGGCCGCGAAGGCCTGATCCTTGCTGGGAGGTGGCATGGCCACCCCCGGCGAGGAGGGCGAAGCGAGGCGCGCGGAGCGCGCTTTCCTGACTGACTGGGCGCAGACTGTCTGAGGGCAGCGAGCCGAAGGTGAGCGGACCGAGTTGGGCGCCCCCTCGCGAAGCCCGAGTCGCCGGGGGTGGTCATGCCACCGGTGCTCGGTCCGAACGATCCGTGCCGTTGGAAACTCCGCCGTAACTCGTGGAAACTGTTCCGATGTCGTTTTAGCGGCTCATAATCGACCGCTGTAACTAAATTTCAGACAGAGACAAGACATGTCCCGAGCCACCAAGATCGTCGCCACCCTCGGTCCCGCATCGTCCTCCCCGGAGGTGCTGGAGCGGATGATCCAGGCCGGCGTCGATGTGGTGCGGCTGAACTTCTCGCACGGCAAGGCGCAGGATCACATCGACCGCGCCCGCATGGTGCGTGAGGTCGCCGCCCGTGCCGGCCGTCAGGTCGCCATCATGGCCGACCTGCAGGGCCCGAAGATCCGTGTCGGCAAGTTCGAGAACGGCAAGATCGAGCTGGTGAACGGCACGCCCTTCGTGCTCGACGCCGACCGCACCGAGCCGGGCAATGAGCTGGTCGTGGGTCTGGACTACAAGGAACTGCCGCGCGACGTGAAGCCCGGCGACACGCTGCTGCTGAACGACGGTCTGCTGGTGCTGACGGTTGAGGCGGTGCGCGGCTCGCAGGTGCACACCATCGTGAAGCAGGGCGGCGAGCTGTCCAACAACAAGGGCATCAACAAGCAGGGTGGCGGCCTGACCGCGCCCGCGCTGACCGGCAAGGACATGGAGGACATCAAGACCGCGATGTCCTTCCAGTGCGAATACCTGGCGGTGAGCTTCCCCAAGAACGCCACCGACATGGAAATGGCGCGCCAGCTGGCCAACGTTGCCGGCGAGCCGTATCGCCACAAGCCGGGGATGATCGCCAAGATCGAGCGTTACGAGGCGATCCCGCACCTGGAGGCGATCCTGAAGGCCTCCGACGGCATCATGGTGGCTCGCGGCGACCTGGCCGTGGAAGTCGGCAACGCCGCCGTGCCCGCGCTGCAGAAGCGCATGATCAAGATGGCGCTGGAGCTCGACAAGGTCTGCATCACCGCGACGCAGATGATGGAGTCGATGATCGTGAACCCGGTGCCGACCCGCGCCGAGGTGTCCGACGTCGCCAACGCCGTGCTCGACGGCACCGACGCCGTGATGCTGAGCGCCGAGACCGCCGCCGGCCGCTTCCCGGTCGAGACCATCCAGCAGATGGCCGCGATCGCGCTGGAGGCGGAGAACGCCGAGTTCGTAACCCTGGACACCGACTTCGCCAACCGTCAGTTCGGCCGCATCGACCAGTCGATCGCCATGGGCGCGCTGTTCACCGCGCACCACCTGGGCTGCAAGGCGATCGTGGCGCTGACCGAGTCCGGCTCCACCGCGCTGTGGATGAGCCGCCACCGCATCCACGTGCCGATCTACGCGCTGACCTCGCAGGTGCTGACGCATCGCAAGATGGCGCTGTACCGCAACGTCACGCCGCTGCTGATGCCCAACTTCAACGACCGAGACGAGGCGCTCAAGGCTGCGGAAGATCTGCTGATCGAACGCGGCGTGCTGATGCCGGGCGACACCTACGCGATCACCTGCGGCGAGCCGATGGGCTATCCGGGCGGCACCAACATGCTGAAGGTCTGCCGCGTCGGCTGACGCATCGGCGATCTCCCGGAGCCGCGCCGTGACACCGCTGCGCCGCCGCGATCTGCTGATCGGCGGCCTGGGTGCGGGGCTGACCGCCGGCACCGTGCTCGCGCAAGGCGATGTCGGCGTCGATGCGGCCCCCGGCGTCGCCGCCGACGGCCGGGAGCCGGTCCGGCTCGCGATCAGCGAGCAGACCCACAAACCCTTCGTCCTGCCCCTGCTCAAGCGGATTGCCGAGGCGGCCGACCTGCAATGGGAATTGCTGCTGCTGCCCTGGCCGCGCGCGCTGCTGGGCGCGGAACTCGGCCAGCACCTGGTCTTCGGGCTGTCGCGCAATCCGGCGCGGGACAAGGTCTTCGCGTACAGCCATCCGGTCTTCGTGAGCCGCGGCTGGCTGGTCGTGCCGAAGGCGCGGCCCCTGCGCTTCGACAAGCTCGACGACCTGCGCGGCCACGCGCTGTGCGTGACGCGCGGCGCGACCTACGGTGCGGCGTTCGAGGAGGCCCGGCAGAAGAAGCTGTTCCACGTCGAGGGCGGCGGCACCGATCTCGGCGGCCGCGCGCGCATGCTGGCGGCGGGACGCTGCGACGCGTTGATCGCGACCCATCGCGGCAGCGCCGCCGCGCTGGAGCGGCGCTTGCGCGCGCTGCGCAACGGGACGCAGTTCCAGGTCTTGCCCAAGCCGGTGGTGGAAGAGGGCATCGTGTTCGGCGCCGCCAAGGGCAGCGAGCCTGCCTCGCTGCTGCCGCGTCTGGACGAAGCGATCGCCCGCAGCCGCGCCGCGCTCCAGGCCCTGGTCGACAGCGATCTCTGAGGCGCTGTCCGCTTCAGGCGCTGCGCGCGGCCTGCACCAGCGCGGCGATGCGCGGCGTCATGTTCAGGGGCACGAGTTCCACTTCCTGGTGCGCCCGCGCGAAGACGCGGAACAACTCGTCGGCGAAGGCGTGCCCGACATCGGTGACCCCGTCGAAGTCCACCTCCGCCCGCTTGAACTGCGGCAGCCGCGCCGCCACGCGCCGCGCCTGCGCGCGTGAATCCAGCATCTGACCGGCGACGACCACCAGGTTCAGCATCACCCGCGTCTGGTCGAAGGCGATGCCGGTGCCGTCGACGCTCCACTGCTCCAGCACCTGCTCCAGCGTGCGCTTGCTCTCCAGCGACATCGCCATGTAGATCGAGCTGCCTTGGCGCGGCAGGCCCTTGCCGTCCTTCCACGCGTTGCCTTCCCAGGCGCGGCGCTGGAAGGCCTTGCCGTTGGCGTGGATGTCGAAGACGTCCGCCAGCTGCGAGCTGAAGAACAGCCCGCGCCCGGTGTGCGCCTGCGGCTGCGTCGTCAGCCGGCCCTTGCTGAGTTCCAGCATCGCGTGGCGCGCGTCGGTCAGCTCGTAGGTGTCGCGGATCTTCTCGAAGACGCCGCAGCCGTCGTCCGACACCAGCAACTGCGCATGGGTCGGCGTCTGGCGCAGCGACACGGTGACGCTGGTGCCGCCGCTGTGGTCGATGGCGTTGTTCACCAGCTCGGTGAAGCCGTGCTGGATCATCCGCGCGACGTGGCGCGGCAGGGCGAAGTGGGGCGCATAGTCGCGCTGCCAGACCACGTCCTCCATCAGCCCGTGCAGCGTGTAGCTGCGCGCCACCTGGCGCAGCGCGCCCGGCCCGAAGACCGGCCGGCGGGCGGTGCCGGAACGCGTCAGCCACTGGGCGTCCACCAGCCGGCGCAGCGCGTTCAGCGTGGCGCGGTGGCTGGCGCCGGTGCGCTCCTCGACGAAGGCGGGCAGGTCGAGCGAATGCTCGTTGGCGGCGGCGGTGATCCAGAGCGTCAGCTGGTCGATCGCGAGACGGGTCATGAAATTCCTGGAAGCGGCGGTCGCGCGGGCGGTCCTCGCCACCGGCGGCGGGGCAAGGCACGGCGCTTGCTCCGACGGGCCGGGACGCCCGGGCGACAGCCTACCGGCCGCTTCCGCCGCCGCGCAAGCGCACAGACCCCTGTCCAGGGGGAGCGCGCTGGCGCGGATGCGGTCTGCGCCCGCCGCGACCGTCTGGACGGTTCCCGGAAGAACCTCCTGGAAGGCCTGGAAAAAACGAGCGGGTGGGGTCACTGGTATGGCACCAGTTCAGGGGGAGCCCTCTGTTCGTTACAGAGGCCGTCATGGGGGCTCGCTAGAATCCCGAACAGTTACGGCGCGGTTACGGCGAGGCTTTGGCGTCGACCGCGGCCCAGGATTTTTCACTATCTCGGAGAACTCTCATGGCACTCGTCTCGATGCGCCAGCTGCTGGATCACGCGGCTGAACAGGGCTACGGCATTCCCGCGTTCAACGTCAACAACCTGGAGCAGGTGCAGGCCGTGATGGCCGCCGCCGACGAGGTTGGCGCCCCGGTGATCCTGCAGGCCAGCGCCGGTGCCCGCAAGTACGCCGGCGAGGCCTTCATCAAGCACCTGATCCAGGCGGCGGTCGAGGCCTACCCGCACATCCCCCTGGTGATGCACCAGGACCACGGCACCAGCCCCAAGGTCTGCGAAGGCGCGATCAACCTGGGCTTCGGCTCGGTGATGATGGACGGCTCTCTGATGGACGACGGCAAGACGCCCGCCAGCTTCGACTACAACGTGGACGTGACCCGCCGCGTGGTGCAGATGTCGCACAAGGTCGGCGTCACCGTCGAGGGCGAGCTGGGCTGCCTGGGCAACCTGGAAACCGGCGACGCGGGCGAGGAAGACGGCATCGGCGCCGACGTCAAGCTGGACCACAGCCAGATGCTGACCGATCCGGAAGAGGCGGCGACCTTCGTCAAGGCCACGCAGCTGGACGCGCTGGCCATCGCCATCGGCACCAGCCACGGCGCCTACAAGTTCTCCCGCAAGCCCGACGGCGACATCCTGGCGATCTCGCGCGTCAAGGAGATCCACAAGCGCATCCCCAACACCCACCTGGTGATGCACGGCTCGTCGAGCGTGCCGCAGGAACTGCTGGCGATCATCAACCAGTACGGCGGCCAGATGAAGGAGACCTTCGGCGTGCCCGTCGAGGAGATCCAGGAAGCCATCAAGCACGGCGTGCGCAAGATCAACATCGACACCGACATCCGCCTGGCGATGACCGGTGCGGTGCGCAAGTTCCTGTTCGAGAACCCGGACAAGTTCGACGCCCGCGAATGGCTGAAGCCGGCCCGCGAAGCCGCCAAGCTGGTCTGCAAGGCGCGTTACCTGGAGTTCGGCTGCGAAGGCCAAGCCCCGAAGATCAAGCCGCGCAGCCTGGTCGAGGTGGCCGCCGCGTATGAGCGCGGCGAGCTGGCGCAAGTCGTCCAGTAAGCTCCGGACGCCTTCGAAGTCTCCGAACGGACCGGCCTCGCGCCGGTCTTTTCATTTCTGCCCGCTTCACCTCCGCACTCGTCTTTGGGGATCCGCTCATGGCACATGCGTTCACCTACGGCACGCTGATGTGGCCGGACATCATGGCCCGCGTCTGTGGCCCCGACGCAGGGCCCTTCGCGCCACCGACCGCGGCCACGCTCGCGGACCATGCACGCCATCCCGTGCGCGGTCACGACTACCCCGGGATGGTCCCGGCGGCGGGCCATCAGGTCGTCGGCCGCCTCTACCTCGACGTGCCTGACGCGGCCTGGGAACGGCTGGACCGTTTCGAGGGCGACGACTACGAGCGCCACGAGGTGCTGGTGACCTTGGCCGACGGCAGCTGGCGGCGGGCCTGGACCTACCTGTTCAAGCCCGACGTCGTGTCGCGGCTGGACGAGGGCGATTGGGACGAGGCGCGCTTCGAGCGCGAGGGCAAGACCCGCTTCGTGTCGCGCTACGTCGGCTTCACGTCGATCTGACGCGTCCTGAAGCGGATCGACGGGTCGCGGGGCGTCGTCGGGGTTTCTTGAGCCGCCTCTAGAATCCCGGCTTTGCCGTTCCGTCCGACTGCACACCCATGACCGCCGCCCTGCACACCTCGTCGATCACCTCCCTTCCCCTCATCGCACGCGGCAAGGTGCGGGAGAACTATGCGGTCGGCGACGACCGCATCCTGATGATCGCGTCGGACCGCATCTCGGCCTTCGACGTCATCATGAGCGAGCCTATCCCGGGCAAGGGCGCGCTGCTGACGAAGATGGCGCTGTTCTGGTTCGACAAGCTGGACGGCATCGTTCCCAACCACCTGACCGGCGACGATCCGCTGTCGGTGGTGACGGAGGCTGAAAAGGCCCAGGTCCGCGACCGCGCGATGCTGGTCAAGCGCCTGAAGCCGCTGCCGATCGAGGCGGTGGTGCGCGGTTACCTGGCCGGCAGCGGCTGGTCCGAATACAAGGCCAGCGGCAAGGTCTGCGGCGTCGAGCTGCCGGCCGGCCTGCAGAACGCCAGCAAGCTGCCGCAGCCGATCTTCACGCCCGCGACCAAGGCGGAGATGGGCGACCACGACGAGAACATCGACTTCGAGCGCTGCGCCGAGATCATCGGCCGCGAACTGGCCGAGCGCGTGCGCGACATCGCGATCCAGCTCTACCAGCGCGCCGCGGACATCGCGCTGACCAAGGGCATCATCATCGCGGACACCAAGTTCGAGTTCGGCCTGGACGCCGACGGCACGCTGACGCTGATGGACGAGGTGCTGACCCCCGATTCCTCGCGCTACTGGCCGGCGGAGAGCTACGCGGTCGGCAGCAACCCGCCGAGCTACGACAAGCAGTTCCTGCGCGACTGGCTGGAGCAGGCGACGGTGGACGGCCAGCCCTGGGGCAAGGTCGCGCCGCCGCCGGCACTGCCGGAGGACGTGATCACGAACACGTCCGCGAAGTACCAGGAAGCGCTGGACCGGCTGACACGCTGAGGCCCGGCATGCAAGACGCCTCAGCCCCGCCTTCCGCCGCCGCCCCCCTGGTCATCAAGTCCCGGCTGCTGAAGCAGCTGGACAAGGACATCGCCGCCGCGACCTCGCCGACCGCCTCGGCGGCGGCGCGGGCCAAACGCGCGATGCTGCTGGCGCGTCACGGCGCGGTGGGCGAGGCGCGCGAGGCGCTGACGGCGCTGCACCAGCTCTCCTTCCAGCATCCGCATCCGGAGATCGGGGCCTGGCTGCACATGGCCGAAGGCCTGATGAGCTACTACAACGGCTTCGTCGCGCAGCAGGCTTGGGACCGCATCCAACGCGCGCATGCGATCGCGGGCAGCTCGCCCGCGCTGGTCGAGGTGCGGGTGCTTGCGTCGGCCTGGCTGTCGCAGCTGGCCTTCATCCGCCACGACCCGGTGGCGCTGGTCGATTACGCGAAGCGCTGCCTCGGCGAGGCGCTGCCCGAGCACAACGTGGCGCAGGCCCGCCTGGCGATCACGATGGGCTTGAGCTGGCACTACGCCGGCGACCTGGCGACGGCGCAGCGTTGGTACATCCGCGCGCGCCGGCATGCGTCGGTGGAGGGCGACGATGCGTCGCTGTCGGCGCTGATGTTCAACATGGCCGGCATGCGGGCCTCGCAGCTGCGGCGCGAGAGCCTGTCGAGCCAGTCGTGGCGCGGGTCCGAGCTGATGCTGTCGGTGGACTCGGTGCACCACTTCGATGAGGCCGTCGGCGCGCAGATGATGACCGAGCTGACGCCGGTGCTGCGCGCGCAGGTGCTGACGATGCAGGGCGGCTTCGAGGAGGCCAGACGGCTCTACGAGGAGCATCTGCCGCAGGCGATGTCGCTGGGGCTGGAGCGTCTGGGCAGCAGCCTGCTGTCGGACCTGGCCTGGTGCCGGGCCAACCTGGGACAGCACGAGCACGCGCTGCATCAGGCGCGCGAGGCCGAGATCGAACTCGATCCCGAGTGCGAGCTCGACGACCGCGCGATCACGCACAGCCGGCTGGCGCAGACCTTCCGGATGCTCGGCGAAACGGCCGACGCGGACCGCCACCAGGCGCTGGCCGACGAGGCCTGGCTGCAATTCGCCGAACAGCAGCAGCAATGGCGTGACCTGCTCGCGGGCAGCGCGCTCGAAGCCTGAGAAGCGACCCTCCGCGCGAGGGAAAGAAGGCTTCCGTACTTCCACCGCCGCTGGCCCGCACCCCCGCCCGCGCCCGC